>NZ_CP150276.1:5128316-5456633 GCF_037977235.1 Paenibacillus sp. FSL K6-0276 | reverse complement strand
AGCCCTTGCGTTTGGGATCATACTGTTTACTATGGTTCGTATCGACACTGCACCTGTTGGACAGACCACGGTCGATACTAAATCGAAGATTATTGAGAATGTGAAGATCGAAGAGATCGGTCTAGATAAAGATAAATATGTACTGGAATACAAGGATGTAGATAGTGTCAGTATGGAGGTTAAGGGGAAGAATTCCGATATCTCCTTTCAGTTCTCGGACGATTATAAAGTGACTCTTGATCTAAGCAAGGTTGAGCCTGGAGAAAATACGTTGCCACTCTCTTATTCATTACCCAGAGGTGTAACCCTTGTCAGAATGACTCCTAAAGAGGTTAACGTACATGTAGAGCTGCGAAATACAAAGTCTTTTCCCATAACATTGGTTACCAAGGGAGAACCAGCAGTGGGTTATCAATTAGGTACCCCAGTCTTGCAGCCTACGGATACTGTTGAGGTTACGCTGCCAGATAATGAGTTAAGCAAAGTGGTGAAGGTACAAGGCACCATTGAGCTAAATGGCGAGAACGAAACCTTTAAAGAGAAGAAATTGAAGCTGCATGCTTATGATAATGAAGGAAAAGAAGTGAAGGATGCCGTCATTGAGCCTGCTACCGTTTCGGTGGAATTGCCAATTACCTTGCCTTTTAAGAGCTTGCCGCTGGATATCGGCTTTACCGGACAACTTCCAGATTCTCTCGTCTTATCGAATGTGACACCTGAGCTGGAATCAGTCGTGGTATATGGTCAAGCAAATGCATTAGCTGCATTATCTACCTATGAAGCGAGTGTCGATCTTAGCGCTATAGATTCTGCAGGAACGAAGCAGCTGAAGGTAGTACTGAAACCTCCGGCAGGAACTGAGAAAGTAATGCCTGAAACCGTGAACGTTTCATTAACGATCTCAGAAATTGCCGAACGGACGGTTGAAGCTGTACCCATTAAGTTACAGGGTGTGGGTGAAGGGTTAGAAGGAAGTATTGTTAATCCAACAAGCAAGGATATAGCCCTCACCTTAAAAGGTGCACCTACTTTGCTAAATCAACTAAATAAGGACGATATAAGTGTTGTGGCTGATGTGACTGGCCTTACTGCCGGGACTCACGAGGTTTCTTTACGGGTATCACTGCCTAAATTCATCGCACTGGCTAATTCAAGTGTGCCTCTTACGGTAACCGTACAGTTGCTATCACCTGCAACGCCGGTGCCTACGCCTCATCCAGACACGGGTAGTGTAACTACTCCTGAGCCAAGCTCTGAACCTGTTATAGGTGATGAAGGGGCCACTGAGAAGCCCACCCATAGCGGAGAGGCTGGAGGTACAGCGACGCCTGTTCCGACGGATAGCAATTCAGAGAATAACGGCACAGCTAACACAAGTACGAATTCCGAAAATCCTGTAGGTACAGGGGGAACGTAACCTTTTATTGAATTTTAGGATATGTCCCAAAGGTACACCAAAATAGTATTCAAATCATATGATAGAACATTAAGCTAATGTAGCGTATTCAAAGGAGAAAAATAATGGGGAAGTATTTTGGAACTGACGGTGTGCGGGGAGTAGCAAATCGTGAATTAACTGCAGAAATGGCTTATAGCATTGGTCGCTGTGGAGGATATGTACTAGCGGGTAACGTGCATAAACCAAAGGTTGTCATTGGGATGGACACACGTATTTCCGGTCCTTTGCTTGAATCGGCTCTTATTGCTGGTTTGCTGTCTATTGGGGCAGATGTAATCCGTATAGGTGTAGTGAGTACACCTGCTGTTGCTTATATCACAAGATTATTAAAGGCAGATGCAGGGGTCATGATTTCGGCTTCGCACAATCCGGTTGAAGATAATGGCATTAAGTTCTTTGGCGGAGATGGTTTCAAACTTACGGATGAAACTGAGCTGCGTATTGAAGAACTTATGGATGCTGAGGTAGATGAATTGCCACGTCCTATCGGCTCAGGTTTAGGTATGGTTACGGTTGATAATGACGCCAAATACCTCTATCTGGAGTATTTGAAGACGACCATTTCTCAGGATTTTAAAGGGATCAAGGTTGTACTCGACTGTGCTCACGGCGCAGCGTATGAACTTGCACCAAGATTGTTCAGAGAGCTTGGCGCTGAGGTTATTTCTATTGGAGCTGAGCCCGATGGATTGAATATTAATGCTGGATTTGGTTCTACACATCCAGAGACTTTGCGTGAGGAAGTATTGCGTCAAGGAGCGGATTTGGGACTTGCTTTTGACGGAGATGCTGACCGATTGATTGCGATCGACAATAAAGGTGATGAAGTTGACGGAGACTTTATTCTCTGCATTTGTGGGGATGCAATGAACCGTGCTGGCAAGCTGAAGGATAGCACGATTGTATCAACGGTTATGAGCAATATCGGATTCTACAAAGCCACGGAGAAATTATCCCTGAACACTGCTAAAACAGCTGTAGGCGACCGGTATGTGATGGAAGAAATGCGCCGTGGCGGTTTTAATCTAGGTGGAGAACAGTCTGGACATGTTATCTTCCTTGATTATAATACAACAGGTGATGGTATTCTGACGGCTATCCAGCTGGTAGATACGCTTAAAGCTTCAGGTAAGCAGCTTAGCGAGGTTAAGAGCATGATGACGAAATACCCGCAGGTGCTGGTCAATGTTCGTGTACAAGATAAGACCAATTATCCTAACAACCAGGCTATCGAAGCAGCTATCGCTGAAGTAGAAGGAAAGCTAGGCGACAATGGTCGTGTGCTTGTACGTCCGTCGGGTACGGAGTCTCTAATCCGTGTCATGGCAGAGGGACCTGATAAGGCAGATCTAGATCTTTATGTGAATCAAATTGTAGAAGTTGTTCAACGCGAATTGGTATAATTCATTGTCATAACTATATATCCGGTGTAGAGAGTACGATCGATTCGGACTTCTTACACCGGTGTTTATTATTTTTGAATGGATCGTCTGAATAGGAATTTGTGAAATTTAGGTTGGTGCAGCATTGCCAAAGTAATGTAAGGTGCATATAATAGATTAAGTGTCATTCTAGAAGGAAAGCGGGGATTGTGAGGTTTGCAATAGCAAGCGCCAGAGCTTGGTCGAGCGCGGGGGAGAAGGGAAAGCTACTACATGGTTATGTAGACAAGGGCTTGAACGGATCACGGCAGACGTAAGCTGACGAGGTGGAGGTGTTCGAAATGTTCGGCGGGGACCTCCCGGTGATGCACCAGAGCCGTAAATGGAGACGGAAAATGGAAGGGCGACCTTTCACACAACGTTTTCATGGGTGCATAAGAAATATAAAAATTCATGTGTGCGCGCATCGTAAAGAAACACGATAGTTCTGCCACGGCAGAGAAGAAGGCTGTGCATTTCATGAACATAAGATGTAAGTGACAGTTTATTTTGTTGATCCAAAATACAACAGAATATTTGCTTTTTCTCAAAAACATGCCGCACGGCACGTTTCTTTCCTTATGCCGCCACATTACGATAACTCGGACGGGGGAAATTATAATGTGTGGTATTGTAGGATATATTGGTAATCAGAATTCGCAGGGGATCTTGGTTGAAGGATTGAAGAAGCTGGAGTATCGGGGATATGATTCCGCTGGTATTGCTGTATTCACTGGGGAAGGACTGCAAGTAGTGAAAGCACAAGGCCGTTTGGCGAATCTGCAGTCGAAGCTGGAAGGCAGCCCACTGGCAGGTAGCGCAGGTATCGGACACACACGCTGGGCAACTCACGGTAAACCATCCGATGAGAATTCCCATCCGCATACGGATAACAGCATGAAGTTCTCGGTCGTTCATAACGGTATTGTCGAAAACTATCTGGATCTGAAAGAAGAGCTGATCGCTGGCGGATGCCACTTTGTCTCCGAAACAGATACAGAAGTTATTTCACATCTGATTGCTCGCGAATATGATGGGGATATCGTGAAAGCTGTGCAAAAAGCGATTACCTTCATGCGCGGTGCGTTTGCATTAGGCGTCCTGACTGAATATGAACCAGATAAATTGGTGGCTGTGCGTCAAGCAAGCCCGCTCATTATCGGTCTTGGCGAAGGAGAAAACTTTATCGGGTCAGATATTCCTGCATTGCTTGAATATACCCGTAACGTATATATTTTGAACGACGGCGAAATGGCAGTCTTGACAAGAGATGCTGTCGAACTGATGACAATTGAAGGTAACTTTATTTCTCGGGAAATGATTACTGTCGATTGGGATGCAGTAACCGCAGAAAAAGGCGGCTACGAGCATTTCATGTTGAAAGAAATCCACGAGCAACCTAAGGCTTACCGCGACACTATGCGTGGTCGTATTAATGCCGAAGGTAACAAGGTTGTTTTGCCTGAATTGAACATGACCGAAGAACAAATCAAGAACATCCGTAACATCCAAGTTGTTGCTTGCGGAACGGCATACAACGCTGGTGTGGTAGGACGTACTATGATCGAATCTTTGGTTCGTATTCCAGTTGAGAATGACATCGCTTCGGAATACCGTTATCGTTCACCAATCGTGACGCCAGAAACTTTGGTTATCGTTGTCAGCCAATCCGGTGAGACTGCAGATACATTGGCAGCTCTTCGTGAAGGGCAAGCTAACGGTGCACATGTACTGGCAATCACTAACGTAGTGGGTAGCTCTATTGCTCGCGAAGCGAATGATGTCTTGGTAACCTTGGCAGGTCCAGAAATTGCCGTAGCCTCGACCAAAGCCTACACTTCACAATTGGTCGCATTCGGATTGTTTGCTCTTTACTTGGCTGAAGTTCGTGGTACACAAACCGAAGCTCAAGTGGCTAAGATTCTAGCAGCTATGCAAGCTCTACCAGAGCAAGTAGAAGAGATCCTGGCTCAAAAAGAAGCAATCAAAGGTTATGCAGAACAAATTTCTGAGCACAAGAACTTGTTCTTCATCGGCCGCGGCGTAGATTACGCTGTTGCTCAAGAAGGTTCCTTGAAGTTGAAAGAAATCTCTTATATTCACTCCGAAGCTTATGCCGCCGGTGAATTGAAACATGGTACGTTGGCTCTGATCGAAGAAGGTGTTCCGGTTATTGCCCTGGCAACTCAGGAAGCTGTACTTGAGAAGACCGTCAGCAACATCAAAGAAGTGAAAGCCCGCGGCGCAGACGTGCTTGCGATCACTCACCAAGAGCATTTGACTGACCTGCTTAGATCAGTGGATCAAGTGTTTGTTATTCCTAAGACATTGCCAATGCTGACAGCAGCGTTGTCTGTAGTACCTCTGCAATTATTGTCTTATTATGCTTCTCTTGCACTGGGTCATGATGTGGATAAACCACGTAACTTGGCGAAGAGCGTTACTGTGGAGTAGGATGTTGGGATTAGATAATGTATAACTCTTAAATAAAGTCGCACCGGTTATGAAAAGTTGCACCGGTTCACCCCGTTGGATATGATTATCCAACGGGGTGTTTTTTTGTATACAAACTACGCCTGAACAAAGGTGATTTTGAAGTTAGGAGTGATCGACATGGAAGTTTTTGCAGAATATTTAGCGCAAATTGATAACCCACAACATCGGGAGCGAGTGGAAGAGGTGTTGGCGTGGGTAACTAAGAAATTCACAGATTTAAAACCAAAAATTGCGTGGAATCAGCCAATGTTCACCGATCACGACACATATATTATTGGCTTTAGCGTATCTAAACAACATATGGCTGTTGCGCCTGAAATCGCAGGGATTAATCATTTTTCTGATGCAATTGTACAGGCTGGCTATGATCACACCAAGCAGTTGTTACGGATCCGGTGGGATAGTCCGGTTGATTTCTCATTACTTGAGAAAATGATCGAGTTTAACATTTTGGATAAGGCAGATTGTTCAACTTTTTGGCGAAAATAAAAAATGAACAAGTTGTTAGCCTCGATGATGAAAACATCATCGGGACTTTTTTATTTAGACTTCAGTGTTTCATCTACCATAGGTGATTTACGGTTGAAGCGTTTAGCTTTTGAAAAGTTCCTGGAAATGTAACTAATGGCCTCGCCGTTGTTTAGGGTGAGGATATTAGTTATTTTTGGCGAATCCACAATTCTCCCTTAGCGGATCATAAACAAACATGCTAATATAATGACTGAAAATGTTGAAAGCCCTTACTTTTTCCGGCTAGGGGCGATCATTCCTTGCTTATATGACGAAGAGGGGAAGAAACTGCATGCGCGTGGACCAAACGCTGTATGAAATTCCATTTCAAGTTCATATGGACATGTCAGAACTGCAGACATTGCTGAGTGCTTACATGGATAGCTTAGATCTCTTGTTTGAAAAATAAAAAGATATATCTTTCTAAAGCGTCCCGGAATCCATATTGGATTAGGGACTTTTTTGTTTAAATAGTACGTAATAAGGCATGTCCATCATTTAATACTGAATTCACGTTGTAGGGCTATCGCCCTATGGATGGCAGATGTATAATCATGGAATAAAGCGTAAAGGATTTGAAGCGATGAAATTCTATTTGTTAGTTATTCAAGCCTTTTATTTATTATCGCTAATTCCTTGGTTCATAATTTGGGGATTATCTTTTATGGTTTTTGACAATGGAATCTCAGCATGGGGAATATCAATAATGATAATTGTTTCTTTGTATCCAGTTGCTGTTATAAGTTGTTCGATTTTGTCTTGGCTCTTTAGGGGAAGATTTAAATCTTTAATTATCTTTTTTATTAGTGCGATTCCGTTACTGTGGGTGATTACGTTCGGAACTATATTAATTGGTTATTAAATTGGTCAGAAAGATCATGAGGGGAAAATCATGATGAAATTATTTAAACATAAGACGGTAACTCAATTGAACGAATGTAATATGGAAACATTGATTACTACCCCATTAGGTATAGTTGGTCTGTCGCTTTATAACGATAACCTTGATATTCTATCGCAGACACCCCAATTTAGTAAGTGTCTACTGCATGGAGGACAAGCTTATGGATGGGAAGAAAAAAATATTATCGTTGAAATCGTTATTTCAAAACCTCCAATTCGTATTCCGGAAACAATGAAAATAGAGAATAGCAGAGGAATTTTAATACGATTATTTTGTAAAACAGATAATATGACGTTAAGCTTTTTAACCTACTGGTCAAAACGAGAGTGGGAAGATGGAGGAAGCGATACAGGACAATTTTTACAAGCATCAACTTGGAATAAAGGATCAATGCGTTTATCTATAGGAACTGAGGATTCAGAATATTTGGAACAAAGAATGATGAATAATTGGTTAATGCCTATAAGAAAAAGTGACTCCTATAATTTGACTGGCAGTAATGAAGATGGTTTAGAAATCGATCTTCCTAATATTAGAGCTAATGAATTATGCCAATTTCATGTTTTTATTGCTTGGGGTTCTAGTTCTGATAGATATGATGCATCTACGTGGTACGCTGTGGATCAGGATTCAAAACAGATACTTGAATTTGAAGATTTACTATAGTAACTCATGGAGATTCTACAAATGGCTATCCTTAGCACACAGCCAGATGCTATTACCTCGATTTACCGTGATCGGCATATGATCCCTTACCCAGAAATCGAAGCAATAAATACGATTTTTTAGGATTATATTAGGAAAATGTTACATCAGTTAAATCCAACCCAGATTGGAGAATGAAAATGTCGCTAACCGATGATCAATTAGTAGAGCTATTAAGAGGTCATGGTATTCCTGAGATTCTTGAAATTAAAAGAACAAAACACGAAGCTCGCAATCGAGCAGTACTCAATAAAATAGAAATATATACGAAGGACAATAAGATTTTGTCATTATTAGAGAAAATCACGATGTCAAAGTATACTCCATATGAAAATATTATTTATAACCACTACTCAAGCAAGGAAGTATCCATTCCGAAAGTTTTTATCAATAAGTATGATACAGTCAGCCAAGAAGGTATATTGTTGATGGAAGACCTGACTCCGACACATAACAATCTAGCCGATTGGGAAGTGCCTATTGCTTCCGAAAAATTAGCTAACATAATTGAAGTGATCGCACAGTTTCATGCTGCATCTTGGGAGACTAGCGAGTTAGCTCTTCCGGAGCATTTAAAAAGTGTGGAAGATTATTTAATACATATTACTTACTTAGAGAGAGATTATCTGGATTTTAGAAAGCAACAGACTTATAACTTTGGGGAAGAACAATTTCGAATATACGAGAAGAGCTTATTTAGTTTGCGTGAAAATGCCCAACAACATATTAAACGCATATCAAGATATCAGAATACCACTTGCATTCATGGAGATTTAAATGTTGGCAATTTATTATATCCGGTATTCAATAGTGCAAAACCATGCATCATTGATCTTGAAGCAGTGAAGGTTGGGCTTTGTACTGAGGATCTTGTTATGCTATTTATCCATGATTTGTTTTATGGCAGTGAGGAGACCTCACGGATCTTTGATCTTTATTTTCATTCAATTAACAATAAAATCAGAAGCGAATACACTTACACGCAATTTGTGGAGGACGTCAGATTATCAATAATGGAAGGAATCTTTTTTCCACTAAAGTTATTTGTTCATGATGGGATTAAGGATGAAGAGCTGATATGGAAGTCGATAGCTGCGTATAAGAATTTCGGAGACTAATTAAATCTTGAACTTTTTGTTGTGGGTAACGATCATTATAATGACTATACTACTATCTATATTGTCTTACCCCAAGAATATGGGAAAGGAATAGACAGGACTTATTACTAGATTTTTTCAAAAGAAAGCAGAGACGTTGTTATGAGTAAATACGGAGAAGCGGCTGTGAAAACAGTTCAATACCTAAAAGAAAATCAACTAGAAAGTCCAAAAACAGCTTGGGAGGTCATCACTAAAGAGTTCTTCTGGGAAGGAACTGCATCACAAAAAAACAAAGCATATGGCTTGAAAGCCTTAGAATTAATTAGGAAGAACCCGGATTTGATAGAGGATAAGAAAACCTTATGGCTAGAAACGATTGGACATGAAAAAAAGGCACCTAACTCATAGATCGATGTAGTAATAGAACTTTGGAAGAATGAAATGACTGAATAATTTGCAGGAATTTAAATGAGGGTAATGATTGAATAGAATAAATCCTTGCCTTTTAAATATATTAAAGTTATTATGGACTCGTAAAGTCGTTAATAAATACGGAGTGGAGTGATATCCGTTCTTTTTTTGGGATAATAACAGATAACAAAAGTCTCTAATATCTATAATATAAATTGAAAAGTGAAAGGGAGAATTTGAATGATTTACGACTGTGCTATTATCGGTGGAGGACCGGCAGGTCTAAATGCTGCTCTTGTGTTAGGCAGAGCAAGAAAAAACGTAGTTGTTATTGATGAAGGACGCGCACGTAATAGGGTTACTCGTAAAACGCATGGCTTTCTTACTAGAGATCGTATAAGTCCAAGCGATTTTAGGCGAATTGCCAAGGAACAGATTAGTGCCTATCCATCCGTTACCTTTTCGGAAGATACCGCCATATCGATTACGGGAACCGATGGCGATTTTAAAATTACGACGGTTCAGGGTCAGACTTATCGAAGCAAAAAACTGCTCTTTGCCATAGGGATGAAGGATCTTCCGATGGATATTAAGGGGCTCTCAGATGTGTATGGTAGAAGCGCCTTTATCTGCCCTTATTGTGATGGATGGGAACTAAGAGATCAACCGCTTGTCGTAATTGTTAAGGGAGCCGATGCAACGCATATGGCCCAAGTGATATCTGGTTGGACGAATAACATTACCATATGTACTAATGGACCTGATGACTTGACGGAAGCACAACGCAAGGAACTTCAACAACATAACATTCCTGTCTTTGACTCACCGATTCAGTCGATCGAATCTAACGAGGGTATGTTGCAGCAAGTTGTTCTTAAGGATAGTACTAGTATCAATTGTACAGGGATATTTTTCAGACCGAAGCTTATGATCGGATCAGACTTGCCACAAGCTATCGGTTGTGAGATCACAGAAGCTGGAACAGTCATCGTCGATAATCTCGGTAAAACGAACGTTCCTGGCGTCTTTAGTGCTGGTGATGCAGCAACACATCTTCATCAAGCCATTATTGCCGCTTCTATGGGCTCATTAGCTGGGGTGGGCATTAACAACGAACTAAATGAAGAGGAATGGCGTAACGTATGATGCCATCGTACAAAACAGATTAATTTATTTATTTCCTTGAGCTGAATCTACATCCAGATTAATATAGAAGCTATATTCGTTCTGAAAGGGGTAGTTCAAAATAAAAATTGGATTCCTAATTATTGATATGCAAAACCTTTTCTTACACAATCATATGGAGAAGTTAAATGTAAGTGAGGCTTGTGAATACATTAATCATGTGTCTGGGTTACTTCGTGCGAAAGACCAAATCGTCGTCCATATACAAGACATGGAAGGGGCGGATGCGGATACGGATCCAGAAGCAAGAAATATTATACCGGAAATTACAGTAGCACCGACGGATATCCAGATGGGGAAAGAGTTCTCTAATGCTTTTTGGAAAACGGATTTAGAACAGCTGCTACGTGAACATGGTGTTGAATTCGTCATCGTTGCTGGCTTCGCCGCAGAACATTGTGTAACCTTTACTATTAACGGTGCACTAGAAAGAGGCTTTCAAGCAGCCCTTCTACAGAAGGGAATCCTTAGCACACGGCCAGATGCTATTACCTCGATTTACCGTGATCGGCATATGATCTCTTATCCGGTGATCGAATTTCTAATGGAGACTATTGTTTGAGATTCTGCTAAAATAACACGCTAGTTCCATCATTTCAGCGGTAGTCAAGGGGGACATTAACTCAAAAGACTGCCGCTGCTTCTATTAGTGGATTCAGTCTTTATGAAAACGATTGAACTTACGTATTTAGACCATTAAATTTTTATGGTTTTAGCCTAAAAGATGCATTGACCCGGAAAAGGTTGGAGCCTATAATCATAAACAGGGAAAATTCATTAGATATGGAGCTATCTGTAACCTGAGGATTTCTCAATAGTCCTATTTGTAAACGCATACAATGAGGTTTTTCCATGATTTTCAAGAAGGAGGAGATTGGAAAAGTTAGATTATTTCTTTTTTTCTCATTTTGCAAACGTTTGCACAACGTAATTTGCACTTAAAATTAAGGATGAGGTTATTTAATTGGTACGAAAACAATCTAGGCGGTTTGTTTCTTGGTTGATCATTTTTTCGCTTATCTTTAGTTTATTCGGTTTATCCGGCGGGGCTTCAGCCAGCAACACTGATTATACAGTCTCCTATACAAACTCCACAGCATCTGCTGTAACACTGCATTGGACCACGAATAACTGGACCAATATCACGGATACGGTCATGTCCAAAAATGGGACTACGTTTACGGCCAACCTCAATGTTCAAGAGGGAGCCACACTCATTTATTGTTATCACATCACAGCCCCGACGGATAGTTGGGACAGCAACGGAGGGAAGAACTGGACGGTAGTTATTCCGGTTGCTGGGAAATATGAAGCTGAGAGCGCAGCCTTGTCAGGTGGCGCAAAAATAAATACGAATCACACCGGATATACTGGCACCGGTTTTGTTGATGGATATACAACCACAGGAGCAACAACGACCTTCAATGTTCAGCCTTCCGCTGCAGGTGCTTATAATGCCACGCTCCACTACGCCAATGCGACCGGCAGTGCCAAGAAAGTTTCCATTTATGTTAATGGAGCAAAGGTAAAACAGACTACTCTGGCCAACTTAGCAAACTGGGATGCATGGGGTGATCAAACAGAAACGCTCTCCTTGCAGGCAGGAAATAATACGATCGCTTACAAATATGACTCCGATGATACTGGAAATATCAATATCGACTATGTGACCCTTTTAGCCACGGCAACGCCAACACCAACGCAACACCAACAGTGACTCCTACACCAACACCAACAGTGACTCCTACACCAACGCCAACAGTGACTCCTACATCAACACCAACCGTAACACCAACACCAACGCCAACAGTGACTCCTACGCCAACACCAACAGTAACGCCTACTCCAACACCTACTTCGGCTGGCTTAACGGTTCATTTTAAAAAACCATCAAGCTGGAGTTCATAGATCCGAATCCATTATTGGAATTTGAGTCCGTCAACTGTTCCAACAAGTGGAGCTTGGCCAGGAATTCTGATGAAATCGGACGGGAACGACTGGTACAGCTATACTATTGCCAACGCCACTGGTGCAAGCCTTATTTTTAATGATGGCAACGGCAAACAGACGGCCGACTTGTCCCGCAGTGTAAAAGAGGGCTGGTATTCCGCGGATAACGTGTGGTCTGACGCTAATCCGGACATTCCGAAGATTCCCGTGATTTCAGTCTCGCTAGCGCCGAAAACATATGATTCTGCCCAAACCGTGAAGCTTTCCAGTCTTTATAGCGACGATAAAATTTACTATACGACAGACGGGACGACACCTACGACATCTTCTACCTTGTACACCACTCCAATCCAAGTAGCATCTACTATGACTATCAAGGCTTTTGGTGTTAACTCCATCGGTCAAGCAGGCAATGTAGGCACTTTTGCATATGTTATTGACCTAAACATCGACCTGCAAGCCCCAACCATAACAGCAAATTTGCCTGTTGGGAATTCAAGTTCTGCGGTTACCGTATCTTTTAATATAAAAGATAACAAAGCGGCAACGACCACAGCATACTACACGGATAATGGTACGGAGCCAACGACTAACTCAAATGTCTATATCTCTGGAAATGCTTTAACTGCTCTGCCAGGACCGTCCATTCTTATTAACAAGACGACGACACTGAAATTTCTAGTAATCGATGGTGCCGGAAATGAAACGAAACAGAGCTTTATCTACACGATTGGAAATAAAGGCGATTTCCGTGAAGACACCATTTATTTCGTGATTACTTCTCGATTCTATGATGGTGATCCTAGTAACAATGTGCATTCATGGGAGGATGCCAAGGCAGGAAATCCGGATTCAGACCCAGCTTGGAGAGGTGACTTTAAGGGACTGATCCAAAAGCTCGACTACATCAAAGCCCTCGGATTCAGTGCCATTTGGATTACGCCAGTTGTACAGAATGCCAGCGGGTATGATTATCATGGTTACCATGCGATAAACTTTGCCAAAGTAGATCCAAGGTATGAATCAGCGGGAGCCTCTTATCAGGAATTGATCAATGCGGCTCATGCCAAAGGCATAAAGGTTATTCAGGATGTCGTCGTGAATCATACCGGTAATTTTGGGGAAGAGAATCTGTTGCCTATGTTCAAAAAAGATCCAACTGCAGCGGACACCGTGAATAACATGATCAAAATTACGGATAAGCTGCCAGCTAACTATGATACTATGACCCCTGATCAGCAATATCAGGTAAGACTCGCAATCATGAAAAATGCGGAGACCAACAATAACATTTACCATACCGAAAAAAGTCTTTCCTGGGAATCTTACACCGTACAGACAGGACAGATTGCAGGAGATGCTGTGGACTTGAATACGGAAAATCCAGTAGTTAATCAGTATCTAATTGACAGCTATAATCAGTATATTGATATGGGTGTTGATGCTTTCCGGGTCGATACTGTGAAGCATGTGAGCCGGTATATTTTTAACAAGTACTTTGTTCCTGCTTGGAAAACAAGAGGGGGCTCAAACTTCTTTGTCTTTGGTGAAGTGGCTACTCGGTACAGAGATGTATGGAACAGTGGGATTCCGGCAATATCGACTCCATTCTATACATGGAAAAGCTCGAAAGCCTATCCGGGTGATGGACAAAATCCAACAAGCTGTCTGTGGAACAAGAGTGGGCAGATAACTCTACTACAGCAGGGCAGCCAACCTCGAACAATGCTTTTTTAATAGGTAATAATTATCACGCGCCTGACTATTCGATGAAATCGGGGATGGACGTTATTGACTTTCCGATGCATTGGGCGTTCAAGACTGCACAGGAAGCATTCAGTATGAAGAGCGGTGATCAATTCTATAACGATGCTACCTGGAATGTAACTTATATTGATTCTCATGACTATGCACCTGACCAAGCACCAGAAAATCAAAGATTTGCAGGGACACAAGACACATGGGCTGAGAATCTAGCTCTGATGTTCACCTTCCGAGGAATACCTGCGATCTACTATGGTTCTGAAGTTGAATTCAAAAAAGGATCAGTCATCGATGTAGGTCCAAATGCACCGCTCAGCTCAACCGGGCGTGCTTACTTCGGAGATCACATTGAGGGTAGTGTTACGGTTCAAGGTTACGGTAAATATACCAATGCTACCGGCACTCTTGCCGATTCGTTGAATTATCCTTTGGCCAAACATATCAGACAACTCAATTTAATAAGAAGAGCTGTGCCAGCCTTGCAAAAAGGCCAGTATTCCACAGAAAATGTATCAGGTGATTTGGCATTTAAAAGAAGATACACCGACAGCTCCAAAGGGATCGATAGCTTTGCATTAGTTACGATCTCAGGAAATGCGACATTTACCGGAATTCCGAACGGAACCTACGTGGATGCGGTGACTGGCGATACCAAAACCGTTACCAATGGTGCGATCACAATAACCTGCTCCGGAAAAGGAAACGCACGGGTATATGTATTGAACGGTAGCGGTGGAATTGGAGTGACAGGAACCTACCTGAAGTAAAATAAAGTCTGTCTTATTTAAAAGAGAAGAAGCAACCTCAGTTCGGAATTTCCACCGTACTAAGGTTGCTTCTTCCTATTAAAAAGCTCCTAATCATTTAATCCTTTTCCACCCAGAATTTGTGGCATCCATTTTTCAACCCTAGACACTCGAGTTTTGGATTGCTTAGGCTCAGAAAAATGATGAAGGTAAGCTCTTTGCCGCCCGGGTGTCAAGGCTTCAAAAGCAGTTTTCAAGGCAGGCATTTCATCGAGTTTATTTTGAAATTCATCAGGAATGATGAAATCTGTATTCTTTTTAAATTCCACTTCCAAACCAGCTTTTTCAACTTCAATGGCTTCATAAATATAGTCTTTTATGATGTTTTCTTTTTCAATGATCTCTTGAGCATTGGTGAACCGAATCTGGCGCGCTGCCTGTACATTCTCCGTTTGTTGAATTAGAATCCCATGGGCATCCTTTAACAAGGTGCCTTTATGAAACAGTAGTGCACAATATTCTTTAAATCCATGGCCTTTTCTGGCTGATCTAATTGTATAGTTTGCATACAGACAACAGTAAGGCTAACATAATAGTAGATGTCTCTTCTGAAAATGGCTAGTAAAACTTATGGTAGAGAGGTGTTTTATGAATACAATAACCGTCGATTTAGTTGCAAGATTAATAAATGAACAATTTCCAGAGTGGTCCGATTTAGAGATTAGACCTGTAAAATTCAGTGGGAATGATAATCGAACTTTTCATTTAGGTGAACATATGAGTGTGAGGTTACCAAGTGCAGCAGCTTATGCTCCACAAGTAGAGAAAGAGCAACTATGGTTGCCCATATTAAGTAAAAAACTCACGTTACCTATTCAAGT
This sequence comes from Paenibacillus sp. FSL K6-0276, assembly GCF_037977235.1. Taxonomy (NCBI): domain Bacteria; kingdom Bacillati; phylum Bacillota; class Bacilli; order Caryophanales; family Paenibacillaceae; genus Paenibacillus; species Paenibacillus sp. FSL K6-0276. The sequence continues at coordinate 5,441,101 of NZ_CP150276.1, read as the reverse complement.
ACCCTTAGCCAAAGGGAAGCCTAACGAAGAATATCCATTGCCTTGGTCTATCAATAAGTGGGTAGAAGGAGAGACATTAACACACCAAAATATTAATGATCTTAATCAGTTTGCAAGAGATTTGGGGGCATTCTTATTAGAATTACAATCCATTGATGCTAGTGGGGGACCTTTAGCAGGAGAGCATAATTTCTTTAGAGGCGGATCTTTAGCTGTTTATGATGAAGAGTCTAGACATGCCATTGAGCATAATAAAGATATTTTTAATGAAGACATAATACAAGAAATGTGGGAACTGGCACTAGAATCTGAATGGAACTCCAAGCCAGTTTGGGTTCATGGAGATATCGCACTAGGGAATTTACTAGTTAAAGATGGAAAGCTATGTGCAGTCATTGATTTCGGAATCTTGGGTGTAGGCGATCCTGCTTGTGATGCGGCAATGGCTTGGACTTTTTTTGATAAGGATAGTAGAAAGGTATTCAAGGATGTATTAAATATGGATGAAGAGACTTGGAACAGAGCAAGAGGGTGGGCTTTGTGGAAAGCGCTGATCACATACAATGGAAATAAAAATTCCAACCCAAAAGCAGCCGCAGAATCATTTAATATAGTTAACCTAATCGTGGATGATTACGAATCGGAGTAAATGAACTACATAAAACGCGTGAACTAAACCATAATAGTTAATAAATGCGTTCGAACCATATTCTAACTACAATGTTTGTTTAAATCCGAAAGAAAGGAATTTCTATGAACATTTGATGACTGACAACGATTATCATATTAGAATTATTATAAATAACTTGACAGGCCTTAATTTGGTTAATTATAATAATTATAAATAGTATTCAGATATGTGATGATTGCAGATCTTGAATATTCTATTCACTAAAAAAATAAAACTTAAAGGAGATTTAAATAATATGTCACTAATCGGAACAGAAGTCCTACCATTCAAAGCAAGCGCATTTCAAGATGGGAAATTCATCGATGTTACAGAAGAAAACTTTAAAGGTAAATGGAGTGTAGTTTGCTTCTACCCAGCTGACTTCACATTCGTATGCCCAACTGAACTAGAAGATTTGCAGAACCAATATGAAATACTGAAACAATTGGGTGTTGAAGTATATTCCGTTTCTACAGATACACACTTTACACATAAAGCATGGCATGAGAGCTCTGCAGCCATTGGCAAGGTAAAATACATTATGATCGGCGATCCTTCTCATGTAGTTTCCCGTAACTTTGATGTTCTGATTGAAGCTGACGGTCTTGCTGATCGTGGTACATTCATCATTGATCCAGACGGTATTATCCAAACGGTTGAGATTAATGCTGGTGGCATTGGTCGTGATGCTAGTGCTCTTGTTAACAAAATCAAAGCAGCACAATATGTACGCAATCATCCAGGTGAAGTTTGCCCAGCGAAATGGTCTGAAGGTGCTGAAACACTTAAACCAAGTCTCGATCTTGTAGGTAAGATTTAAGGAGCGAAAGCTATATGAAACTAGATCAAGAAATCAAAGCTCAACTAGCCCAATACCTAGAACTCTTGGAAGGCGATGTAGTACTGAAAGTCAGTGCAGGCGCTGACGAGGCATCTCAAGAGATGGCCCAACTGGTTGATGAAATTTCTATAATGTCAACTAGGATTACAGTGGAAAAAACTGAATTACCTAGAACCCCAAGTTTTAGCGTAAACCGTGTTGGTGAAGATACAGGCGTAACCTTTGCTGGAACTCCGTTAGGGCACGAATTTACTTCATTAGTATTGGCACTATTGCAGGTTAGCGGAAGAGCTCCTAAGGTTGAGCAAAGTGTAATTGATCAGATCAAAAGCATTCGTGGCGAATACAAGTTTGAATCTTATATCAGCCTGAGCTGTCATAATTGCCCTGATGTCGTACAAGCATTGAACCTAATGAGTATCTTTAATCCTGGTATTACCCATACGATGATTGACGGTGGAGTATTCAAAGAAGAGGTAGAAAGCAAAGAGATTATGTCTGTACCAAGCGTCTACCTCAATGGTGAATTCTTCGAAAGTGGTCGTATGACGGTTGAAGAAATTCTAGCTAAAATGGGTAGTACTGTGGACGCATCAGAATTTGACAATAAAGCTCCATATGATGTGCTTGTTGTTGGCGGTGGCCCAGCAGGTGCAAGTGCAGCAATTTACGCGGCACGTAAAGGGATTCGCACAGGTATTGTTGCTGAACGCTTAGGCGGACAGGTTAACGACACGCTTGGCATTGAGAACTTTATCAGTGTAAATTACATTGAAGGTCCTCAGCTCGTAGCTAAACTCGAAGAGCAAGTGAAAGAGTATGGCATTGATGTGATGAAATTACAGCGTGCTACACGTTTAGACAAGAATGACTTGATTGAAGTTGAACTTGAGAACGGCGCTGTTCTAAAGAGTAAGACGGTCATTCTGTCGACAGGCGCTCGTTGGCGGAATATGGGTGTGCCTGGTGAAGCTGAATTCAAGAATAAAGGTGTAGCCTACTGCCCACACTGTGATGGTCCTTTGTTTGCAGGTAAAGATGTTGCCGTTGTCGGCGGCGGTAATTCAGGGATTGAAGCAGCTGTTGACCTTGCGGGTATAGTGAAGCATGTAACGGTTCTGGAATTTGCTCCAGAGCTCAAAGCTGATGCTGTACTGCAAGACCGTCTCTACAGCTTACCTAACGTTACTGTACTTAAGAACGTGCAAACGAAAGAGATTACCGGAACAGATAAGGTAGATGGTATTTCTTATATCGATCGTGCGACAGAAGAAACTCACCATATTGAATTGCAGGGTGTATTTGTACAGATCGGTCTGGTTCCAAACACAGATTGGTTAGGTGACATGGTTGAACGTACTCGTGTAGGCGAGATTGTTGTAGATAGCCATGGCGCCACCAACGTACCAGGAGTCTTTGCTGCTGGCGATTGCACTAATAGTGCTTATAAACAAATCATCATTTCGATGGGGTCTGGTGCAACTGCAGCTTTAGGTGCATTTGATTATCTGATCCGCAATTAATCGATACAAGAATCAAATAAGGGTTCCACATATTAGGTAAGACTAATATGTGGAACCCTTTATTTTTATTATCACCTCTCGTTTAGTTGACTCTGATACGCACTCCTCAATTCTAGTATTTATTCAATGCTAGACCATTCGCCTGAGTTGGTGAAATTCAGTCACTGGAATAAACAAGGAATTATGATAGAGTTGCTGAAGGAATATTCCAAAAGGGTGATTTTGTAAAATAAAAAAGAAAAGGTGGGTTATATGTTTGAATGTAGGTGGTTACATAGCCTTTATATAAAGGCCAATCCTATAAAAAAAGGTAGTGAATGAGTGGCACACATTTGAGGATAATGGGATAGACCGTGAGAGATTGTATGAGTTCAATTATGGAACTAAGGAATTAAAGTTATTAAGAGAGTCCACTTTGCAAAAGAAGCTGCCGCCTATCACTTTTTCCTATGTTACTGATATAAAAACGAAAGAGAAATATAAAACGATGGATTATTGGGATTATACATACTCAGGCACTAATATGGGTGAACTCTTTATATGTGGTAACAGTTCCTTTTAACTCAGAAGGGTTGCTAAGTACAAAAAGTTTGAATTTATGTAATCGCGGTAATAACTGTTTCAAATCGGATGAGAGCACTTCAATCAATGATAATGTCGTGTTTGGGACTACATTATCAGTACCGATAACAATAAGGTGAAAAAAATATCCGAACGTTATACTTTTGTACGAGATGTAACTGTCTCAACTGACCATAAATATTTAGCCATCTTCGAGGCATCTTACAATAAAGAGAAATCGAACCATCCATATGAAGAGGAACAGTTACGCATTTATGATATTAATAAACAAAAAGACATCCGAAAGATAAAACTGCCCTATCGTGATACAGCACCCCAGAACATAATTTGGTAGTCAAATACCGTACTTCAATATAGGCCATTCTCATCACGTAATGAGTTCTATATAAGAAATGTGAACATATGAAATTCTTTCGGGAATTATCACCAAAGACCTTATTGAGGCATACGACGACAAGGAAGAATACATCATTGACGTCGCAGATAAAGATAAATATTTTACATTTGTAAGACCGCTCGAGATCCGTTATCAAGGGAAACCAATCAAGTATACAAAACAACCGTCTTTTGAAGGAGAGAATGGATTGGTCTATTGTTCTCTTAAGGATCTGGCGAATGGGATTGGAGCAGGTATTAAAGTTGAATCTGGGACAGTTAAACTCACCTTAAACGGGAAAACAGCAACTGTTGATTTAAGAGATAAGCAAGTTTTTACATATGATGGGACGGCCTATGCACCGATAAAAAGTATTGTACTTAAGTTGGGGCTTCAATACAAACGGGAAGATCTCTTTGCGACGCATATTAATTTGGATTAATTCAGGGATAGTAACAGTTCCAATAAACAAAGATAAAAGCATCTGTTTTTTTATTGTCGAAACAAAAGAATATTTTAAACGTATATTTAAATTCATGGATGGTATAGTAAGATAGTAGTTGAGTAACAAAAATAGGAGGAATAAATTATGTCAACACCGCACAATGCAGCACAAAATGGTGAAATCGCCAAAACAGTATTAATGCCAGGAGATCCTTTAAGAGCGAAGTATATCGCAGAAACCTATTTGGAGAACCCAACCCAATTTAATACGGTACGGAATATGTTTGGATATACAGGCACTTACAAAGGTAAAGAAGTGTCAGTAATGGGTTCGGGAATGGGAATGCCAAGTATCGGTATTTATTCTTATGAACTATACAAAAATTATGGTGTGGAAAACATCATTCGCATCGGTAGCGCAGGTGCCTACACAGATAAATTGAATTTATTTGACGTGGTGCTAGCGGATAGTGCGTGGAGTGAATCTACATACGCCTATGTGCAAAGTGGTGTAGAAGGAGACGTGCAGCTGCCAAGTAAAGAATTGAACGAAGTCATTGAAGCAGCAGCTAAACGTATTAACAAGCCAATTTTGACTGCAAGAATTCATTCCAGCGATGTATTCTATCATGAAGACAACGTGCCTGGCCACAATGAGTTTTACAATGAACATGGCTGTGTATGTGTAGAAATGGAGAGCTATGCATTGTTCCACAATGCGAAAGTATTAGGTAAACAAGCGGCATGTATTCTTACCATTTCAGATTCATTAGTCACTCACGCGGTAACCTCGGCAGAAGAAAGACAAAATTCTTTCAACAGCATGATGGAAGTTGCTCTAGAAGCAGCGATTTCTATTTAAGATTAAGAAGTGAAAGATAATCTAAAACATCTTTATACAGAAATTGTATAGAGATGTTTTTTTGTGTTTTCAAGATTCACAAGAATTATACACTTCTAGTTGAGGCTATACCCTCAGGTTCGTTATTGACAAGAAGAAAAATCCAGATCATAATAACATATGAGCACTTGTTCATATGTTATTATGATCCGGATTTTTTGAATACCACTGCGCGCGCATACAAATACTATCTTGCTGAGGGCGAATAGGAGGTAAATCATGAAGAACAAGAAGAATAATCACAATCATCAGGCAGAGCACGTACACGACCAACACTCCGATCACGATCACGGTAGCCACGATCACTCTCATGAAGAACACGATCACTCGCATGGCCCTCACGGTCATCATCATTTTGATCCTAGTGGAAACAAAAAAGGGCTTTTGATTGCATTAATAATTACGGTTGGAATTATGTTTTTGGAGTTTTTCGGCGGACTGATTACCAACAGCTTAGCGCTGCTATCGGACAGTGGGCATATGCTAAACGATGCAAGCTCCTTAGCACTAAGTCTAGTAGCGGTCTGGTTTGCAACTAAACCAGCGTCTCCCAATAAAACTTATGGATTTCATCGGTTTGAAATTTTGGCGGCACTCTTGAACGGGGTCACTTTATTTGTAGTTGCTGGTTTTATCATCGTGGAAGCCTATGGGCGATTTTTCGAGCCGCCTACGGTTGCAAGTGGTTCTATGATGCTGATTGCATGTATAGGTCTTTTAGCCAATGTCGCTAGCGCTTGGTCTCTTATGAGAAAAGGGGATGTAAAGAATAACATTAACCTTCGTAGCGCTTATCTTCATGTGCTTGGCGATGCTTTGGGCTCGGTAGGGGCCATTGTCGCAGGTTTAGTTATGATGATTTTTGGCTGGTATATTGCAGACCCGATTATAAGTGTACTAGTTGCTCTATTAATTCTTAGAGGAGCTTGGGGAATCATCAAACATACCGTTCATGTTCTTATGGAAGGCACACCGATTACAGTCAATCCATCTGAGGTGAAGGCAGTTCTAGAAAATATCGAGGGCGTTATAAATGTTCATGATCTTCATATCTGGACGATTACTTCGGGCTTAGATTCACTCAGCTGTCATCTCTTAATCGAAGATCAGGCAGATGATCAACGCATTCTTCAGCAAGCCATTCAGTTAATAGCGGATCGCTTTAAAATTCAGCATACTACTATTCAAGTTGAAACTTCGGCTATATCCCATGAGGATATGAAAGTCTAATCATCATTTAAAATTTTGTATAGAATAGGAGGGCTATAGTATAATAAAACTATGAGGAAAGGAGTGATTGGTACATGGAAAATCATACGCACGAGCACGAATCATGTAGCACGGGTGAACGAAAAAGTCATCACTCTGAGAAGACTAAAAAAAACCTAGTTAGCCGACTCAATAGAATTGAGGGACAGGTAAGAGGACTAAAAGGATTAATCGAAAAAGACACCTATTGTGATGATGTGCTGCATCAAATCTCTTCGGTCCAATCTGCTTTGAATGGCGTAGGTAAGCTTTTGTTAGAGCATCATATGAAGAGTTGCGTCGTGGAACGTATCCAAGAAGGCGAGAACGAAGTCCTAGATGAATTGTTAGTGACGATCAATAAATTAATAAAATAATCGATAATATAAAGGGTTCATAAGAATCCTTTTTTGTTTGCGTCAAATATAGTATAGAGTAGGGGACTATCCTAATACACCTCTTGAGAGGAGCTCTTATGATGTCACATCAAAATTACAAAGCGTGTATTGAAGAGTGTATGCTAAAGCTTTATGTTTCGCTTGTGCGAAAATTTGTCGTGAAATGGCCGCTTAACCTAGCAAAGTGTTCTTCTAAGCGGATGAATTTAAGAAGGAGTTTTCTCAGAAACAGGAGTTCTGTTACTGAGAGGGCTCCTTTTTAGGTGCATTGAGTAGAGCTTGTCGCTTGACGTAATATAGGATAGGGGGGTATACTAACATCAAGAAGAGGATGATACAAACAATAGAAATCATAACAAAAGTGGAAGAGGAGTTTATATAATGACTACTGCTGGGGCGGGACAATCACAAACGTTACTACAAATCACAGGGATGACATGTGCTGCTTGTGCAAACCGCATAGAAAAAGGTTTGAACAAGCTAGAAGGTGTAGCAGAAGCCAACGTAAACTTTGCAATGGAAAGGGCCACAGTGACTTATGATCCGAACATAGTGGACGTAAGTAAGATGGAAGCAAGTATACAGAAGCTTGGGTATAGCACAGCTAAAGAAGCTGTAGATTTACAGCTGGTAGGTATGACATGCGCTGCTTGTGCGCTGAAAATTGAAAAGACTCTGAATAAGTTGCCGGGCGTAAGCACGGCCAATGTGAACTTTGCGATGGAAGCGGCTCATGTCGAATATAATCCGGTTGAAGTTTCTATATCTGACATGCAGAAGCGGGTGGAGAAGCTTGGATACAAGGCTATTCCCAAACAAGAGCAAGGTGACCCAGCGGAACAGCGACAACAAGATTTATCCAAGCAAAAACGTAAGCTTCTGATCTCCGCAATCCTATCGTTTCCGCTACTGTGGGCGATGGTGAGCCACTTTTCGTTCACTTTATGGATATGGCTGCCTGATCTCTTTATGAATCCATGGTTCCAATTGATTTTGGCAACACCGGTTCAATTTTATATCGGAAAACAATTTTACATCGGTGCTTATAAAGCGCTACGTAACGGCAGTGCGAACATGGATGTTCTAGTTTCACTTGGGACCTCGGCGGCCTTTTTTTACAGCCTGTATCTAACAATTGTTTGGGCTGTCGATGGTGGGAGCGCGCATCATGGACCAGAAATGTATTATGAAACGAGTGCAGTATTGATTACTCTAGTTCTAATGGGAAAATTGTTCGAATCTTTGGCAAAAGGACGGACATCGGAAGCTATTAAATCTTTGATGGGACTGCAAGCCAAGACGGCTTTGGTTGTCCGCAACGGTGAAGAATTAAGCATTCCTGTAGAGGAAGTTATTGTAGGTGATATAGTTCTTGTTCGTCCAGGGAATAAAGTACCTGTGGATGGTGAAGTTCTGGAAGGGATCTCGTCGATAGATGAATCCATGCTGACTGGCGAAAGCCTCCCTGTTGAAAAGAAAGCCGGAGATTCCGTCATTGGAGCGACGATTAATAAAAACGGTATACTTCGAATCAAAGCAACAAAAGTAGGTAAAGAAACCGCTCTTGCGCAGATCATTAAAGTAGTAGAAGAAGCACAGGGTTCGAAAGCTCCTATTCAACGGGTCGCTGACGTCATCTCCGGTATCTTTGTTCCTATAGTTGTTGGGATTGCTGTTGTTGCATTCTTAGTATGGTACTTCTTCGTAACACCGGGTGATTTTGCAGGGGCCTTGGAAAAAGCAATCGCCATTCTGGTTATCGCTTGTCCTTGTGCTTTAGGTCTGGCCACGCCAACCTCCATTATGGCTGGTTCCGGACGTGCAGCTGAACTGGGAATCCTGTTCAAAGGCGGAGAGCATTTAGAGCAAACGCATAAAATTGACACGATCATCTTAGATAAAACAGGTACAGTAACAAAGGGGAAACCTGAGCTTACCGATATTTTGGTCGAGGGAAACGAGACAGAATTTCTTAGACTGGTGGGTGCAGCTGAGAAGAATTCAGAACATCCACTTGCAGAAGCTATTGTCGCAGGCATCTTGGAAAGAAATATTGAATTGCCAGCGACTGAATCTTTTGAAGCTATACCGGGTTTTGGGATCAAGGCTGTCGTGGAAGGCAAAGAGCTGTTAATTGGTACTCGGCGTCTCATGGACAAATACGGAGTAGAGGCAAGTCATGCCTATAACACTATGTCTGCTCTAGAAGAATCCGGAAAAACAGCGATGCTTGTTGCTATAAATAAAGGGTACGTGGGTATGGTAGCTGTAGCAGATACGATTAAAGAAACCTCTCAGGCTGCTGTCAGTCGCTTGAAAGGAATGGGAATCCAGGTCATCATGATTACCGGAGATAACGAACGTACGGCAAAGGCAATCGCAGCCCAAGTTGGTATTGATCATGTACGCGCTGAAGTGCTTCCAGAAGGAAAAGCGGAGGAAGTGAAAAAATTACAAGCGCAAGGGAAGATAGTAGCCATGGTCGGTGATGGCATTAACGATGCTCCAGCCCTTGCTACTGCAAATATTGGGATGGCAATTGGTACCGGTACGGACGTGGCAATGGAAGCTGCGGATGTTACTTTAATGCGTGGCGATCTATCCAGTATTCCAGATGCCATCTACATGAGCCGTAAAACGATGACTAATATTAAACAAAATCTATTCTGGGCACTTGGCTACAACTCACTTGGCATTCCGATTGCAGCACTTGGTTTCTTGGCTCCATGGGTAGCGGGTGCGGCAATGGCTCTCAGTTCAGTTTCCGTTGTTCTTAATGCACTTCGTCTGCAACGTGTGAAGATCCGTAACTAAATCGGTAGAGGAATGGAGACGGAGATAAGGATATGGAAGAGATAACGAGAATCGCAGTTGCGCCTCCAATTCAAGTGGACCTAAAGGGCTTAAGACTTCAATCGCACAATCCCTTAGATCAGGGCTTACTGAAGATCAACTCATTCCAGTGATTTTGTCATTGATTAATTACTATAAGGCTAACGCCAAAGGGAAAGAGAAATTCAGGAAATTCATTGATAGGATGACGATAGAATTGCTGCAACAAGTGGTTGCAGTGTAGGGTAGGGTAATAATTTTAAGAGGGGCTTCCTTTATAGGAGCTCCTCTTTTTAGTGTGATTAAAGAATAATGTACGAAATACAAAGTTTGTAAAATTAATAAACTATTTAAGTAAATAAAGTGTTAGAATTTATACAAATAATACCTTTGTTATCAAGATAAATAGATGCCATAGGGGATGGCATGGAAGATGCGATGATCATTATATAAACAGAATGAGAGGGTAGTTGATCAAATTATGATCAATCTTAGTTCAGAACGACAACAGCAAGTTAGCTATATTGGGATTACTGAGGCTGATTTAAATGTATTGAAAAGTAAGGAAAAAGAATTTAACTTAATCGTAAGCTCCCTTGTAGATGAATTGTATAAGCAGATGATAGAGGAACCTGAGCTACTCCACATCATTGAACAACACAGTACACTAGACCGATTGAAAGAAACGCAACAGTGGTATTTTTTATCCATAGCATCGGGTGTGATTGATGAAGCATTTATTGAACGACGACTGCTTATAGGTAAAATTCACTCGCGTATTGGTCTGACAACAAATTGGTATTTGGGAACGTACATATTATATTTGGATCTCGCTACAGCTCATTTTGAACGGATATTACCGACCGAGTGGCAACCTGTCATTCATGCGTTAACCAAGATGTTCAATCTCGATTCACAGCTGGTTCTTGAAGCCTACGAAGTCGATGAAAAAGCAAAAATCGAAAACTTACTAGAGAAGCAAAATCACATGCTTACAGGTGTTAGTTCTGCTGTTCAAGAATTAGTATCTTTAATGGTTCAACTAAAAGATAGCAGTGAATCGATAGAGGATTTAGCCAGTAAGAATGCTGATTATCAAGAGAAAACGAATCAAAATGTGTTATATCTCGACAATGAGGTAGAGTCAATTCATCAAGTGGGTACAATGATTAGGGAAGTGGCAGATCATACGCATCTTTTAGGTTTAAACGCGGCGATTGAAGCTGCAAGAGCAGGGGAGTACGGAAGAGGTTTTGAAGTCGTTGCGAACGAAGTCCGGAAGTTAGCTCGTCGCTCTAAAGATTCATTAGGAACGATTGATGAGAAGCTGAATAATATCAATTCCACTCTGTCCAAGGTGAAAAAAGACTCGGAACACAACTCCATGTATTCCAGAGATCAGGTTAAAGGCTCTCAAGAACTAGCTTCCTTCGTGAAGTTGATTGAGAAAGTAACCGTCGAGTTAGAAAACTTGAAATAAACTAGAATGTCTTACATATTGCAGATCGGAATTTAATTATCCATTTCTGGTACAAGGAGCGATGGGCGTGCCTGTAGATCAACATGTGCAAGAAGTTGAAACTTCGACTAGAAAGATTGTGGCAGGATTATTCATGTCGCTGGATGGGGTGGTAGACTCGCTGGAAGCCTCACCTAAGAAGTGGGGCAACGCTGAAATGAATGAGACGATTGCGGCAGGTGTCGCACAGGCAGATGCTGTTCTGATTGGACCACGTACTTACAGGATGTTAGCCCAGTTCTGGCAGCATCAGAGTGATGAACTACCTATGGGAAGATTTCTAAATCATTCTGCCAAATATCTGGTCTCAAGTACAATTACGGAGGACATGCTCGAATGGCAGCCTGCGACACTGATCAAGGGCAAGCTCTTCGAGGAGATTACGAAGCTAAAGCAACAGCCTGGAAAGAACATTCAGATCCCTGGCAGTCCAAGATTAGTGCGATCCCTACTACAGAACGGACTGTTAGATGAGCTTAGGCTTAATATCTGCCCTGTAGTCGTTGGCTCTGGAATGCGTCTTTTTGACGGGGTCACGGATCAAGTCTCTCTTCATCTTGTGGACTCAAAAGCTTACAGCAACGGTGTGGTAGGCTTAACGTATCGCATATAGCATTGAAACACTCCTTCAGAAAATTCTGAGGAGTGTTTTTTGTTTAGCTGTGTTACTTAGACATCGGTTTTGGAGACACCGTTTAAGCTAGGGACATAATCAGCAGCTTTATCGATGTTTACCATCTGAGCCGCTTCGTTGAAATTATTGTTATTCTGTGCATTGTTTTTCTTACTTGGTTGATGTTTTCCCGGTGCTCCTTTGGGACTGGCATCATTTTTGGGCATTACATTCACCTCCATATTCTCATCATAGTATGAGAAGGTTGTTTGAATTTTATGCCAGCCGTTGACAAATGTATCATTAAAAGATATAGTTCATTTAATGATATATCTTTTAATGATACATATAAGGAGGTGACGAAGTGTCAAGAACAGACTCATTGGAAATGGGAGAGCTCACAGACACTGCCTTTTATATTCTCTTGTCTTTGGTAGAAGCGAAGCATGGGTATTTAATTATGAAATCGATCGAAACGATGACGAACAACCAATTTTCAATTGGGCCTGCTTCCATGTATACGACGATCAAGAAGCTGTTAGCCGCTGAATTTATCGAGCTTTTTAAAGAAGAAGAGAATGATGATAAACGAAAGACATATATTGCAACGGATAAAGGGATTGAACTTTTAAGAAAAGAAGTGGAACGCAGAAAAGAAATGATTAGACATGCAGAACAAATTCTCAAATAAAGGTGGGGAATAGGCATGAAGAATACAAAATATGTGACTAGCGGGGGCTTAGCTTTTACGGAAAAAGGTGATATGAAGAAATTGAGTAAGTATGCGAAGAAGGGCTGGCTGTTGGAGAGCTTTGCACCTTTTGGTTATAAGCTAAGAAAAGGCGAGCCACAAAACCTTGTGTACAGTGTGGATTTTCAAATGAATGTCGATGAAGAGTATTATTTGATTTTTGAAGATGCCGGATGGACCTATGTCTGTACTGCCGGAGATGGCTTTCATATCTTTCGGGCAGCCGCTGGTACAGCACCTATCTATACGGACACAGGAACTCTGATCGACAAATATGAACGTGAAAAGAAGACGATGGTCACTGCGGCTTTGCCATTACTTATAGCTATGATTGTCTTTATAATCCTTGGAATCTTAAGCGCGAACGGGTGGTTGCCTGAGATTGTTGGGGACATTAGTTTGTTCCTAGGCATTGCCTCACTGATTATTCTGGTCTTCCCAGGTCTTCCGTACATTGCGTATCGATTCAAATTGAATAAATTACGACAATAGCCAGAACAACTGGAACCAAGAATTAGGGAAGCGAAATCGAGTAGTGTGATCAAATAGAATACGAAGGAAGCATCGATTAGTGGGAAGAATAGCCTGAGCAGCTATGTATAGTAAAGGCGTGTAAATAGGTATCATTAAAGAGGATGTTCTAATGGCCATGAAGGAAAAGGCTGTAGGGCATTCTTTTTTTGGTAGGAGATTTGTTTTGGAAAATAATGACTTTATATACAAATGGCATTATGATAATGGTATCTGATGTACCTGATTAGCGTAGGCGAAATTGAGGGGAAAGTGAAATTGGAGAATAGACATAGCAATTCCGAGGAATATGATGATCCTATTTTGTATGATCAAGAAAATGAAATGCACAAAGAGGAGTTACCCTTTTTATTGAAATGGGCTTCAACATTGGGAGGCACTATCATTGATTTGGCCTGTGGAACAGGTAGAGTAACTATCCCGTTAGCAAGTAAAGGGTATAGAGAATCTTCGAGAAGTTAAGTGTACATTCTAGGTCCGAAGCAATCGTGGAAGGGAAGCGACTGGGACTTGTCAGAATGGAGTCTTTTTGAGCTGAACAATACATAGTTTTGTTAGATTTATTATTCCGAAGTAATGAAGGAGAGAAACTTATTATGATCAACATGGACAAAATATATCTGATAACAGATATCCCCGGTTACTCCCCACAAATCAGTCGTCTTTTATCTATGATGAACTACGCAAGACACACAACATTAGAGGATGTTAAGGATCTGGGCGTAGACCAACTAGATTTTTTAATGGATTCAAAGAGTAATTCTATTGGAGCGTTATTATTGCACTATGCTGCAGTAGAATATGCGTATCAAGTGGCCACGTTTGAAGGAAGAGACTTAACCGAAGAAGAGATATCGATATGGGGGCCAGCACTGAACCTAGGAGACGAAGGAAGAACGATTATTATAGGGAATAATCTGAGCTATTATTTGGACCGACTAAATGAAGTAAGACAAAGAACGTATGAATTGTTCGCAACCGTGGATGACGACTGGTTATATACAGAAGAGGCATTCTGGTATAACAAGCCAGCCAACTACTATTTCATGTGGTTTCACGTATTCGAAGATGAAATCAATCATAGAGGTCAAATTAGACTGATACGAAAAAGAGCGCTAGCTTAAAGAAAGAAGGGACATGAATGGAGTTCATAGAGAAGAGTATAAAGCCTTTATTTAAGAAGCATCCGCTGCTCTCGAAAGTTATCTTAGCAGTGCTAATCTTCGATATCGTTTATTACGCAGGTAAAGAAATTGGGCAATTAGCTTTTAATTTGACTCACTAAATACATATAAAATGTGCCTAACAGAAAAAGGCGAATTCCACTCCATTCTGAGTGAGAGTTCGCCTTTTTATATTACTTGATCTGAAAATAAACGGAGGAGAGTTACGAAGGGGAAATTTGGAACTGAAGGAGCGATAGCGACCGCCTTTGTCTCCGAATTTCATCCACTAACAGCGGTACAATTCAGGGAATTTGGAGACAACAGCGGCCGGAAGTCCAAATGTTCTCCGTAGTTACAACTCCCTCCTTAAATGTATTGTCTCAAGATGATGAGTTCTCAAGTTCATTATCAGTTCACATACATTTGTTAGGATAGGAAACATCAAAGGAAGAGACAAAGAGCGTGACCCAGGAGAGGAAGAGAACGGAATGAAAATATTAGAGGTTAAGAATGTAAAAAAATCGTATACTTTGTATGGTAAAGAAAAGGTTCCTGTACTCCATGATGTGAATTTAAGCTTTGAGACAGGTGAATTTGTCTCCATCCTCGGTGAGTCTGGTTGCGGTAAGTCCACACTAATGAATATCATTGGTGGAATGGACTCTGATTATGAGGGCGATGTCCTTGTTCGCGGAAAGAACTTAAGCAAGATGACCGAAAAGGAAATGGATGATTATCGCAAGAACAATATTGGCTTCGTGTTTCAAAACTTCAATCTGATTCCCCATTTATCAGTCTTGGAGAATGTTACGGTTGCGATGCAGATGACGAATACAAGCGAGAAGGAACGTAATAAGCGTGCTATAGAGATTTTGACTGAGGTAGGATTAAAGGATCATCTGAAAAAACGTCCGAATCAACTGTCCGGTGGACAGAAGCAACGGGTATCCATTGCACGCGCATTGTCGAATAATCCAGACATTATTTTGGCAGATGAACCTACGGGTGCGCTGGATAAAGATACAGGCGATCAAATCTTAGTTTTGTTGGACAGCATTGCGAAAAGAGGAATCTTGGTCATTACCGTGACCCACTCGCAAAAAGTAGCTGATTACGGTAGCCGTATCGTTAAGCTTGAAGAGGGATTGGTTAAAGACGATATTCATTTGAAGGAACGTTCCATGGCTACCTACGATGGGGGAGATGGTTCAGCCCGAAACCTCAGTTTACTTGCTTCTTTCAAAATGGCCCTTCAAAATATGAAGCTCAACGCCAAACGTAATGTATTGGTAGCATTGGGTGGATCGATAGGTATTTTGAGTGTACTCTTGATGCTTTCCTTAGGAAATGGGATCACGAGCTATATTAATAATGAAATTAATTCAAGTATGGACCCTTTACTGGTGGATATCACTAAGCCAAATCCAGAAGCCAAGGACATGAAAGGTCCAGAAGCGATGATGTTACCAGGCGTCACGTTTACAAAGGCCGATGTTGAAACGATTCGTAACTTTCCAAATGTAGATCATGTGGAGACCATAACAACCATTACGGGCAAATCTACTACAGTTTTTGGAGAACAAACGGGTAGTATCACACAATTAACCACCTTAAATGACACGTTTGATAAAGAGACGATTAAAGTAGGGGATTTACCGAAAGAAAATGAAATGTTATTACCAATGAAAACGGCAAGTCAATTAAGCGGAACTGACCAACCGGAATCTATGGTAGGGAAGTCTATTCATCTGTATATTAATGAAATGGATGCTCATCATAAACCGATAACGTTGGAAAAAGAAATTACTATCTCTGGTATTTATGAAACAACGGATCCAAGAGCCCAAATGGCGCCAACAGGATATATTCCAACACAGACACTAGAGCATATGTATACTGATAAAGGGATTACCATTGGCCCGATTCAGGTTAATGCTTTTGCAACCGATATGAAATATGTGAATGGTATTAATGCAGCTGCTGTTGATACGGGCTTCTCAGGCTCCCAAACGGCAGCAATCATGGAGCGTATCACGACTTATGTGGATATGGCTACTATCGTTCTATCTGGTATTGCAGGGATTTCGCTCATTGTATCAGGGATTATGATATTGGTTGTGCTTTATATTAGTGTAGTGGAACGGACTAAGGAAATTGGGATCCTGCGTGCGATTGGAGCAAGAAAGAAAGATATCAAGCGGATATTCTTTTCCGAATCTGCATTATTGGGAATATTTAGTGGTATTTTCGCGATAATCTTTGCAGCGATCATTAGCTTTGGGTTAAATATACTTCTGGAGAATGCCTTTGGAGTAAAGCTTATTAACTTATCTGGGTCTTATATCGTATTCGGATTAGTTGTAAGTACAGGGATTAGTATCATCGCTGGTTTGATGCCTTCATCGAAGGCTGCTAAGCTGGATCCAATGGAATCTCTACGATACGAATAAATACAATGTTGGAAAGGAAATGGATGTATGAGCACAATTCTAGTGGTTGATGATGATTCCCATATCCGCAAATTAATACGATTATATCTTGAAAAAGAACAGTTTTCCGTAGTGGAAGCGGAAGATGGTCAAATTGCATTAGACATTCTAGCGCATACGAAAATTGATTTAGCAATTGTGGATGTGATGATGCCGCATGTAGATGGTATCGAACTGACAGAAGATATTCGATCTTATATCGATATGCCGATCCTAATGGTTACAGCCAAAGGAGAGTCTAAGGATAAAGTCATGGGATTTAACGCAGGGTCAGACGATTATTTGGTAAAGCCGTTTGATCCCGTAGAATTGGTTCTGCGTGTGAAATCGTTATTGAAGAGATATCATGTGACCCCTTCGAATGTTATTCAATTAGGGGGAGTAACGATTGATCTAGGGAATCTAACAGTAACTAATGCCGATCAAACGGTTGAATTAAAAAAGAAGGAATGTGAATTGTTATTTGCTTTGGCGGGTTCGCCAAGGCAAATCTTCACACGTACTCAGCTAATAGAAAATATATGGGGAATGGATTATGAAGGTGATGAGCGGACGGTTGATGTGCATATCAAACGCTTAAGAGAACGTCTTGAGCCTATCCCTCAGTTCATCATTTCTACAGTAAGAGGACTTGGATATCGTCTGGAGCTAGCCTAGATGGTGAGAAAAAGTCTGCGTCTTCGAATCGTTGCTACATTCATTGGTATTGTTTTAACCAGTTTAATTTTATCCTTTATATTATTTATGCAGTTTTCAGAGAACAATAATACCCCAAACCATATGTTCATTAGTATTGCTGAAGATATAGCAAAGGTGATAAATCTAATAGATGACCCGGAAAAAGTAAATGCGTTTCGAGATCTTCTTAATAGATTTAGTATAGATATAGCAATCGTTAATGAGCCGAGTGACGCTGTCTTTTCGTTAGATAAGGAAAAAATATCTACCTTATTCAATACAAACACAACGGATGCGGTTTTTCTATCTGGTAAGGGCGGACTTGCTATCGTAGGGATTCCCAAGATAGATGATGAGAAAGGTGCATTCATTATCAAAATTGATTTTTCATCGATTGTAAGGGGGGTGAGAATTACGCTCCTGTTTACACTATTAGCTGTACTAGTCATCGGAAGCTTGCTTATCCTGTTCATGTCCGGGTACATTGTGAAGCCGATCAAAAAGCTGACTGTTGCAGCTAAGGAAATGGCATCAGGCGATTTATCTGTCCGATTGACTTATCGTAATAAAGATGAATTTGGTGAACTGATGGAGAGCTTTAATCGTATGGCAAGTGAGCTGCAGAAAATGGACTCTGTTCGTGACGATTTTGTCAGCAATGTTTCCCATGAAATGCAGTCACCACTTACATCGATTAGAGGGTTTACAAGAGCGCTGCAAGATGGTGTCATCCCATTAGAAGAGCAAAAAGAGCATTTGGATATTATCTATGAGGAAACATTGCGCCTATCTAGACTTAGTGATAATCTGCTCCGATTAGCCTCACTCGATTCGGAACACCATCCGGTTAATCTCACCACATTCCAATTAGACGAACAATTAAGAAGAACGATCGTATTAGCGGAACCTCAGTGGGCACGGAAAGATATTATGATTGAATTGGATTTATTACCTTGCGGGATTACGGTGGATAAAGATTTATTTGATCAGGTCTGGCAGAATTTAATAAATAATGCCATAAAATATACGGGGCAAGAGGGCACCATTCATGTTGAAATTGAGATGTCCGCGCAATTTGTGAAGGTATATATTAAAGATTCTGGAAAAGGCATACCTGAGGAAGCACTTCCGCTTATCTTTGATCGATTCTATATGGTGGAGAAGGCGCGGAGCAGCGCTCTTAAAGGGAATGGACTTGGACTTTCCATTGTGATGAAAATTCTAAAGATACATGATTGTAAAATTGAAGTGGAGAGTAAAGTCGGAGAAGGAACCCAGTTTATTGTAACGATCCCTAGACCCTAAACCACATACTAAGCAAGCCAAAGTTATTATAACGATGGCTTGTGTTAATAAATAGAAATAGATAGGACTAATGGTTCTCGTAAGAGAGGCTGTTAGTCTTTTTTTAACCCATAGATATGATTTGAAAGATCTGCGCGCATTATTAAACCATATGAATGGTTAATGGGCTGAAGAGATGCGCTGTTAGCCGAAAGAACTTCTTTTGGAGTATGGGCAAACCAATCGGAAATAGATAAGGTATTCAGATCAGAGAAGCTTCCGCTGTCGAAGATAAGCAGAAATTCACAGCCTTCTTCAAGACCTTGTATAGAATGGGGGATACCTGGTGGGAAATACCGTAGATCACCTGGCCCCACATCTGCAATGAAGTTTCGACCATTTTGATCCATGGCAGTTATTCGAGCGCGGCCTAACAGCATATAGGACCATTCTGCTTGTTGATGCCAATGGAGTTCACGCACTCCACCAGGTGTTAGGCTCATGTTAACGCCAGCTAGTGTAGTGGCGATGGGGAGGTCCCGGACCGTCACTTCTCTCGACCAGCCACCATGACTAAGTTGCATGTGTGCATCAGAGAAAGAAAATTTTAGATTGGGAAGAAGACCTGCATCGGTCACAGGAGGGACAAACATGTCTGGATTCTCCAAATCCCGCATGATACCACGTGGTCCTTTATCTAATCCCCCTGCGCCATCGCTTCGAATGGGCTGGGGGATGTTTGTCTTTTTTGGCGAATCCTGTCCAGCTGCAGTCATCCAGCGCACTCCTTTCCTGATTCTTAATAACTTAATGAAAATATATGTGGAATGCTGTCTTTTATGATGAATAGCAAAAGTGGAACAAGTTGACATGTGCAAGGGGATCATTGATTATTACTAATAGAGGTTAAAGGTTCTAGACGGAGTATAAAGGGAGAGGGGTTTGAGATCAATCAGATCAAGGAGTCCTTACAACGATTAGGAAAGATAAAGGCTTATCTAATAGGTTTGTTAGTGGTTATGTTTGCCGCCGGTTCTGCTGTTATACCTTCATCGGTATCGGCAGCTGCCCAGTTAGGGACTCAGGTAATGCCATTGTCATACGGCGGGTATTACGTCCTTTTTCCAGGTAAACTCGCCCCTTATTTTAAATCAGGTAAATTAATGCTGCCGATTCGGGCTTTCTCCAATGCGATTGGTGCAGATTTGCTCTATGATGCACTAACGAAGAGTATTACTGTTTCACTACTGGACCGATCGGTAGGGAAGATTAAAGCAGGGCAACTCGAGGCAGAATTTAATGGGGAGACAGAAGATTCGTTAGGGATTGCCCCAGAGATAAAGGACGGAATCCTGTTTGTTCCAGCGTCCCCTATTCTAGAGGGGTTAAAGTCGTTTCGCTGGGAAACTCAGTTCAATAACGTGAATAAATTAACCCTTGGCATTGGCGCTAGAAAAGGGGAGGAATGGGCGAAGCCAGAGGCGGATCGTGCGCTTGCCCCTTACCCAGTGGAAACGACAGCACATCCGTATCCGTTATATCCTTTTATGCTAACACAGGCTCAATCTGGGAAAGAATATAGACTAACCTTAGGTGTGCAAAATACCTCCGGATTCGTCATCCCTAAAGGAAATGCGGAACTGGAGCTGGTGAGTGTGGACAGTAAAGGGAATTCTTACTACCAAACGTTGAAAGGACCCGATTCGCTGACCTCGAAGGCTGCATTGTTATCATTTTCTGTTTCCATTCCCGCAGAGGCTGAATATGTCATTTTCAGGTCACGTACATTGAGAACAGAATAAGTATCATAGAGTGTTCTAACAAGATATACAGAGAGCAGGTTAAAAAATAGATGACAGGTAACGAAGTGCAGAAATATCGCTTCAGTGAAGCACCCATTTGGGAATTGCAGCGGGCTTATTATGAAGAACAGGGATTAAAGGCTTGGAATAATGATCAGGTCCCACAGTATATTACGAGTAATCCTATGATTGCGACAGCATATGCAGAAATGATCTTCGGATTCCTTCAAGATCGGGCTGGACAAGGACATCTCTCTGAAACAGTCACCATACTGGAACTGGGAGCGGGAGCGGGCCGATTAGCGTTCCATATCCTTAAGAATCTATGCGAAATCATTGATTACGCGGGGATTCAGCTTCCTCCTTTTCGTTATGTAATGAGTGATTTGCCGACTAAAAATATAACCAGCTGGCAGCAGCACTCGAGCTTACTTCCATTCGTAGAGCAGGGGATACTGGATTTCGCACGTTTTGATGCTGTACAGGATACTGAACTGCATTTAGTTCACGCTAAACTCAGCATCAGGCCCGGTGATTTACAGCAACCGCTGCTGCTTGTAGCGAATTATTTTTTTGACAGTATCCCACAGGAATTGATTTATGTGGATGAAGGGAAGATATATGAATGTGAGGTATCGATTCAGTATTCAGAGGATGCAGATTCGGATAACCCTTCAGATGTACTTGGCAAAATCATCCCACAGTATCATTATCGTCGTGCGGCTAGTTACGAAAAAGAGACCTATCCTTATCACGATGTTATAAAGCTCTATCAGCAGAAGCTGGAGGATTCGCATATTCTGTTTCCGGTCGTGGGGCTTACTTGTCTGGAGCGGCTTGCGAGGTTGTCTACAGAAGGTTTCGTTCTACTTACAGCGGATAAGGGAGATCACCGTATAGAGAATTGGGAATTTGCGGAGCCGCCTATGCTTATTCATCACGGAAGTTTCTCCTTAACGGCGAACTATCATGCGATTCAGTATACGTTGGAGCAAAAAGGGGCTCACTCCTTATTTACCGCTCATCATTATAAAAACTTGAACATCGGATGTATTCTTATGCTGGATTCGCCGATGAAATATACGAACACTCGGTTAGGTTACAAGCGATTTATAGAGCGTTTTGGCCCGGACGATTTCTTCAGTATGAAGGAATGGATGGATCAGCAATTAGAAACAATGGGGCTGCAGCAAATTTTGGCCTTTTGGCGATTAGGCGGGTACGATGCGGAATGGTTTATCCACAGTGCTGAACAGATTTCGGAGCTGCTGCCCGATGCCAGTGATGAAGAAATGCTGGATCTTCAGCGAGGCATACAGTTAATGTGGACAGGCTACTATCCGATGGAACAAAGTTATGACCTATCGCTAGACGCTGGATTACTGCTGTATGAAATGGATAAGTTCGAGGATGCGTTAGTCTACTTAGAGCGGTCTATGCATGCCAATACGGAAGAACCTATAGCCGCCGTGCTGTATAGTATGGCGATTAGTAACTACGAGCTTGGAGCTGAAGCTGCTGCACTGGAATACGCGCGTAGAGCTTTGGCTGTAGAGCCGGATAATGAAGTAGTGTTGGAACTGATAACGGCTCTGAGCGAGGAATAGAGAACACGCCTGTTCGGAGAACAAGCACCATTTACACAGGACCATCTATTTGGTATCCTATACAAAATAATTAAACGCGATGACGAGAAGAGTAAATAAAATCATTCCTTCACAGAGAGCCCTGGATGATGAGAACGGGGTAAGGGGGATTTTATCGAAACAAGCCTCTGAGCGGCATATCGGAACCGGAAGAAGGGGATGGTATGACGGGAGCTCCTGTTATAGAGCTAGAGTATAAGCACTGTGTAAGATGCATTGCCGTACTTGATGAGATTAATATGGCGACATATTAATGAACCTGGGGTGGTACCGCGAGAATTTCGTCCCCAAGACCATAAGTCTTGGAGGTGGGGTTCTTTTTATTTAAATATAAGAAAGTATAAGTTTCACACTATACTTTATCCTTATATTTCTCGCTTAAACGCTTATCGTCCTTATAAGGACGCCGAAGGCGTTTATGCTTGTGCAGAATAATCAGGCGGATATCACTTATAAACAGGAGGTAACACCAATGAACAAAACATCAGAAGTAGTGTCAGAAAGTTACATCGACAGATTTATTCAAGAAGAACTTGAGGCGGGAGCTTACAGTAGAGACATTTGCACCAGATTCCCACCAGAACCTAACGGATATCTGCATATTGGCAGTGCGTATGCCATTCACACGAATTATACAACTGCGAAAAAGTATGGCGGAAAGTTCCACTTGCGGTTCGATGACACCAATCCTTTAAAAGAGGATCTAGAGTACGTAAATGCTATTCGCGAAGATATGCTATGGATGGGCTACCCACCAGACCATACTTTCTACGGATCAGACTATTCGGAAAAAATATACAATAGCGCGGTAAAGCTAATCCGAAAAGGAAAAGCCTACGTCTGCGATTTATCACCTGAAGAGGTGTCAGCTTATAGAGGAACGCTTACGGAGCCGGGAAAAAACAGCCCTTATCGGGAGCGTTCTGTGGAAGAGAATTTGAAGTTATTCACGGAGATGAGGAATGGAGCCTATCCGACGGGAGCCAGAGTATTACGGGCCAAAATAGATATGAGCTCACCTAATATCAACTTGCGTGACCCGGTGATTTATAGAATCATTCATGCGGAGCATTATAGAACGGGCAACGATTGGTGCATCTATCCGATGTATGACTTCGCCCATCCTATACAAGACGCTATAGAAGGCATTACGCATTCCTTATGCTCGATTGAGTTCAAGGATCATCGACCACTGTATGAGTGGGTGCTGAATGAGCTGGATACCCCTGAGGCTCCTAAGCAAAGGGAATTCGGACGGGTGAACATCACAGGCGTAGTCACTAGCAAACGGTATATCAGACAACTAGTTACAGGACAATATGTGGACGGATGGGATGATCCAAGACTTCCAACGCTTCGCGGACTCCGGAGAAGAGGTTTTACGCCTGAGAGTATTCGGAATTTTGTGAAGGAAATCGGATTTGTCAGACATAGCACCATTGTGGATATTGCGATGTTAGAGCATGCGCTTAGACAAGATTTGAAGGCGAAAGCACCTAGCGTGATGGCCCTTCTCAAGCCTTTAAAAGTGGTCATTACTAACTATCCTGAGGAACATAGCGAATGGCTGACGATTGAGAATAACAGCGAAGATAAGATGTTTGGGGATAGAGAAGTTCCTTTTTCACGAACGCTTTATATTGAACAAGAGGATTTCATGGAGGAGCCACCTAAAGGTTATCACAGGCTTACTATTGGTAACGAGGTAAGGCTAAAGGGTGCTTATTTCTTGAAGTGCAATGAGGTGATCAAGGACGAAGCAACCGGAGAAATTATAGAGCTTCGCTGCACCTACGATCCGAGAACGAAGAGTGGAAGTGGATTTAATGAACGTAAGGTCAAAGCGACCATCCACTGGGTATCGGCAGAACACGCTATCAAAGCGGAAGTTCATCTATATGAGCGGCTGCTAAAAGATAACGATGGTCCTAAAGAAGACGATGAGCGCTGGGACGCGTATCTTAATCCGGACTCCCTAACGGTCCTGAAGGATTGTTTGCTTGAACCTTCCATGGGAAGCGCGCTTCCAGAAGATAAATTTCAATTCATCCGGCATGGATTCTTCTGTGTGGATAAGAAGTATACCACACCAGATAAGCTGGTACTGAATCGAATTGTGCCGCTGAAGGACACATGGAAGAAGAATTCGTAATCCACAGCACATCCTTTCTCCACAATTATTCTTTATGATAAAGAGGTCATAATGAATTTCAAGGAGGTAAAGCTATGAATTGGTCTTGGTTAATCACATTGATCTGCCCTTTAATGATGCTATTTATGATGTTCGGACTGGGCGGGAAACATGGACACGGACATGGATCAAGAAAGCAAGCGTCACCTGATTATCAGGAGATTCAGAAAGAATTGAATGATCTGAAAATACAGAATGAACAAATGAGAAGAGATATTCAAAGTCTCACTTCATAAACAGGTCGTAATCATGGACTTAAAAACTTAAGCTGGGCGAAGATCGGGTAATTTCCTGATCATCGTCCAGCTTTTTTGTCGAGCAGAAGTGTACAAGCTTATGAAAATCCTGAATGAAACATATTTACATTTTTCAGAAATGAGCATATACTTTAAATATAAGTTGCATCAGGGAAACTTTCGTGTGTGCAGACAACTTTTTAGGGCAAGAGGAGGAACTGAGATGCTTGAACAAACTTTAGTAGAACAACCACATATAGAACAGCCACATATAAAACGACATAAGAACTCCATTTCAGCACAAGCCGTACTTAATGGGGAGATCAAAGGGATTAGAAGATTACTTCCTTTCTTAGGTCCAGCGTTTATCGCAGCGGTTGCTTATCTGGATCCAGGTAATTTTGCCACCAACATTACGGCGGGTTCAAAATATGGCTACCTCTTATTATGGGTGATTGTAGCCTCGAATTTAATGGCCGTTCTTATTCAGGCGTTATCTGCCAAGCTTGGTATTGCTACAGGCAAGAACTTGCCTGAGATCGCTCATGATCGATTTCCGAAGAGTGTATCTATCTTCTTATGGATTCAAAGTGAACTGGTGATAATAGCTACGGATCTGGCGGAGTTTATCGGGGCGGCATTGGGACTTTATCTATTGTTTGATATTCCCATGCTGCCGGCAGCACTCATCACTGCGGTGGGTTCTTTTGCTATCTTAGAGCTTCAGCGCCGGGGATACCGCTCACTTGAGGCCGGAATCGCTGCAATGATTCTTATCGTCGTTTTAGCATTCGTCTTTCAAGTTATTGTAGCTAAACCGGATATGGGTGCGGTTGCTGTAGGTATGTTCACACCTAAGTTTGAAGGGGTGGACAGCATCCTTTTGGCCGCAGGAATTCTAGGCGCAACAGTAATGCCACATGCCATTTATCTACATTCATCACTTACACAGAACCGTGTCGTAGGGGTGAATGAAGCGGAGAAAAAACAGATCTTTAAACTGGAATTCATAGATATTATTATTGCGATGATTATTGCAGGTGCGGTTAATCTGGCGATGGTCATTGTCTCCGCGGCATTGTTTTTCAAAAATGGTCTCGTGGTTGAGGATTTGGATGTTGCGTTTCAGCAATTTAGTCACTTAGCTGGGCCAGTAACGGCGATCTCCTTTGGCTTAGGACTACTCGTTGCAGGACTATCGAGCTCTTCTGTAGGGACTATGGCTGGCGATGTGGTGATGCAAGGCTTCATTAACAAAAGAATTAACCTGTACTTACGCCGTGCGATTACGATTATTCCACCTTTGGCTATCATCGGCTTTGGTGTAAATCCAACGAAGGCGCTCGTTATCAGTCAGGTGATCTTGTCCTTTGGAATTGCGTTCGCTCTGATCCCACTTGTTGTATTTACAAGCAATCGCCAAATAATGGGTGGGCTAGTGAATCGTAAGATTACAGCTACTCTCGGCTGGATAATCTCCGGATTAGTTGTATCGTTGAACTTGTTTTTGGTGTATCAAATATTTGTATAAGCAAGCAGTCAAAAGAGCCCGGTCAACGGATCTCCTCAGGTCATACTTGAGGGATACCTTGGACCGGGTTTTTTGAAAATATAAGAAAGTATAAGTTTCACGCTATATATTATCCTTATATTTCTCGCATAAACGCCTTCGGCGTCCTTATAAGGACGCCGAAGGCGTTTATGCTTGACGGATCCTGTCTTATTTAAAATAATCAGCTACGCCATCGGCGATGGATTTGGCTGCTCTTTTCTGATAGGTGGATTTGCGGACAATGGACTCGTCTGTAGGATTGGTAAGAAATCCAAGTTCAACTAAGCTAGCTGGAATTTGGTTCTCTCTCAGAATGTGGTAATCGCCAAAAGATAATCCGTTGCTCTTAAGACCGATGCCTTGCCCCAGCCGGTTTTCAATCGCCCGTGCCAGCTTTAAATCATCCGATTCGGAGTAAAAGAAGGTCAGTGTTCCGGACACTTTTTTCGGAGAAGAATTATAATGAATGCTTACAAATGCATCTGCACGTAGGGCCTCGCTCATCTGAACACGACGAGCAAGAGTCGGTTTCTGATCCTCACGAGTACGCGTCATCTCAACCCGTGCACCTTTAGCTACAAGGGCATCGCGAACATAAAGTGCTGTTTGCAGATTCAAATCTTTTTCCATGGTGTTATATGTAGTGCCAAGCATCCCCGGATCACTGCCGCCATGACCGGGATCTATGACGATCAGCTTGCCTCGCAGATTTCCTGTGTGCGAAACAGTATTTGTACTGCTTGGCGTGGCTCCGCTTCGGATATACTGCGCTGCGACCCAACCAATTTCACCGCTTGTTGTTCGAATTCGCGCCCAATCGTTCTGACGAAGGAGGAGGGCAACAGTATCCTTAGCCTTTAAAGAACCGAGCACCTTATATTGTGTTCCCGGACCGCTTCGGATGCGCAGAGAATCAGCCGTAACTGTAGCCTTTGCGGTTCTACTAGGAACACTGGCTGAGGTGGAGGAGCTAACAGTAGCATTGGATGCTCCAGATGTTCCAGAAGCTTCTGATCGCGGGGAGGTGCTGTTCACCTTTTTAAGGTAATAACCAGCTACCCAGCCAGAGGTGTTCCCTGCCTGCACCTTTAACCAACCGTGCTGCGCATCAGTCACAGTTACCCTAGCTCCGTTCTTAATAGATCCTACAACAGTTGCATTCTTAGCCGGCTCATTGCGTACATTTAAAGAGTTCGCGTATACCTGAGCCGTATAACCTCCCGCTACTGTTTTAGCTTCAGCAGTTTGTGGTGCTGCCATACCCAAAAGGCATGCCGCAAGCAGTGTGACACCTATCATTTTGTTCATAGTATCCTCGCTTTTTTAAAGTAGTCGTAATTTTTTACCCACTTTACGAGGTTTAGAATAATATTTTTTGAGAACATGGACTCTTTTCCGGTGGCCTAAAGACTTGTATAATTATTACATATCGGGAAGGATGAAGGAGCACTGCCGTGACTAAACCAAAGCTATTCATTGGATCTTCCAGGGAATCCATACGTTATGCAAGAGCGATTCATGAGCAGCTGAAGAGGGATGCTGAAGTACATCCTTGGTATGCCAATGCCTTTCGAGCGAATGAATACACGATGGAGGCATTGGAGAGAAATTTGGATGAGAGCGATTTTGCCGTATTTGTGTTCTCGCCAGATGATGTCGCCAAAATACGCGGTAAATTTTATTATGTAACTCGCGATAATACGGGGTTTGAAATGGGCTTGTTTTGGGCCAGATTACGGCGTAATCGCGTCTTTTGCTTAGTGCCGGATCAGGTGACTGCCCGTGATGATTTGATTCCTGGGGAGAATGTTGAAGAGTATCATCTTTTGTCCGATTTGTCGGGAATTACATCTTTAGAGTATGAGGTGCATCATGATAATCCTACGGCTGCTGTGGATGTGAGCTGTGGTAAGATTATTGATAGTATTCAGGAGCGTGGAAGATTCCGTGACCCGGTTAAAGATTTAGAGCAGCTAAAGATGGAAATAAGGCGCAAAGAAAGTATCCTTCATTTTTTTTGGCAATATAATAGTAATGTGACCATCTCTGAGGATGGAGAGAAGTATCACGCACTAAGCGACGCGATACGCAATTCCTTTTTACCTCCGAAGCATTGTCGTGTAATCGGTGCAGCCATCTGGCAGGCTCAAGAGAAAGAAAGACTTGTTCAAGTGGGAGGGAATGTTGGACGTGGTCACTCCTATCCCTTGTCTGTAACGAAAGGGAATGAGAAGCAGCCAAGTGTGGTGGATGCATTTTTATCGAGTAAATGGACTTTTTTTCAACGCACAGAAGTTGCGGAGGTATATATCCTATGCTATCCTCTAGGTAAGAAACATGTTCTTTCCGTACATTTTTCAGGGAGTGATGGGTTATCTGCGGATGATCTTAAGGCGGTAGTTGGGCATAATCAGGATTTATTCCGTACCATCAATCATTTAGTAGGGGAGGATTCAGCATGAAGAGAATAAAGGGAATCAATAACTTATCCGGTGCTGTTCTCCGAACTGCAAGTGCTGGAAGCAGGAGTTCAGAAGATAAGAGTGCCACAAGTAAAGCAGGTTCGAGCCATTCCGCTCAGCAGCCAGCTTCAGCCCAGATCTATACTGCCCCTTCTTTAGAAGGTGGAGACGATGAATATAAGAAGCTTATTAGCGGGAAGGTAGATAATAACAAACCATCCTTTGCTTAACAAACATAAGAGGCTGTCTCAAAAGTAGTGAATGCTACTTATGAGGCAGATTTTTTTATGTAAATGTAAGGATCGATTAAGGGAATAAACAGCACAGTGTAGGGAATAACATTTTCATTGTGGGATTTGATGTGAGCCGAGGGTTCATGAAAGCATATTGAGAATAATTAGTTATGATGAACGAAAGGCAGCCCCTGTTCGCACACCGTAGGTTAAAATGGAAGTTGAAGGACAACCATTTCAGAGCTAAATGCGAAAGGAGCTGTTACTATGAAGAATACCATAAAATACGTAGGTTTGGATGTGTCAAAAGAAAAAATTGCGGTGGCAATTGCAGACGAAGGTCGAGAACCAGCACGATATTATGGAGCCATTCCCCATACCCCGGATGCAGTGGCTCGAATGATTCGCAAACTCAAAGGTTCAGGGATTACACTAGAGGTCTGCTATGAAGCCGGGCCTACCGGGTACGACTTATATCGCTGGCTGACGAAGATGGGGATTTCCTGCGTGGTGATCGCACCTTCGCGTATTCCACAGCGCCCCGGCGATGCAATAAAAACCGATCGACGGGATGCAGAAAAACTGGCTCAGCTTCACCGAGCAGGAGAATTGACTGCGATCTATGTGCCGACTCCAGAACTCGAAGCCTTACGAGATCTCATTCGTGCGCGAGAAGATGCTAGGGAAGATCTACATCGTGCTCGGCAACGGCTCATTCATTTTCTGTTGCGCCACCAAATTCACACACCAGAAGGTATGAAAAAACGCTGGACCAAAAGGTACCGGGAATGGCTGTCCATGCTGAAGTTTAATTATGCAGCTCAAGAACGGGTTTTCACCGAATATTTGCAACAGCTCCGGGAAGTGGAGGAGAGAATCAAGCGACTTGAATCCGCAATGCGAGAAGAAGCAGAGATCTGTCCGTACGCACCTGTCATTCAAGCGTTGCAAGGTCTGCGGGGAATCGCTCTGCTGACGGCTATGACATTAGTTGTCGAGATTGGGAATTTTGAGCGTTTTCGTTCACCGGCTCAGCTCATGAGTTACCTGGGACTAGTGCCACGGGAGTATTCATCGGGAGCAAGTACCAAAAGAGGTTGTCTTACAAAAGTCGGGAATTCCGGAGTGCGGCGTGCACTGGTGGAGTCTGCATGGAGTTACCGTCACCGTCCTGCTGTTAAGGGAGATTTAACAGTGCGCCTGGAGGGGCAGAGTGCTCATGTCCATGAAACGTCGTGGAAAGCCCAAGAACGGTTACACAGTAAGTATCTAAAGTTAGTCAGACGTGGGAAACACCGAAATTTAGCCATGGCTGTGGTAGGTCGTGAGTTAGTTGGATTCATCTGGTCGATTGCGGTAGATGCAGAACAAAGAATGGCGTAATCCGAATAGGAAAACGTAAAAATATCCTGAGAGCTTTGAATCCTTGGGGCATGGAGACAAAGAGAAAGGTTCGAGGAGAATCCGTGAATTCCCTGTGCACAGGATCTATGATCTGACGTGCGAAATTAGTTTGCGGAAGCTCCTTCGACGTAGGCATAATATGTGGTAACCAACCCACGGATAGCAGATTGCCAGCCGACGACTCGCATTTTGTCTCTGTGCCCAAGGGATTGAAAACCCTTTGGTTTAAAGGGGAAAACAGGGGAATTGACTAATTCGTTCATAGCAGAAAGCTCCCTGAAAATAGCTGATAATTACTCTAAATGAATGAAATCAGGGAATTCCTCCCTAAAAATCGGGGGAATATCTATATTTACCATCGAATCGGGTAAATTATAGGGAGGTATTCCCTAATTATTAGTCTGATGAGCAGAAATCTCAGAATTATAGGGAGATATTCCCTAATTTTTGAGCAGAGATTCCGTCTCGCATCTTCAGTACCTGTTTATTGAGTAGGATCAATGTCGTCATTGTGAGGACGCTCTGCATAACGTGCTGCAGCAATCCACAATGTTGCAACAGCACAAAATAGTGCTTCTACATTAACGGGAAAAGCGCTATTTTGCTTATTGGGACAACCCCTCAATTTTAACGGTTGTTCTTCTTGGCAATCTCGCGCCGTACGACAGGGGCGACCTCTGTTGCCAATAGTTCAATAGCTTTGGCTACCTTGGCGTAAGGAAGGCCGCCGATATCGAGCTGAGTCATAAAGCGGCTATGGCTGAATAGCTCATGCTGATAGAGGATTTTTTCGATAATCTGCTGCGGGCTACCCACAGCCATTGTGTTATCAGCAGATACATATTGCCCAAAGGCATCACGAGAGACTCTGTATTCTTGTCCAGGTTTTGGACTGATGGAATTACGATAGCTATAGTAGTATGGGTAATATTCATCCAGCGCCTGCTGTGAGGTTTCGGCAATGTAGCCGTGGCTAGTGATCGCAATCTTTAGATCCTCAGGTGCATGCCCCGCCTGAATTCCAGCGCGTCGATAAGTTGCGGCAAGCTCTTGGAAAGGTTCTGGACTACCGCTAAGAATGGCGATGGCCATTCCAGTTCCGAGTACGCCGGCTTTCTCCGCGCTTTCAGGAGAACCACCTACGCCAATCCATACCGGAAGGCTTTGTTGAAGAGGGCGTGGAGCAATCTCCGAATCCTTCAGGGATGAACGGAAGGAGCCCTCCCAGTTCATAATTTCATGCTTATTAAGCTCGAGAAGCAGATTGATATTCTCGGAGAATAGACGATGATAATCTCCAAGTTCATATCCGAAAAGTGGAAATGATTCTACAAAAGCACCACGTCCCGCAATGATCTCTGCACGGCCATTTGACAGTAAATCAAGTGTGGCGAAATCCTCAAATACGCGCACGGGATCAATGGTGCTTAATACGGTTGTTGCGCTCGTGAGTTTGATTCTATTAGTAACCTGAGAAATGGCTGCCAGAACTACTGGAACCGAAGAAATCACAAAATCAAGTCGATGATGTTCACCGACACCGAATACATCAAGCCCCGCCTCATCCGCCAACTTAGCCGCAGCTACAACTTCGTCCAGTCGTTGTTTCGGGCTGATCTTGTTGCCGGTATGACAATCAGCAACAATGTCTCCTAAGGTGTAGATACCAAACTCAAAATCGGATGATGGTGCTGCGGTTACGTCGTTACTCATGGTCACAAACCCCTTGTTAATCATATATTTGATAAAGCTTGTCCGTTGATGGAGGAATGTGATTATTATAACATAACAACTTACAAATTGTAAGTTTATGAGCAAATGTTTTTTGGTTTGCCTAGGACCCATAATTGTTCAAGACTTCGGGCAGTCCTTAGTATTATATTTGATCTTAAGGTTCTATCCAAATGAGAGGACAATTGCGGAACAGCTTTTGGGATTGGGAACAGGAATATGAGGATGAGATGGCTTATAAGAGGAATAATATAGGCTCGAGCTTTGATTGCTCGCTTCGATCTAACGAGTCGCCGATGAATGTCAGACAGAGCCGTTTTCTGTGAATTGGACCCTAAAATCCCAGTGCGAAAAATACAAAACTAATTTATAATTAATGGGTTATAGATTTAAGAAATTAGAGAGAAGGACCGGGGGACATTATGGAACAGCAAGCGATTTGGGCGATAGGTATTTTCCTGCTGATTTATGGACTTATTATTTCCGAGAAAATTCACCGTACGATCCTAGCCATGTTAGGAGCTATTGTTATGGTAGCCATGGGCATTGTGGATCAGGAGACGGCACTGCATCACATTGATTTTAATACCCTTGGACTACTTGTAGGGATGATGATGATTGTAGGGATTACTGCAGAGACAGGACTCTTTAAATATGCGGCTGTGAAATCAGCTAAACTGGCGAAGGGGAAGCCAAGAAGAATACTCATTGCCTTGTTTATTATCACAGCAGTGGCTTCTGCTTTCTTGGATAATGTTACAACAGTGCTGCTTATGGTACCCGTTACCTTCAGTATTACAAGGCAACTGCGCATTCATCCGCTGCCTTTTTTGATGTCACAAATTATCGCATCGAATGTCGGTGGAACGGCAACATTGATTGGAGATCCGCCTAATATTATGATTGGCAGTGCTGTGAAAGAGTTGACTTTTATGTCCTTTATCAACAATCTGGCACCCGTGATTATCATCATTATGTTGGCGTATATCCCGCTTCTACTACTGATGTTTGGTAAGCAAATTAAATCCACTCCGGAATTGCAACAGAGCATTATGGACATGGATGAGAAGGCAATGATTACGGATCATAAGCTGCTACGAAAATGTCTAATTGTACTGGGAATTACGATTTCAGGTTTCTTTTTACATCAGGCGTTACATTTGGAGTCCGCAACGGTTGCATTAGCAGGTGCTTTTTTGCTGCTTTTACTAACCGGAGGGGAGCACATGCTGGAAAAAGCTTTTCGTAGTGTGGAATGGATTACGATATTCTTTTTTATCGGACTGTTTGTTCTGGTATCAGGACTCGTTGAGACGGGTGTCATCGCGGAGCTGGCTGCCAAGGCGATCGAATTAACTGGTGGGGATGTTCTCATGAGCTCGATGATGATCTTATGGGTGAGTGCAATTGCTTCTGCGTTTCTCGATAACATTCCTTTTGTTGCAACGATGATCCCTTTGATTCAGGAGATGGGGCAAATGGGGATCACGAATCTGGAACCTCTTTGGTGGAGTTTGGCTTTGGGTGCTTGCTTGGGTGGTAATGGTACATTGATCGGTGCCAGTGCCAATCTGATCGTGGCTGGATTAGCTGGAAAAGAGGGCTACCCGATTACGTTCATGAAGTATTTGAAGGTGGGCTTCCCTTTAATGATACTGTCCATTGTGATCTCAAGCATATATTTGTATTTAAGATATTTGATCTGAACAAGTGTGTCTGAAATAAGTTTTATTGTTGACAGCTTTTCAAATGGATGATATTTTAAATATTACAATTCCAATTGATTTACTTTGAATAATTACCGACTGTTCCTACAGAGGTATTGCGAATGTAAAAGCGCAATACCTCTGTTTTTTTGTAGATATAAGAAAGTATAAGTTTCACGCTATACATTATCCTTATATTTCTCGCATAAACGCTTATCGTCCTAATAAGGACGCCGAAGGCGTTTATGCTTGACTCAAACTAGAAGGAGGGGTTTCGGTGGGAGAAGTGTTGCTGTCTATCTCAAATCTAAATAAACGTTTTGAGTCTACCGGAGGGCATGTTCAGGCACTGCATAATGTAGATCTCCATGTACAGGAGGGTGAATTCATTACAGTCATCGGCCACAGTGGCTGTTTTTGAAGTGTTTACTGAGCAGTACCGTACATGAAAAAGCCGCCCAGAGTAGAAGTCTCGGCGGCTTTTCGGTCTGTTATTGTAGCGATTTATTTCACATCTTCTACTTTAAAAAACTATAGCAATGCTTCGATCGCTGGCTCAATATCCAGCGGATCTACAGTAGATTCGAATCTTGTAACTACATTGCCTTCGCGATCAATTAGAAATTTAGTGAAGTTCCATTTGATTTCGTCATTGTTCAGTGCTTCCGGATCTTTGCTCTCAAGCATGCTGTGTAGTAGCTTTCCTGAAGAATGGTTCATGTCGAAGCCTTCAAATCCAGCCTGCGCTGTAAGGTGAGTGAAGAGTGGATGTTTATTTTCGCCCTTTACTTCAACCTTCTCAAAGAGAGGAAACGTAACGCCGTAATTGATTTGGCAAAATACATTCACTTCTTCATTGCTACCAGGTTCCTGCTCCCCAAATTGATTGGAAGGGAAACCGAGGATTTGGAAGCCACGATCTTCGTATCTCTCATAGAGTTTTTGCAGGTCGGAGTATTGGTGGGTAAACCCACACTTACTTGCTGTATTCACAATCAAAAGTACTTTACCTTTGTATTGCTCCAGTTCGATCTCTTTTCCACGAATACTGCGTGCTGTATATGGATAAATGCTCATGCTGCTACATCCCTTCAGTTATGTAATGTAAATGCTAAAGCTGTCAGTGAATAAGAACAGGGAATATTTTCAATTATTTAATTGTAAACAATCAAAATATCGCTGTCAACTTCATACATAGAAAGGGATTGGAACCTTTAAAGCAGTGGTAGAATAGTATGGATATGGGTTATTTCATACTTCAAAGCCTATTCAAGCGAGTTGTTATAAGAATAATTGTACCTCATATGATTTTAATGCGTTAAAGCTGCTCAGCGTTACATTATTATCTTGCATCGGAAACATTTTTTGATTAAGATAGCAGAAATAAGCGCAAAAGACGCGCTGACATAAATAAGGACTATGACGAAGAGAGTAAGCATTATAGCGGATCTTAACAGGGAAGGCGTGCCGGAGACTGAGAGCACCCTCATGAGACGATTAATGCCGAAGTTCACTTCCGAGTCGGCCCCTGAAGTATTGTCACAGGATGTGACAGGTATGAGTAGGGAGGCCCGCGCCCCGCGTTACCGGGTGAAAGACAGAGTTAACCTTTAGTCAAGGGAATCCGATATTCTATTCCTTTGTGCTAGTATTCGGGTTAATTCTAAATAAGGGTGGTACCACGGCTCCTCGTCCCTTGCGACGGGGGGTCTTTTTGCGTTTCAAATTATTAATAAGAAGAGGGAGTGGAAGGGTAATGAGTAACGTGGAATTGGATGTTCTTAGAGGTCGTCTGGATGAAATTAATGGGCAATTGCTGGAGCTGATCTCCGAGCGGGCTAAAATTGTGCAGGAGATTGGCGTAGTTAAAGAAAAGCAAGGTGTGCCTAAATTCGATCCGGAACGTGAAAAGAAAATGCTGGATCAGCTCGTAGCGAGCAACAAAGGACCTTTCACTAACGGAACCATCCGCAGCCTCTTCAAACAAATTTTTTCAGCATCTCTGGACTTACAATCCGATGAACATAAAAAAACTTTACTAGTAGCGCGTAAGAGTCACAAAGAAGACACAGTGATTGTTCTACCGGGAGATGTTACCGTTGGTGGTTCTTCTTCACTGATGGTGGCCGGTCCTTGTTCCGTGGAAAGCGAACTACAGACCCGCACCGTAGCTGCTGCCCTGCAAAAAGCTGGCGTACGTGTAATGCGTGGAGGTGCCTTCAAGCCGCGGACTTCCCCTTATGATTTCCAAGGTCTAGGTATGGACGGCCTAAGAATATTGCGCGAAGCAGCGAATGACTATGGACTGCTGACCATCAGTGAAATAGTAGATCCAAGACATATTGAAGAGTCCTTAGATTATGTGGATATCATCCAAATCGGTGCACGGAACATGCACAATTTTGAGCTGTTAAAAGCGGTCGGAGAAGTCAATAAGCCAGTGCTGCTGAAACGCGGATTGGCTGCCACACTCGATGAATTCATACATGCAGCGGAATACATTATGTCTCGTGGTAACACACAGATCATGCTGATTGAACGCGGAATTCGTACCTATGAAAAAGCAACCCGCAACACGCTCGATATCTCAGCAGTGCCTATTCTCAAGCAGGAATGCCATTTGCCAGTATTAGTCGATGTTACTCACTCCACAGGACGCAAAGATATCCTTATTCCTTGCGCAAAAGCCGCACTCGCAGCCGGAGCCGATGGCATCATGGTAGAGGTGCATCCTGATCCTGCAACCGCGTTGTCCGATGCCGCGCAGCAGTTGAATATTGATGAATTCAATACCTTCTTTAACGAAGTGAAAGCTTCCGGACTGTACCGTTAATTTAAAAATATTGAATTTGAATGAAAATCCCAATGGACGCACTCGTCTTTTCCATCGGCGTTCTGTGTGGTTGTTCTACTTAGTGCTTTGAGAGCTTTGACCTTTGCTTGGAGAATAGCCTTTATCCGCTTGACTTTCAGGGAGCTGCCTCTTACCAAAACGTATGCGGATTATGGTCAGCTGTTCTTCGGCACAACAAGTTACTTCATTTATGAATTTGCCTATGATAGCGATCCGGATCATATTTTTATCGAGTTCCCTCACTCTCATGCGTGGGACCAATCCGCTGTCCATCCCATAGCCAAAACGATGAGTAAATACGCTGAACTTGGAAAAAAGGTCACGATTACCAGACTAAATGAAGATAGCTCACGGCTGGTTCAGCGGGTGGGTTGTCATGATCGACGTGAGTTATAGGTTGTTGTAGCAGCTTTCTCTTCGGGGAGGGCTGCTTTTTCAAATCAACGGTAAAAATCCCATACATTTGGGTGACGAGGCTGAAAAAGTACGAAAGAGCGGTAAAAATCCCGTACATATGGCTGATGAGGCTGGTAAAGCGCGAAACAGAGGCAAAAGTGCCTCACATAATGCTAAAAAGCCGAAATTCCTCGAATCAGGGGCAAAAGTACCCTACATAAGGCTGACAAGGCACAACAAATTTCCCGCGAATTCCTAATGAGGTGAAGGGAGGGATACCCGAGTGATCCTATCAAGTTTTTAGTCGAATTTAGATATTTGTGGAGAACCAGCAAGTAGTAGACTTTGTCCCAATTTACTTTACTCCGGTTTACTTTACTCCGGTTTACGTTATTCCTGTTTCCTGAGCTCATTTTATACCTGTTTAGCTTCCTTTCAAAAAAGATAATAAATAACCGCTTAGCTTCTATGGACCTCTCCCCAAAAGATAATTCCTTGCGACCTTTTTCCAGAAGCTTCCGTATAGACGGTTAGATAGGAAGGATTATCCATAATACAGGAGGCGTATTTAGATGAATATGCAAATGAATCCGAAATTGAAGCAGTTGCGTCCGGGAAAAATAGTTAGTGGTATTGCAGCAGTTCTCATTGTACTGTTGATCGGCGCGAACTCATTTGTATCTGTAGAGTATGGGCACGTAGGATTGTACAAAACTTTTGGGAAATTAAATGACAATACATTGTCACCGGGTATGCATTTTAAAATTCCATTTATCCAGACTGTGATCCAGGTCAATACGCAGGTAACCAAGGCGGAGACAGATACGTCGGCATCTTCAAAAGACCTCCAGCCCGTATCCACACATGTGGCAGTTAACTATTCGGTGAATAAAGCCTCTGCCTATAATCTAATGAACAACATCGGTGGTAATTTTGACAATATAATTATTAATCCAGCCATACAAGAAATCGTCAAGGAAGTGACAGCTAAATATCCAGCAGAAGATTTGATTACGCGTCGTGATGTAGTCTCGGGTGAGATTAGTCAGCATTTAACTACTAGGCTGGCAAAATATGACCTTATCGTCAACGATATTAACATCGTTAACTTTAAATTCTCGGAGGCGTTCAATCAGTCGATTGAAGCGAAGCAGGTCGCTCAGCAGCAGGCGCTAAAGGCGGAGAACGATCTCCGGCGGATTGAAATCGAAGCGAAGCAAAAGATCGCACAAGCTCAAGCAGAAGCGGAATCTTTAAGACTTAAGAAGCAGGAGGTTACACCTGAGCTGGTGCAGCTGAAGCAAATAGAGGTCCAAGAGAAGGCGCTAGAAAAATGGAACGGCGTGCTGCCGTCAGTAACAGGGGGAGCCACTCCGTTTGTGGATATTCAATCCCTGACTAAGTAATTTATGATTGGATTTATGAACATATAGAAGAGCTCTCCTTCAATAGAAGCAGGGCTCTCTTCTATATTAAGAAGGGATTTGCCAGCAAGCGCCAACCGACTAGAAAAAAGCATAATCCTCACGGTTGATTCGCCCGTCTGCGACTCCACGTTGAAAAGCGATAAAAGGACTATAAGTACCTGTGTAGGATTCGCTTGATGTACTTGCCCATAATATGGAAATTCTATGAACAATAATCTTTAGATACGACATGCTCCGGATAGTAATAAGTAGATTGGCGGATGGTATGTGTCCTAAATGAATAAACGCTTACTATCTTTGAAAAGATAATGCAGGGAATATAACCTACTCCAAGTCTGTTCATGCGAGTAAACCGAGGCTTGAGGAGAGTGTGATCGTCCTGTCGACTTTGCAAAGCAGAGTTCTATTGGTATGATTACAGAGATGAAAAATTCTAATATCCAAATCATGGAGGAATGACAAAAATGAGTGAAATTACACTATCGGGGATCATTGATCATACACTGCTTAAAGCAGATGCACGGAAAGAAGACATCATTAAATTGGCAGAGGAAGCGAAAGCCTATAAGTTTGCCTCGGTCTGCGTAAACCCTGCGTGGGTAGCTACTGCCCATGAAGTGTTGAAGGATACGCCTGAGGTTAAAGTATGTACAGTGATCGGCTTCCCGCTCGGATCCTCGACAACAGAGACCAAAGCATTCGAGACTACCAACGCAATCGCTAATGGTGCGGGCGAAGTGGACATGGTCATCAACATCGGAGCACTGAAAGATGGTGACGATGAACTAGTTAAACGTGATATTGCAGCAGTTGTAGAAGCAGCTCGTGGCAAAGCATTGACTAAGGTCATCATCGAGACCTGTTTACTAACGGAAGAAGAAAAAGTCCGTGCCTGCAAGCTTTCTGTTGAAGCTGGAGCAGACTTCGTAAAAACATCCACAGGATTCTCTACAGGTGGGGCAACGAAGGAAGATATCGCGCTAATGCGTGCAACAGTTGGACCTAATGTGGGTGTGAAGGCTTCCGGTGGTGTGCGTAGTGCGGAAGACGCACAAGTAATGGTACAAGCAGGTGCAAGCCGTATTGGTACTAGCGGCGGTGTATCGATTGCTAAGGGAGAAACAAGTCAAAGCAATTACTAAAAGACGATAAGTAAATCGGTAGCGGTGAGATAAGGTGGACAAGCTTTATCCGCCGCTATTCTTTTTTTATTGCGTAGACGTGCTCTACAAGATACATATGGTTATGTCTGCTTAAAGACTTCTATTGAAGCGTTATCTGATTTTGTCGGACGCTGTTTAGTTCATAAAATTTAAATATAATAATTCGCACCGGAATGATGAGATTTTTTTCTTTTCAAATGATGTCGTTTATGAGAGAATGGGTACAATTCTTATTTGTTAAAGATTTCTATTCTTATTTATAAAGGGAGGAAATACCTATGTCAGAAGACCGTAAGCTGTCATTTGAAACTTTGACTGTTCATGCAGGCCAGGAAATTGATCCAACTACTTTCGCACGTGCTGTGCCGCTTTATCAGACCACGTCTTATGGGTTCCGTGATGCTGATCATGCAGCGGATCTATTTGCTCTCAAAGAATTCGGTAATATTTACACTCGGTTGATGAATCCGACTACAGATGTATTTGAGCAGCGCCTGGCAGCACTAGAAGGTGGTGCAGGTGCACTTGCTACAGCTTCCGGGGCAGCGGCTATTTCTTTTTCCATTCTAAATATTGCGGGCGCTGGGGATGAAATTGTATCTGCAGCAAGCCTTTACGGCGGAACTTATAATCTTTTTTCTACAACGCTGCCTAAGCTTGGTATTAAGGTGCATTTTGTGGATTCAGATAATCCAGAGAACTTCCGTGCTGCAATCACGGATAAAACCAAAGCCTTGTATGCAGAAACCATTGGTAATCCGCAGGGGAATGTACTAGATATTGAAGCCGTTGCAGCGATCGCTCATGAACATGGAATTCCTCTTATTGTAGATAATACGTTCCCAAGTCCATATTTACTGCGTCCGATTGAGCATGGAGCTGACATCGTTGTCCATTCGGCAACCAAATTTATCGGTGGACATGGTACATCCATCGGCGGAATTATTGTGGACGGCGGTAAGTTTGATTGGAAGGCAAGCGGTAAGTTCCCAGGACTTACAGAGCCTGACCCAAGTTATCATGGCGTTGTTTACACTGAGGCAGTGGGACCCATCGCTTATATTATTAAAGCCCGCGTTCAATTGCTTCGCGATCTAGGTGCATCTATTTCACCATTTAACTCTTGGATGCTGTTGCAAGGGTTGGAAACACTTCATTTGCGTATGGAACGCCATAGCCAGAATGCGCTGACGGTTGCGCAATATTTGGAGGCACACGCAGATGTGGAATGGGTAAGTTATTCCGGACTTCCTACTCATCCATCTCATGAATTAGCGCAAAAGTATTTACCTAAAGGCCAAGGAGCGATCCTTACCTTCGGTATTAAAGGTGGAAGTGCGGCGGGACGCAAGCTGATTGAAAATGTGAAGCTGTTCTCGCATTTGGCGAATGTCGGTGATTCCAAGTCATTGATTATCCACCCAGCAAGCACAACACATGCGCAGCTGTCGGATGAAGAGCAAACCACAGCCGGAGTAACTCCGGAATTGCTCCGTTTATCGATCGGTACAGAATCTATTGATGATATTATTTATGATCTGGAGCAGGCAATTGCCGCCAGTCAACAATAGGACAATAAAGTTCAAGAAAGGCATCTGCTGCTATGCGGGAGGCCACTGAAAAAGTCCAGTTACTAATTTAACTTAAGGCTATACATTTAAGGAGTAGGTTTAAATACGGGGAATATTTGGACTACCGGCCGCTGTTGTCTCCAGATTTCTTGATTAAATCGCTATTTGCGGTTGAAATCCGGAGACAAAGGCGGTCGCTATCACTCCTACAGTTCCAAATTTCCCCTTCGCTACTCGCCTCTAATGTTTTTTAAGTTCAAGTTATACAGGCGTATTTTGGAGGCCCGTGAAAACTCAATTTCGATTAACAGGACACCCTTCCTCGATCTTTTCGAGGAAGGGTGTCCTGTTTTGCTGTATAATGATTGTATTAATTTCAGGTGGTGTCTCGGATGATTTCAAACCAACAATCCCTTAACCTCAGTCCATTTATGGCTATTTACGATATCGTCGTACCTAAAGATAATATGCTACGACAAATAAATGACCTCGTAGATTTTTCCTTTGTTCATGAAGAATTACAGAATAAATATTGCCTGGATAATGGTCGCAATGCCGTGCCTCCCATTCGTATGTTCAAGTATTTATTACTAAAATCGATCTTTGATTTATCAGATGTCGATGTCGTAGAACGTTCTAAATATGATATGTCCCTCAAATACTTCTTAGATATGGCGCCTGAAGATGAGGTCATCAATCCTAGTTCACTCACGAAGTTTCGTAAACTCCGGTTGAAAGACGTGAACCTGCTCGACATGCTGATTCAAAAAACAGTGGAAATCGCATTGGAAAAAGAAATCATTAAGAGCCGATCAATTATTGTGGATGCTACCCACACAAAATCACGATTCAATCAACAATCACCAAAAGAAATTTTGATGGAGAAGTCTAAGCTATTGCGGAAGGCAGTTTATCAGATCAATGAAAACATGAAAGATAAATTCCCGCCAAAAACAACGACAAACGAATTAGTGGATGAACTGGACTATTGCCAAAAAGTAATTGACGTCGTGGAAAAAGAAGAAAGCATCCGCGAATACCCAAAGGTAAAGGAAAAGTTGAACTACTTAAAAGAAATCGTAGAAGATCACGTGGAGCACCTCCAATTCTCAAATGATCCAGATGCACGTGTAGGTCACAAAACGGCAGATTCCTCTTTCTTTGGCTATAAAACACATCTTGCAATGAATGATGAACGTATTATTACAGCTGCAGTAATTACAACAGGTGAAAAAAGTGATGGAAAACAACTTCAATCCTTGGTTACTAAAAGTCGTAAAACGGGTATGGAAATCGATACGATCATTGGAGATACAGCCTATTCTGAGAAAGAGAATATCCAATATGCCCATGAAAATGGATTGCAATTAGTATCCAAATTACACCCATTAATTACGCAAGGAAAACGTAAAAAAGAAAATGAATTTGAGTTTAATAAAGATGCAGGAATGTACGTTTGTAAAGCCGGACAGATGGCAACTCGCAGGGCACGTACGGGGACAAAAAATGTAGGAGCAAATCAAGTAGATACCTATTACTTTGATATCGATAAGTGTAAGCAATGCCCCTTAAAAGAAGGTTGTTATAAAGAAGGAGCAAAATCGAAAACCTATTCAATCAGTATCAAATCAACGGAGCATAGCGAGCAGCACGCGTTCCAAGAAGGAGAATATTTCAAAGAAAAGTCAAAAGAGCGCTATAAAATTGAAGCGAAGAATAGTGAATTAAAACACCGACATGGGTATGATGTGGCAACTTCCTCAGGTCTTGTTGGCATGCACATGCAAGGGGCAATGGCCATATTCGCTGTCAATCTCAAACGAATATTGACGTTAATAAAGTAAAAAACATGAAGAAATCATAAAATAAAGGCGAAATCTTACTCGGAATGGAGTGAAATTTCGCCTTTATCTATTTAGGTACATTTTACAGATTCTTAAAGCATACGTTTTTCAGTGCCCTCGCTATGCGGCGATGTCTTTTTTTTTTGTGCTTCAAAAAGGCTAAATTATTCACCTTGTTGGCAACGCTTGCA
The DNA here is from genome assembly GCF_037977235.1 of Paenibacillus sp. FSL K6-0276. Lineage (NCBI taxonomy): Bacteria > Bacillati > Bacillota > Bacilli > Caryophanales > Paenibacillaceae > Paenibacillus > Paenibacillus sp. FSL K6-0276. The sequence goes on along the minus strand of NZ_CP150276.1, from coordinate 5,397,846 downwards.
TATTTCATGGGAGGTTACCGTATTTATAAGTGAGGTAATAAAATGTCGGTGGCACTATGTTCATTAACTTGGCGTACCGGCAGCAATCCAAAGATAAAGGGTGGGTGCGAAGATGAAGGGTGAACGTCAGCAGGATGGTTTTCGGAGTAGTGAAGAGCGCCCGTTCAAGTTCATGTATAAGGCTGGTGATCGGGCTGTAGGGATGGAAATGAGCCAAGCCGGATCCGTAGCCTCTGCTGCCGCAGAATTTATCGCCGGAGTAGAGCAGAGAGATGTCGTAGAACCTTTGAACCGTTCTTATTTTAAGCGGCCCGGGGAACAGTCGGCATTCTTAGTGCTGCGCGAAGGACGAGAAGAACGCCCTACTGCACGGGAAGATGCAAGATCCGTTCAAGCCGGTCCTTGTCTGATACGAAGTGAGGAATGGCTGCTCGAACCTGAACTGTTCTGTCTTTATGAAAACTGGTTATCCAGTGAAGATGAACTGCAGGCTAGTCGAATTCTGCAGCGAATTTATTATCGATTACAAGCAGCGACTGAAGCGCTGCTGGAATCACCGGATGGTGAATGGGCAGCGGTCACCCTGCTGCATCCAGAGGAGCTTGCGGCGCAGCCCGCAAAGCTCGCCGCGCTTCAGGACGCGCAGCTCGAAGCGCTTTTCACTGCGGTGGCGGAGAGCCAGCGGCAAGGCGGCGATTGCCGCCTGGACCTGCTGGCAGCCTACACCGCAAGCGGAGCCGAATTCGCGGCGAAGCGCGAATTCATCGAAGTCGTGGCCGATCAGACGCTCGGCCACGCTTATGCGGCGGCGTGCCGCATCGGGGCGCTGATCGCGCCCGATGTGGAGCCCTCCGCCGCCGCGGAAATCGCGCGCATCGCCGATTTCCTAGTGCTCGACGGCGCGGCGAGCGAGCTCGCGCCGGAAGGGACCGCCGCAGAGGGCTTCGCCCTGGCGGCGGGAGAGATCTTTGCCGCCGTGCGGAGCGTGAAGCCGGCGGCGGTAGTTCTCGCCGCGGGGACTCCGGCGGCGTCGGCTTTGGCCGATCTGTATCGGATCGGCCTGAGCGGGATCTTTTGCAGCGCGGGTCAGCGGACCGAAGCGCTACTTAGAGCAGCCTGCCTGATCTGGATCGCCAGGCAGCAGGAAACACTGGATACTGCCGCCGGTGGAAGGCAGTAACACAATAACGAAGTGGCTGTCTCATAAGCCGCTTTCTCTTATGAATGAGACGATCCGTTTCATTTAGAATCGGAAAAAAGAGCAGTGATTCTCCATTAATGGAGGATCACTGCTCTTTGCCTGCTTCAACAGTGAAATCATCATCCGCTGAGGCATACGGACCCAGATGATGTTATTTGCATGTTTTATGCTTTTGGAGCATAGTTTCGGACTCCAATGACGTTATTCCTTAGGATAAGGTTCATAATTGGTGTTTTTCATGTTTCAGCATCTCTATTAATTTTACATAAAAAGGATAATCGAATTGGCGGCTCGAATCTATTAGCATCCTACTGAAATGAGGCGCTGCACATGTCCGCAAATTTTAGAGTTGCCCTGAAGAAGGTTGTTGATTATTCCTACGACATTGAGATCGGAGAAACTTTATTTAACTCATTAATAGAGGACTTAAAACGAGGAATCGTAGAGAATGTTAGCAAATTCGCGGTAATTACGGATTCTAAAGTTGAAGCGCTTTATGGACAAGCCTTGCTGGAACAGATGATTCAGAATGGTTTCCATGCGGAGCTTTTTTCTTTCCCTGCCGGAGAAAAGTCCAAAACCCGTGAAACGAAGGCACAGCTTGAGGATCAGCTATTAAGTCGTTCTTATGGACGAGATTGCTGTATCATTGCGGTTGGAGGCGGTGCAGTAACCGATTTGGGAGGTTTTCTTGCGGGTACGTTTGGCCGTGGAGTGCCGAGTTTGAACTATGCAACTACCCTATTAGCGGCAGCAGATGCATCCATTGGTGGAAAAACAGGCGTGAATACTCCGGTGGCCACCAATCTTATCGGTGTATTTCATCAACCTAAAAAGGTGTATATCGACTTGGCAGCTTGGAGAACACTTCCGGTTCGTGAGCTCCGCAGCGGCTTGGCTGAAACGATCAAACATGCCTGCATCGCCGATGCGGGATTTTTCGAGTTTTTGGAGCGAAATATGGATAAAGTAGTCTCCTCGGAAGGTGAACTTGTTTTAGATCGAGAGGTTTGCGAACAGATTGCACTTCATAATTGTGAGATCAAATATAGTGTGGTAGAAAAGGACGAGCTAGAGAACAATCTGCGCCAAATTCTTAATCTGGGGCATACCGCAGGTCGAGCACTAGAGGCTTTAAGTGGCTATGAATTGTTGCATGGTGAAGCAATTGCAATAGGCCTTGCTATTCAGGTACGGCTGGCAGAGCAAATGGGATTTGTATCTTCTGATGAGAAGCTGCGTGTGATTGCATTACTACAGAAAGCAGGTCTGCCGACCGAAATCCCAGCAACTATTACAGACAGAATGCTAATCGACAAAATGTACACAGATAAAAAGTGCGTAATGGGCTTATACGGTTTGTGTTCCAAGAGGGAATAGGCTCAATGAAACGTTTTGAGGATGGATCTTATTCGACTCCAGTTGAAGAGCAAGTCCTAACAGAACTTTTAGAAAAAGTTCGCCACTAAGCGGGCACCTACACCTATTTTGAAATTTATGGTGGTTAGCCGAATAGATAGGCTTTACTTTTTCATTCCTGGTGGTATGATTAAAATATAAGTTGCACTAAGGAAATATAGTTGTACTATTGCAACAATGATTATCATTCTCATCACCTATAGTTATCAATCATGCTGTCCCGGCTAAGCCGGGGCAGCATGTGTCATTTTAGGGGTCTTAATAATGGCTCTCATTCTCACTTGGCAGAAGTAATCCTTCACAAAACAAAGCGTATGCTCACGAGGCGAGTTTTGTTGCGAAGAGAAGACAATGAAGTTATCCTACAAAACTTTAAAGGACGGCGATTATTATGCAAGCAACATCAAAACATCTACCCCAACAGACATCAATCTCTGGCAGCATGAAGAAGCCAGGCGCTCCAAAGCGCCGATTCGATCCACGTGCCATGCTGAGCAACTCCGAAATGCAGGCTGCTCTGGGCAGCGGGTTGCTTATGCTTCTTGCTTGGGCTGTTGGTGGCTGGTCCGAAATACTATCTACAGCACTCTATGTCATTTCTTATACAATTGGTGGCTGGAACAAGGCAAAGGAAGGCGTAGAAACGCTCGTCAAAGAACGTGATCTCGATGTGAACCTACTGATGATTGCAGCCGCACTGGGCGCAGCCTCCATCGGGTACTGGAATGAAGGAGCCATGCTCATTTTTATTTTTGCGCTAAGTGGTGCATTAGAGAGTTATACGATGGAACGTAGTAAAAAGGATATTTCCTCGCTGATGGCCCTCAAACCGGCCACGGCCATGCGGATTGAAAAAGGAAGCATGAATGAAGTAAATATTGACCAGTTGGTAATCGGAGATCTGCTGCTTGTGCGTCCAGGGGATTTGATTCCTGCAGACGGCAAGGTTTCTCGGGGGGAATCGGCAGTAGATCAGGCCTCCATAACGGGAGAGTCAGTACCTGTCGAGAAAACTGCGGGTAGCGAAGTATTTGCAGGCACTGTGAATGGAGAAGGACCACTTTATATTGAAGTAACGAAAGCTGCTGAGAACACCCTTTTTGCCAAAATCATCAAAATGGTAGAAGAAGCAGAAACGGAAGTTCCCAACTCGCAGCGTTTTATTAAAAGACTTGAAGCCATTTATGCTCGGGTAGTCGTAGCCTCGACAGTGGCACTCATTCTCCTTCCACCGTTTCTGCTGGACTGGAGCTGGAGCGCAACCTTTTATAAAGCAATGGTCTTTCTAGTAGTCGCTTCGCCTTGCGCATTAGTCTCGTCCATTATGCCAGCGATGCTGTCGGCCATCTCCAAAAGTGCGCGAAAAGGGATTCTGTTTAAAGGCGGGGTTCATCTAGAAAATATGGCACGCACAACGGTTGTGGCTTTTGATAAGACAGGGACACTTACAGAGGGAACCCCACAGGTCACTGATTTTATTGCGGGTGAAGGGTACAGTCGACAAGAATTGCTGGCAGTTAGTGCATCCATTGAGAACATGTCCCGTCATCCACTGGCGGAAGCGATTGTACGTAAGGCTGAAGATGAAGGCCTAGAGCTACGGGGAGTGCGGGACAGTAAAACCATTACAGGCTGGGGGATTGAAGGTCAAATCGACGGACACCTCTGGAAAATCGGAAAGTCCAATTTGCTGGATGAGCTGACTTCGTCTGCGATGAACCCTGAACTGGAGTTTTGGAGACTTAAGCGGCAGCAGTTGGCGGAAGAGGGAAAGACAGTTTCTATTATTCTGGATGGTGAGCAGATTGCGGGGATGATAGCCTTGCAGGATACGGTTCGTCCACAAGCAGAAGCCGCTGTGCGGAAGCTGCAGGAGCTTGGGATTAAAGTAGCAATGCTTACCGGTGACCGTGACGCTACGGCTCAGGTTATTGCAGGTGCAACTGGAGTAGATATGGTATTTTCCGACCTTTTACCAGAGGATAAAGTGAAGCATATCAAGGCACTACGTGAAAAGTATGGTCACGTTGTTATGGTGGGTGATGGTGTGAATGATGCACCTGCTTTGGCGACAGCAACCGTAGGGATGGGTATGGGCATGAAAGGGAGCGGAGCAGCGCTCGAAATAGCCGATGTAGTGCTTATGAATGATAATATAGAAGAGATTGCTTCAACGATATCATTGGCACGTCGTTCGCAGCGTATTGTGAAACAAAATATGATTTTTGCAGTGACTGTGATCGCAGTGCTTATGATCAGTAACTTTGTGCAGGGGATCGCACTTCCTTTTGGCGTGATAGGTCATGAAGGCAGTACGATATTAGTTATTCTAAATGGACTAAGATTATTGCGATAATATTTTTTGAAATTAAATTGTTCACGAAATAGTTCTGGAACGAGGGAGTCTGGCATATTGACATATTTGCTTTCTGTTATCATAATTAACACTACATTATAATTATTTTAAATAAGAAGCGACGTCATTGCCGTCTAGCTCAAGGAGGACATAGATATGTATAAATCAATAATTGTTGGTACCGGACCGGCAGGATTAACCGCCGCTATCTATTTGGCTCGTGCCAATTTGAACCCACTAGTAATCGAAGGACCCCAACCCGGTGGACAATTGACCACTACAACAGAAGTGGAGAATTTCCCTGGATTTCCTGAAGGAATCATGGGTCCTGATTTGATGGATAATATGCGTAAACAAGCTGAACGTTTTGGTGCGGAATTCCGTACGGGCTGGGTGAACAGTGTAGAACTTGGAGAACGTCCTTTTAAGCTGAATGTTGAAGGAATGGGCGTTCTTACCACAGATACATTGATCATTTCCACAGGCGCTACGGCAAAATATCTCGGTATCCCAGGGGAGCAAGATAACGTGGGACGCGGTGTGAGTACCTGCGCTACCTGTGACGGATTTTTCTTCCGCAATAAAGAGATCGTGGTTGTTGGCGGTGGAGATTCCGCACTTGAAGAAGCTGGCTTCTTGACTCGTTTTGCTTCCAAAGTAACTTTGGTGCACCGTCGTGGAGAACTGCGTGCTTCGAAGATCATGCAGGATCGCGTTCGCGCTAATGTTAAAGTAGACTGGAACCTGAATCGCACACCTCTCGAAGTTACTTCCAGCGACAAAGGTGTGAATGGACTAAAAGTGCTTAACAATGAGACCGGAGAAGAAGAAATTATCGAAGCAAGTGGCGTGTTTGTTGCAATTGGCCACCATCCTAACACCTCTTTCTTAGGTGGACAGATTACAACTAATGCGGATGGTTATATCATGACGAACCCAGGCACTTCCGAAACCAATATTCCAGGCGTATTCGCATGTGGCGATGTGCAGGATACTCGTTACAGACAAGCGATTACTGCAGCAGGTAGTGGATGTATGGCAGCTATGGATGCTGAGAAATATATCGAAAGCTTGGAGCACAGTGCAGTCATTCTGTAATTTGGTTTGAAAAGCTCCCAATGCTACAATAGATATCATTACTGTATATCTTTTATAGGAGGTCATACCATGGAAAATGTAATTGTTTATACCTCAACAAATTGCCCGCATTGCCGTCAGGTGAAAAGCTTTCTGAGCGAGAAAGGCGTATCCTATGAGGAGCGCAACATCGAGCAGAATGATGATTTTGCACAGCAAGTATGGGACATGGGAATGAGAGCTGTTCCTGTAACTGTAATCGGTGAGCACAAAATTGTTGGCATGAACAAAACTCAATTCGACAAAGCACTCACGACTGTTTAATTAAATAAGATTTCCGCAAGGAAATTGTAATGGGCCGCTTCCGATCAGGAGGCGGTCTATTTTGCAATCTCTTTAAGCATACAAAAAATAGTCTGACGCTTCTGTGCGCAGACTATTTTTATGAAAGTAGATCTAGAAGTAGGGTTTAGGTTTGAGTAAAAGATGCAATGATCTGAAATAGTACGTATACAGCAGCGCCGCTGCCAATAAGAATAAATCCTGATTTCTTTTTAGCTTGAAAAAAACGGAGCACACCGAGGCTGATCAAAGGGGCAATAATGAGCAGAAAAAGCAACACAGTGATGAACATCTGTGCTGAGATATCAGACGTATCAACATAGGTCATGGACTCGCTCTCCATTTCAAAAAAAAGGGTTGTAGTGATAAATGTCACACTAGCTTGACCTTTATTATATAGGATTTCTGTTCTTTTTACTGCACTTTTGATCCACCCAAATGCGTCAATTTTACGTCAATTATTTCAAAATATAAGAATGTATATGTTCCACGCTATAAATTATTCTTATATTTCTCACATAAACGCTTACCGTCCTTATAAGGACGCCGAAGGTGTTTATACTTGTCCTATGAATTTTCGCCTATAAAGATGCTTAGCAATGAACACAATTCGTCCATCGAACTATGGATTATAGGGTCACTCGAATGTCGCCTAGGAAATGCATAACGGCAGAGAAACCTGCACCGATCATCGTTCCACGGCTACCGAGCTTGGAGAATGTAATTTCGAGTTGCTGCTTATGGTAAGGAAGAGTACGCTCGGCTACAACCCGGCGTAGTGGATCACCTAGCCATTCTTCAGCCTCAGATAATGCTCCACCGATAACAATAAGCTCTGGATTGAAGCTATTGATTAAATTTGTCACTCCGATACCGAGATATTCGCCCATCGTTGAGAAGTGATGCAGGGCGTCTTCTTGTCCTCCAGCCGCATAATGAACCAGCTCTGGCGTATTATGGGCAGGGAGGGAGAGGTCGGGATTATCATAGGTTTTCTCAGAGGCATATAACTCCCAACAGCCACGACTGCCGCAACTGCAGGGCTTGCCTTGTGCTTCAATCGTCATATGTCCGGTTTCGCCGGCATATCCTCTTGCACCCTTGTAGAGCTCTCCACCAATAATAATTCCTGAACCGATCCCTGATCCCGCACTGATGTAAAGGAGGTGCCTTACCTCTCGTGCCGCTCCAAAGTTGAGTTCACCCTGAGCGCCCGCGTTAGCTTCGTTATCAATGGTGACTGGGACAGAAAATTCAACTTCCAGTATTGCTCGCAGATCGACCATTTCCCAACCAAGGTTAGGAGCAAAGAGTACAACACCATTTTCATCCACCATGCCGGGGACACCTACTCCGATGCCGACGATACCGTAAGGGGATTCAGGAGCGCTGACAATCAAGTCAGAGATAAGCTTATTCATTTGTTCCAGGACGTAAGGGAAATCATGATTGTCTAAGGAGAAATCGCTTTCGTAAAGAATGCCCCCACTCAGATCACATAAGACCGCTGTTAGCTGCTTTACCCGTAATTCTATGCCAATTACACTGCCGGCCATCGTGTTAAAATGCAGCATTAACGGTTTGCGGCCACCGCTTGATTCCCCAGGTCCGACTTCAGTTACCAATTCTTGAGTGCACAGCTCGGCTACCAGATTGGACACAGTAGCTTTATTCAATCCGGTCATCTCTGAAACCTTCGCGCGAGAGAGTGGAGAGTGCCTTCGAATGGTATGTAGTACGATCGATTTATTTATTTTTTTGACCAACGCTTGGTCTCCAGTAACCTTCACAAATCACACATCCTTCTTAGCATAGTTCCCATTTGTTGTATGCCACTTAGTCTAGAGTGATGTGCTGGAAATTGCAATACATAGCGGATAGAGGAAATTTTCCATCATTCATCCTTTATATTTGGGAGGAGGCGAGGGAAGGCTAGTCAGGGCTCCAAAAAATGGACATAAAAAACTTATCAAAACTTTGTTTAACCAATACACAAAGTCCGAAAGATGTGTTAAGATGATCCTGTAAACGCTTGCGGGCGAAGCACAATTTGAGGAGGATTACACAATGGCTTATTTTGAGACAGTGAACAAAATCTCTTACGAGGGAAGCCGTTCCACCAACCCTTTTGCATTTAAATTCTACAATCCTAAAGAAGTCGTAGCCGGCAAAACAATGGAAGAACATCTGAAATTTGCAATGGCTTATTGGCATACATTAACTGCTGGCGGTTCTGATCCGTTTGGCGCTGAAACTGCAATTCGTAGCTGGAACAAATTGAACGGTCTGGACAAAGCTAAAGCTCGTGCAGAAGCAGCTTTTGAATTTATGGACAAGATGGATCTGCCTTACTTCTGCTTCCATGATGTGGACATCGCACCAGAAGGCGCATCTTTGCGTGAATTCTATAGCAACATCGACACCATCGTTGACATCCTTGAACAAGGCATGAAGACTTCCGGAAAGAAATTGCTGTGGAATACAGCTAACATGTTCACTAACCCACGTTATATGCATGGTGCAGGCTCCACTCCAAATGCTGATGTTTTCGCACACGCAGCAGCACAAGTGAAGAAAGGTCTGGAAGTAGGTAAACGTCTAGGCGCTAGCAACTATGTATTCTGGGGTGGTCGTGAAGGCTACGAAGAATTGTTGAATACAGATATGGGTCTTGAACAAGATAACATTGCTCGTCTGTTCAGCATGGCTGTAGATTACGCTAAGGAAATCGGCTTTGATGGTCAATTCCTGATCGAGCCTAAACCAAAAGAGCCTACGAAACATCAATATGATTTCGATGCAGCAACAACGATCTCTTTCTTGCAAAAATACAACCTCGACAAGCACTTCAAGCTGAACCTTGAAGCTAACCATGCTACACTTGCAGGTCATACTTTTGAACATGAGCTTCGTGTAGCTCGTATCAACGGCATGCTTGGATCGCTTGACGCTAACCAAGGTGATACATTGCTTGGATGGGATACTGATGAATTCCCAGTTAACATCTACGATGCAACACTCACACTGTATGAAGTACTCAAGAATGATGGTCTTGGCAAAGGCGGAATCAACTTTGACTCTAAAGTACGTCGTCCTTCCTTCGAGCCTGAGGATCTGTTCCTAGCACATATCGCTGGTATGGATACTTATGCAAAAGGCTTGAAAGTAGCTGCTAAATTGATTGAAGATCGCGTATTCGAAGATTTCGTCGAAAAACGTTACAGCAGCTTCAATGAAGGCGTTGGCGCTGACATCGTATCCGGCAAAGCAACTCTGGCTTCCTTGGCTGAATATGCTTTGAACAATGAGAACCCACGTCCTAACCAATCCGGACGTCAAGAATACCTGAGAGCTACACTTAACCAATACATTTTGGCTGAGTAGGATTTACAGGGAGCTTAAGGCATACGCCTTGAGTGCAGTATCAAGCATAAACGCCATTGGCGTCCTTTAAGGACGGTAAGCGTTTAAGCGGGAAATATAAGGATAAAGTATAGTGTGAAACTTATACTTTCTTATATTTGAACAAATGCAACGGGGGTTGCTGAAGAGAGCATTCTTCGGCAGCCCCCTTTTTTGTAGCCGAAAACTAAGCAGGATGCTTACGAAGCGAGTTTTGCTCGAAGTAATCCAACGAAGTATATGCTCACAAAACTAAGCAGGATGCTTACGAAGTAAGTTTTGCTCGAAGTAATCCAATGAAGTCTATGCTCACAAAACTAAGCAGGATGCTTACGAAGTAAGTTTTGCTCGAAGTAATCCAATGAAGTATATGCTCACAAAACTTTTAGGAGGTCAAATATGAAATACGTTATAGGTGTAGATTTGGGCACTAGTGCAGTGAAGACTGTTCTAGTGGACCCACAGGGTAAGGTGGCTTTTGAGCATTCCGAGTCCTATCCGCTAAGCAGACCACAGCCGAACTGGAGCGAACAAAATCCAGAGGACTGGGTCAAAGGGACGCTGGTCAGTCTTCGACGCCTGATTGAAGTATCGGGCATTGACCCATCACAAGTGGATGGTCTTAGCTTCTCCGGGCAAATGCACGGATTGGTACTAGTGGATAAGGAAGGTCAAGTGCTTCGTCCGGCCATTCTTTGGAATGATACTCGTACTACTGCACAGTGCAGAAGAATAGAGAAGACGCTCGGAGCAAAGCTTATTGAGGTCGCTAGAAACCGTGCGCTGGAAGGCTTCACGCTTCCTAAAATTCTATGGGTACAAGAGAATGAACCTGAGGTATTATCACAAGCGTATCAGTTCCTGTTGCCAAAAGACTATGTGCGTCTCCGGTTGACCGGTGATTATGCTATGGATTATTCCGATGCTGCAGGAACACTTCTATTAGATATAGGTTCTAAAACGTGGAGTGCTGAAATTGCTGAAGCTTTTGAACTGCCACTTTCCCTTTGTCCTAGACTGGTAGAGTCCTTTGAACAGACGGGAACGTTATTGCCGGATATTGCTGAAGCGTCAGGTCTTTTATCATCAACAAAGGTATTTGCTGGTGGTGCGGATAATGCATGTGGCGCACTCGGAGCAGGTGTCCTTGGTGAAGGCCGGACGATGTGCAGTATTGGTACATCTGGTGTAGTTCTTTCCTATGAGAGCAACAAAGATTTAAATCTCGAAGGAAAAGTCCATTTCTTCAACCATAGTGAAAAGGATGCCTACTATATCATGGGCGTTACTCTAGCTGCTGGTCATAGCCTTACATGGTTCAAAGAAACCTTTGCGTCAGACAAAAGCTTTGATGAATTGTTAAGTGGGGTGTCCTCCATTCCAGCGGGTAGCGGCGGACTACTCTTTACACCTTATATAGTAGGGGAACGTACACCACATCCAGATGCGAATATTCGCGGTAGCTTTATTGGCATGGATTCAGGGCATACGTTGACTCATTTTACACGTTCCGTATTAGAAGGCATTACCTTTTCGCTACGTGAATCCATCGAGATTGTACGTGATTCAGGCAAAGAGATCACAGAAATCATTGCGATCGGTGGCGGGGCTAAAAATGAGGCATGGCTCCAGATGCAAGCAGATATTTTCAATGCATCCATCGTGAAGCTCGAGAGTGAGCAAGGTCCAGCAATGGGAGCGGCGATGTTGGCAGCTTACGGTAGCGGCTGGTTCGCATATCTTAGTGCATGTGCAGAAGCTTTCATCCGTCCTGCTGATGTGTATAAACCAGATCCGAAGCAAGTGGCAATCTATGATGGCTTATTCAACCTCTATCAGGAAGTCTACGGTCAGACCCGTGAACTGAATAACAAGCTGGCAGCATACCGCCAATAAAGTGCCATTTTATTAAAATATAAGAAAGTATAAGTTTCACGCAATACTTTATATCTTATATTTCTCGCATAAACGCTTACCTTCCTTATAAGGACGCCGAAGGTGTTTATGCTTGATATGTCTTATAAAAAAGGTCTTTCGCATATGGCGGAGGACCTTTTTATAACTATCTCTTCTATTCATGTGAGGATAGGCTATGTTCGAAGATGTTGCCGTTCCTATTTTTCTTCTGTAAAGTATGGGGTATCTCCAGGGCAGAGACAAGCTCTGCATGAGATAGTGAAGGTTCCGGGGGGCGGAAGGCCATGTTCCACTGGTTGGTTAAGCTGTTGCTTGCTTTCTTACTGACTACGATACTTCCGGTATTACTGGTAGGAGGTTATCTTACAATTGAGATGAGGACCATGGCGTTCAAGAGCGCACTGGAACAAGCTTCGATCAACGTAGATCGGGTCAAGAAAAGAACGGAAGAAGTCATCGGTGTGTCTCAAGATATTGCATACCGCTTGAGCAATGATGCAAGGTTGAAGAGGCTTGCTACCCGCCAGTATGTCAGTACCTATGATGTGTATTCTTGACTGTTGATGGCACACCGTGCAGCGTCTCAGCAGGCTCAGCTATGGATTTAGCGCTGATCGCTGAGTTGTTCAAGCACTGTATTCAGGCTGCTGAGATTTTAGATACCGATGCCCAGCTGCGTCAGGAGCTCAGGCAGAAACAGGAACTGCTCGCTCATCCGGGAATGTAATTAGCCCTTCCTCAACACCGGAGCTAGCGGAGGCAGCGTCATTATCGCTTAAAAAGCGCTTGGAAGGTGGAGGTGGTCACACGGGCTGGAGTGCAGCTTGGCTGCTTAATCTGTATGCACGTTTGAAGGATGACGAGAGTGCGTTTAGCTGTTTACGCCGTATTTTGCAAAACTCCAGTCTGTCGAACCTGTTCGGTAATCATCCTCCGTTTCAGATTGATGGTAACTTCGGAACTACGGCCGGGATTGCAGAGATGCTCTTGCAGAGTCATCAGGAGGGGCTCGAATTATTACCCGCTCTTCCAGAAGGCTGGTCTGAAGGTAGTGTAAAAGGGTTGGTAGCACGTGGTGGATTTATCACGAATATAGAATGGCGTGAGGGACGCATAACAAAAGCGGAACTGACTTCAACTCATGGAAAACTATGCGGAATTCATAGTCGTCAGCCTATGCTCATTCAAGGGTCCGATGGTTCACGGATAGGGATAGAGATGGAATTTGAAACCGTAATAGGAGAGACCTATATCATTACACCACTAAGCGAATAAAACACATCGGTCTAGCATATAGGCTGTTCTCAGAGTAGAATTATTCTACAGGGAGCAGTCTTTTTTTGCCTAAACGCTCATTATCTATTAAATGGTAGGGTTCATTATAAGTCTATAGGAGCCGGAGGAACGGAATATATATGTGGAAAAAACGCTTCACATTAGTAAAGATCATTCTGGGAGGAGTGATTATATTCGCTGCTATTCCACCGATGATTTATTGGGGCTGGGGTCATGCTTATGCGGCTTCGAGTTCACCCACCCTTCGTTCTGTAAATGAAGTAGCGCAGAAACTAACGGGTGCAATGAACAACCGTAGGGAGACGATTACTTTTACTTATGAGAGCAAAGCTTCAAATTTGAAAACGAAAATACAAGCGGCCCTGGATCAAGCGATGGCTAGTGATCCTTATTTGTACTACATTATAGACAGCTACGGATATACTTATCGAGGGAGCGCAAGCGCTGTAAAAGTTACGGTAGAAGTGAAATATCTGGAGACACTGGAGCAGACGGCTTTTGTGAACAAAGAAGTGAAGGCTGCGCTGAAGAAGGTTATAACGCCAGGTATGAACAATCATCAGAAGGTGAAGGCTATCCACGACTGGGTTGTGCTTCATCTGAAATATGATACTTCGTATCGCAAATATACGGCTTATGAAGGTCTGAAGAGTGGCAGCGCCGTTTGCCAAGGCTATTCGCTGTTGACCTATAAGCTACTTAAAGAAGCTGGATTCACGAATAAAATCGTTGAGGGTACAGCAAGACAGCCGGGAGGACGCAGTCAGTCGCATGCCTGGAATCTTGTGCTACTAGATGGACATTGGTATCATCTCGACACGACTTGGGATGACCCGACACCCGATAAAGCTGGTGTAGTCAGCACCGCGTATTACTTGAAGACGGATGCACAGATGCGTCAGGACCATAGCTGGACGAAGTCTTATCCAGCAGCCTCAGTCGGCTATCATAAGACCTTGTCTGCGCTTGTGGATCGTGGAGGACAGAGTGTGGCCGTGTATAAACAGCTTCAGAAGGATCTCAATTATGAGCTATATGCCGAGGAGCAAATTGTACGCTCGGTAGAAGATCTGACCCGGCTAGCCAATAAGGCAATCACCTCCGGTGAGGTGTCCTTATTATTCCGTTATCATGGGAGTGGAACACAGCTTAAGAATGACCTGCAGGAATTATATAAGCTTGGACTAGAGGATGTGTCTTATTCTAGCTCATCTTTTGATAATACGGGCGACCTCAAAGTGTATGTGACTTGGGAATAGAAGGACATAAAAAAGGGATATCCCAGAAGCCTAAATGGCTACGGAATATCCCTTACTTGTTTTTTAACGAGTCTATTTATTCTGGGTGAGTACTTAGATCGCATTTATCCAAAGGAATAATACTACTCTTTCGGAACCAGCGATAGCCGACCCAGATTAAGACGAACAGAGGCAAGCTGATATAAGAAACGGCGATGCCATACCAGTCGATATTTCCACCTGAAAAGGAGCCCATATTCTGACCAAGTATAGCTACAATACAAAGTGCTAAGGCAAAGATAGGTCCGAATGGGAACCATCTAGCTCGGTAAGGAAGTTCATCTAGTGAGTGGCCTTGTGCTATAAAAGCACGTCTGAAACGGTAGTGGCAGACCGCAATGCCCAGCCAGTTAATAAATCCACACATACCAGAGGCGTTCAATAGCCAGTTATATACGGCACCGTCACCAAAGAATGAAGCGAGAAAGGCGAGCATTCCAACAGCTGTAGTTACTAGCAAAGCGCCAACAGGGACACCACGGCGATTGAGCTTGCCCAGTGCGCGCGGAGCCATGCCATCCTTAGCCATTGCATACAGGACACGGGTGGAGGCATACATTCCGGAGTTGCCGGCTGACAGTACAGAGCTGAGAATGACGGCATTCATTACGGATGCGGCAATTGCAAGCCCGGCTTTATTGAACACGATCGTAAACGGACTGACTCCGATATCATCGATGCCACCGCGTAGCAGATCTGGATTCGTATAAGGAATCAGCATTCCGATTACAAATATGGCAAGGATATAAAAGATTAATATACGCCAGAATACTTGGCGGATCGCAATTGGGACGTTGCGACGAGGGTTCTCACTCTCACCAGCGGCAACGCCGATTAGCTCGGTACCCTGAAAGGAGAATCCGGCTGCCATAAAGACCCCGACGAAGGCAAAGAAGCCACCGTGGAAGGAGCTACCCCCGATTTGGAAGTTGCTGAAGCCTACGGCTTCTCCACCCATAATGCCGAATATCATGAGGACCCCGACCACGAGGAAGGCGATAACGGTAATGATTTTGATAATGGCAAACCAATATTCTGATTCCCCGTATCCACGGGCAGATAAGAAGTTTAGGCCGAACATCAGCAGTAGGAACACCAGACTCCAAATAAAGGAAGGGCTGTCCGGGAACCAGTATTTAATGATGACGGTAGCCGCTGATAACTCTGCTGCAATCGTAACCGCCCAGTTGTACCAGAAGTTCCAACCGATGGCGAAGCCAAAGGCGGGGCTGACGAAACGAGTGCCGTAAGTACTGAAGGACCCGGAGTCCGGTAAATAGGTGGCGAGCTCCCCCAGACTAGTCATGAGAAAATAAACCATTACACCCACAGCCGTATAGGCGAGAAGGGCCCCACCAGGTCCTGCTGAAGCGATCGCGCCGCCACTGGCCAGAAACAGTCCAGTACCAATAGATCCGCCAAGCGCGATCATGGTCAAATGTCTTGCTTTGAACGATTTTTTAAGCGCGGGCTCTTGATTCATATTGCCCTGCGCTGGGTTTAGCTGCTTGCCCTGCATGATTATGACACTCCTTATGATCTAATCTTTCTGTTCATGAACGGGGAGTGCTGAGCTGCAGCCTCCCGAGATCGGGAGGTATACTTCGTGATTTCCAGAACGTTATGGATGAATGACGAAACATACAAATTCTGTAAACGCAAAGAAACCGCAGACTATGTCTGCGGTTTCCATCTATACAGCTCCGCATCATACTCCCTGTGAAGATAGCGCAACACACTGCAACCTGCTACTTCTACTCACTCAGGTTATACAATGTGACAGTTCCGTGCCTTTCGGCAACGGCCCCAGCCTGCACCGCTGTAAGAGCAACAGTGCAAGCTTCGGCAGATATCCCTTTCGGCGCGATTCATAGACGGCTCTAACGTCTCCACACGCTTACTCTTTATATCCGCGACCTCTACCTCATCTTAGTATGACGAGGCTATCTTTACTTCATTCATTTATAAACAACAGGACTTAGTATAAAGCAAGTTCACTGTTCAAAGCAATGACAAAAACAGGTAGGTACGTGTTAAGTACGTCGGCGTTCTGACATCTGCTGCCAGACGGTGCCTGCCGCTGCTTCTCCGGAGGCAATCCGCTCCAAGGCCATCTTGGCCTGAAGACCAACCTCGAATTCTGGATCGTCCGCCGCAAGTGTTAGGGCATCTTGGGCCTCGGATGTCCCAACTTCGTAAAGGAAGCGAGCTGCGCGCCAGCGGACAAGCTTACTCTTATCCGTTAATGCCGCCGTCATCACCGGCGTGGCGGCAGGATCGCCGATGTCGGACAGGGTATCGCCAGCCGTACGTCTTACGGCTGGCGCGCTGTCAGCCATCGCCTCATAGAGCAGCTCCATCGCCTCGGGCGTGCGGAGGTCGCCCAGATACACGACCGCAAGCCTGCGAATGTGCAGCTTGGGATCGTGTAGCGCCGCCTTAAGCTCCGGCAGGAGCTCCACCGTCGGCGTAAGATCCTCTAGCGCGGCGTAGCGCACGCGCCAATCCTCATGCTTCAGGTCTCGCAGCAGCTCATCCTGACTGCGAGTTCGTCTTTGCTCGACGAACTCACCTTCGGTTCCGTGCGCAGTGGCTTGCTGCACGAGGGAGTCGAGGCGATTCTGTGGATACGCCGCCTCGATCTCTTGCTCGACCTCGCGTGCAATATCCGCGGGCTCGCCATAACGCACGCCGTAATCGGTGAGCTTGCGCTCTTTGATCATAACGGCGCTAGCCACATCCATAACCGCTTTAGTAAAGCGGTTGGCTAAGGATATGCGCTCCTCATTCGCGCCCGTTTTTACGCGGATTTGCATCGGAATTCCGCGGAACATTTGGACGAAGACTTGTGCTTCCCCAAAATGAGTGCCGGCATTCTCGTCGGCTAGGCTCCAATCCCCAGTTAAACCTTCACTGCTCCCGAAGCGGCTTTGAACCTCTCTTAGAATCGCCGCCCAATCGGCGCTACCCTTGCGTTCGAGTGCTGCGAAGTCAGCAGCATGATAAATGCTTGTAACGCCTGGTATCGTTAGCATTTCACGTGCCCAAGCAGGTGCAGAACGCTCACTTTCTGGAGTATAGGTTCTGCGAATTCCGGGGTCTAAACTTTCGTCCAAATGAAGCTTCATCGTATTTGGACTTGGAGTCGGTTCAATAAATGTAATCTTCATACGTAGCTCCCCCTTGAACGGTACGTGCACCGTGGTCTTTACACGCATTTTACCTCATTTCTGGCGTGAAACACAAAAGATCTCTCCTATTATTTCGCTAAAGTCTGCATTATTGTGGGAGAAAAGGGCGAACCTTTATCATGCCAATTGTATATTTTGCAAAATACGCTTCTGTTCAATATAGTTGTAGTATATTCGCTAAAGCCAGGATTGCTCGGCAAACTTCTGCAGAAGAGGTGTTGTATGCCTAAAACTCGTTACCATAACGTCGACAATGTAAGTACCGATAAAACACTAAAAGAATTTCGCCAGTGGCGTGAGGAGCGTCGTCGGAAGCAGAAGGACTATTCATACGTTGTTCCGAATACGCCGCCCAGATTGTCTTATCTGTCGGAGAATAAGCAGGAGTCTACCATTACGTGGATTGGGCATTCAACATTTTTCCTTCAATATGAAGGGATGAATATTATTACGGATCCCATCTGGGCGAGAAGGCTAGGTTTTGAGAAAAGACTGGGACAACCTGGGATTCCGCTCAGCGAAGTGCCGCCGATTGACCTGATTCTGATCTCGCACTCTCATTATGACCACTTGCATATAGCGTCCATCCGTAAATTATATCGGGCAGGGACAACCCTGGTTGTTCCTATAGGTCTAAAACGCAAAATGCTCCGCAAAGGGTTCCGCAGCTGTGTGGAGATGGAATGGTGGCAGGAGATTAAGCTAGGTAAGATCAAGCTTAGTTTTGTGCCTACCCAGCACTGGACGCGGAGGACGCCTTGGGATACGAATACTTCTCATTGGGGTGGGTACATCTTGGAGCCCGCCGAATCCGGAAATCAGAAGCTTTCTCCGAACCTTTATTTCGCTGGGGATAGTGGTTATTTTCAAGGTTTTAAGGAGATCGGAAGCCGTTATAAGATTGATATCGCGCTTATGCCGATTGGGGCTTATGAACCGGAGTGGTTCATGACCTCTCAGCATGTGAATCCTGAGGAAGCCATACAAGCTTTCCTAGATGTAGGAGCGGAGACCATGATTACGATGCATTATGGTACCTTCAGACTTGCCGATGATACGGCCCGGGAAGCGCTGGATCGCATGGAGAGCGCCAGAATTAAGCATGAGATTTCTGAGGACCGAATTCGTACACTCAGTTATGGAGAAACACTGGTCGTACAACCGGAGAATCGCACATCTGGGGAATAATTGAAAAAATTCCTCCTTAAAGAGGGCGCCGTAAAACAGTTGGAATAAGTTTCGTAGGAGAGAGATCAGCTTAAATGCCTATTTCACGGGATTTTTGCACTGATTTTATGCTATAATGAGCCGAAACCCTAAAGTGAAAAGGATGGTAATGCGTAATGATTAGCACAAGCGGCGTAACACTCCGCTACGGAAAACGAGCTCTCTTCGAAGATGTAAACATAAAATTCACCCCTGGTAACTGCTACGGCTTGATTGGTGCCAATGGTGCTGGTAAATCAACCTTTCTGAAAATTCTGTCCGGGGAGATCGAAGCGAACACGGGTGATGTTCATATAACACCTGGTGAACGCCTTGCAGTTCTGAAGCAGAATCATTTCGAGTATGATGAATTCCCAGTGCTTGAAACAGTTATTATGGGTCACACTCGTCTTTATGAAATCATGAAAGAAAAGGACGCGCTTTATGCGAAGTCTGATTTCACGGAAGCAGATGGTCTTCGTGCCGGTGAGCTTGAAGGCGAATTTGCTGAACTTAATGGCTGGGATGCAGAGCCGGATGCGGCTGCTATGCTGATCGGTCTTGGAATTATGCGTGAACTGCATGACAAGAAAATGGCCGAACTGAGCGGCAATGAGAAGGTACGGGTACTCTTGGCACAAGCCTTGTTTGGCCGTCCAAATAACCTTCTGCTCGATGAGCCTACCAACCACTTGGATCTCGAATCTATTGGCTGGTTAGAGAACTTCCTCATGGATTATGAAGGTACTGTTATCGTCGTATCCCATGACCGTCACTTCCTAAACAAAGTATGTACGCATATTGCGGATATTGATTTTGGCAAAATCCAGATGTACGTTGGTAACTACGACTTCTGGTACGAGTCCAGTCAGCTTGCTCAAGCTTTGCAGCGTGATTCGAACAAGAAGAAGGAAGACAAGATCAAGGAACTGCAAGCCTTTATTCAACGTTTCTCGGCTAATGCTTCCAAGTCTAAACAAGCGACATCACGTAAGAAACAACTCGAGAAAATTACGCTGGATGACATTCGTCCTTCCAACCGTAAATATCCGTTCCTTAACTTCAAACCTGAACGTGAAGCGGGTAAGCAGCTTCTGACAATCAGCGGATTGACCAAATCGGTTGATGGTGAGAAGGTTCTTGATGACATCAGTTTTGTAGTTAACAAAGGGGATAAGATTGCCTTCGTGGGTCCTTACTCCCAGCCTAAATCACTTTTGTTTGATGTGATCATGGGTGAGCAGGAAGTGGATGCGGGTGAATATGCATGGGGAGTAACTACAACTCAAGCTTATTTCCCGAAAGACAACTCAAGCTATTTCGATGGCGTGGACTTGAATCTCGTAGAATGGCTGCGTCAGTATTCTAAAGATCAGGATGAGACGTTCCTGCGCGGATTCCTGGGACGGATGCTGTTCGCCGGAGAAGAAGCACTGAAGAAAGCTAGTGTGCTGTCCGGGGGCGAGAAGGTTCGCTGTATGTTGGCGAAGATGATGCTCAACGGTGCGAACGTGCTTGTATTCGATGAACCTACCAATCACTTGGATCTGGAATCCATCACGGCACTGAATAACGGGCTGATCGATTTCGACGGCACCATTCTGTTCACTTCCCATGACCATCAGTTCATCCAAACGATTGCTAACCGTATCATCGAAATTACACCTACTGGTGTAATTGATCGCACGATGACTTATGATGAGTATTTGGAGAATCCTGAAATTAAGGAAATGCGCCAACACATGTATCCTGTAGAAGTATAATTCATTCATGTTTTCCGCTTGCGGAGAGCATTCAAGAAGCAGCTGCTCTAATCCTTAGCGGATTAGGGCAGCTGTTGTCTTTATGTATAACAACTTAAAATCAGTTATGAATTTGATGAGTTCTAACCCATCCTTTAAGGCGGACGAACGTATAAATGGCTGCGTTGCCCCTGAGGGATACGCAGCCATTTATGTTTAAATATAAGATAGTACTAGGATCCGCCGGTACGACGGCGCTGGTTGTTAGGCTTTTTGTTATTCTGACTTTTTAGCGGTTTGGCGGAGCCGGCTTGAAAAGTAGATCCAGGTTTGGAGGAAGATTGTTGTTTCTTCTGCTCCAGCTTTTGCCGGATAGCTTCGGCTAAATTGATTTTTCCTTTTTCGTTGCTTTCGCTCATTATGATAACCTCCTTCGAAGCAAGTCCTTCACTTTATTCTAATTGTTTTTAAATGTTGCCACAAGGGCAAGAATAATTGAAAGAATTCTTTTCTGGAAATATAAGAACGTATAAGTTACACACTATACATCATCCTTATATTTTTACGAGAAACGGTGGTCATCTTTAAAGGATGACAACGTCGTTTCTTCTTTAAACAAAACGGAAAACGAGGAGACAGCCAAAAATGGTTGATATTTACGAAGATATACGTAAAGGCGAGCGTGGAGCTTGGGTTAGCATAGCGGCTTACCTCATTTTATCGACATTCAAGCTGGTTAGTGGATATTTATTCGCATCTAGTGCACTGGTCGCAGACGGGGTTAATAATTTAACCGACATCGTAGCATCTGTAGCCGTGTTGATTGGTTTGCGGATTTCGCGGAAGCCACCTGACTCTGACCATGCTTATGGACATTTCCGGGCAGAGACAGTTGCTGCATTGTTGGCCTCTTTTATTATGGCGGTAGTAGGTATTCAAGTTATTGTGGAGGCGGTGCGGTCCTTTTTCGATCGCGCAAAGGAAACACCGCAGCTGTGGTCAGCCGGTGTGGCTCTAGTGTGTGCAGTGGCAATGATGGGAGTATACATATATAACAAAAGGTTGGCTAAGCAAATTAATAGTGGGGCACTAATGGCAGCGGCCAAAGATAATTTTTCTGATGCTATGGTTAGTATAGGTGCTGCTGTTGGGATTGTGGGTGCTCAGTTCGGACTGCCATGGATTGATTCTGCGGCGGCAGTAGTTGTCGGACTGATTATCTCTAAGACGGCATGGGACATTTTCCGTGACTCGACCTACCGACTTACGGATGGCTTTGATGAAGATAAGTTGATGGATCTACGTAGTACGATTGCTCGAACGCCGGGAGTAGAGGGGATTAAAGATGTGAAGGCACGGGTTCATGGTAATCATGTGCATGTGGATGTCGTAGTGGAGGTAGACGCGAACATTACAGTGGTGGAAGGTCATAAGATCAGTGATTCCATTGAAGAGAGAATGAGCAAGCTACACAATATTATGAATGTGCAGGTGCATGTGGAACCTAAAGATTAAATTTAAAATTCTATTTTAAGGAAAAAACAAACATATTCAAGGAGGAATCAAGACTTTAGTCCTGTATTTTACCATAAAGTGGCATGATTATATGTGCAATTTGGAGCATGTTCCAAATCCCGGGCAAGCCTATAATGAGGGCATAAAGGAATGAAGTACACACCTTTGTTGAAATCTCATCATGGTATTGGGGGAACGTATGATTAAATCACATAAGCAATTAACAGCATCCTTGTTGGTTTCAGCTGTAATTGTTGCAGGTTTAGGAGTATCTGCTCCTGGAAATGCAGCAGCAGCCTCAAGTCCATCAAATTCAGTCATGGTGGCAGCAGTTGGTCAAACAGCAGTCATCGAGGCAAGTGTTCGCCTTCGCAGCACACCTTCTACAAATGGAGAAGTAGTAAAGTACTTGCAAAAGGGAGATCAAGTGCAGATTCTGGCGCAACCGAATAGCTATTGGTTTCAAGTGAAAACAGCAGATGGATCCGTAGGTTATACAAGTACGGGAGATAAGTATATCAGCGTAATATCATCTTCAGTAGATACACCAACAGCACCAACAGCACAAACGGGAACTATTAAGTACGGAGTGAATCTTCGAATTACTCCTTCTACTAGCGGAAAAGTACTGAGACTTCTGAAGAAGGGGGAACAAGTACAACTTCTGGCACAGCCGAACAGCTATTGGTATCAAATCCTAACATCTGATGGTAGCATTGGATATATAAGTTCAAGTGATCAATATACTTCGTTCGCTGGTATTAACGGGGGAACTGGGACACCAACGCCACCACCAGCACCAATACCACCTATTTCAACGCCTGGGGCTTCCGCCCAAATCGAGAGTGTAATCTCTGCCGGTATGGGTTATCTTGGAACACCTTATGAGTTTGGATCCAGCAGATATAATACAAGTACCTTTGATTGTTCTGATTTTATCCGGCAAATTTTCATTGATGCTGTGAATCTAAAACTCCCTGCTGATTCCCGTCAACAGGGAGATTGGGTGAAATCGAATAGTACGGTGGTTACGTCTATTTCAGGTTTGAAACGCGGCGATTTAATGTTCTTTATGGATTATAAAGGGACCTCAGCATCTGCCTATGAAGGGATTGATAAATCCAAGGCAAGAATATCGCATGTTGCTATTTATTTGGGAGATGGACAAATTCTACATACGTATTCCGTAGCTTCAGGCGGGGTAAAAGTAGATAAATTAAGCGCTTCTTGGATGAATCGTTTTCTCTACGGGGGCTCGGTCATTCGCTAATTATATAGGTACGAAGGAAGCGACAGCATCGCATGGTTGTGACGGGTGAACAAAGGCGGGCGTAAGCGCAGGGGCTACCCCCTCAGTAGAATTTTCTACTGAGGGGGTAGCCTTTTCTTTTATCGTCTGTTTGGTACAACTGCACTTTCCGCAAAAAAAGAGGATGCATCAACGGCCACTTAATGGCTGCTTTGGCCACCCCCTTCGTATTCAAATCATCGCATAATTAAATTGGCAGCTACAGGAACCTTAACCCACGCTTTTCCTAGCCAAGTGTAAATTTCTCTCCATTCATTGCCCCAAGTATCTGTAATGACTTCACCTGTGGTGTCGCTGGAACAATATCCGATGGCGTAATGATCGTTTCAAAAGAATTAGTGTAAGTATACTTTTTCTTATTTTCTCAAGTGACATCCGTGTGGGAATGACCTATACTTTCTGCATGATGAATAAGATATATGGATAGATATGGGAGGAGGCTACATCGATCTACCTCTGCGTCCCGTGAAGAGGGAAACAACAAACAGAACCAAGAAGACGAAGAATAGTATCTTTGCAAGACCTGCGGCGGCTGCCACAAGATTGAAGAAACCAAAGATTCCAGCGATTACAGCGACAACTAGTAGAATTGCGGACCATTTTAACATTACATATCACCAATCCTTTTTTGATCAATGTAGTCATTGTATAAACGGGGACTTTGATTCTGAAACAAAGGGGAGCAGGGAGTTTTGACAACGCTCGACAAGATGTTTCGGCTTATGGGAGTAGGGGTAACTATGCAGTATACAAGGCTGATTAGCCGCTATTTATGAGATTTGGAAGGGGTTATGAATATGATCATTGAACTAAGTGTAGCTCTAGTTGCTATCGCATTCGCAATACTTGTTTTCTTTCTAATTAAGACCTTGCAGTCAGCGAAGGAATCTCTCGACAAAGTTAGCCAGACCTTGGTGGAAGTTCAGAAGACGATGGATGAGCTTACTTATGAAGTGAAGACTACAGTCAGACATGCAAATGAAATTACAGCCGATGTACAGAACAAGATCCAAAAGATTGATCCTGTCATAGATTCTGTAAAGAATCTGGGGGATGTTATGAATGAGTTAACTCTAACTGTCAAGCAAGTGTCGGTAACTGTGATTGAGAAATATCGTAAATCGCATGAACTGAGGGAGAAGCGTAAGGGAGTATCCATAAAAGAGGCTCCGCTGACGCCAGCTGAGGAACGTACGGTTAACTCCTATGACGCCGTAAATGCTGATAAAGCACCGGGGAAAATAGCTACTGTGTTAAAAGGTGTAGATGTAGCTGCAACTCTTTGGAAAAAAATCCGTCATTAAAGTTAAGGCAGCAAGGCTTCTGTAAATGGCGGCTGCAGATAAGAAAGGTGGGATAACAACATGAACATTATCATTCTTTTGTTTAGTCTACTTTCCCCATACTTTGATGCGTCTCCACAGTTGACGCCTATCTCGACTTTTAGTGATCAGCCTAAGACAGTTCTCACATTTGAACATGCCTCAGAAACCAGCCCTTCTATAAATCGATTTGATTCACTACAAGGAGTCGCTTTATATGCCACGAAGGAAGAACTGCTTCTGACCAAGGGCAATCCGCTTACGGTAACAAATGATCCATTGCAAGGGACAGAGGAGTACCAATACGCAGATGTGACAGTGGGTGTTGGTGATGGGTTTGTACTGTATGTGCATGTCTCACCTTCTCAAGCGCAGCAGTTTGGCCTACATGTGAATGGAGTAGAGATTGATCCCGTGAAGGATAATCTGCAATCGACCTTGGGCAAACCGCACTTTGTAGCTGAAGATGGTGACGTATATATGAGAGGAAATAATGCGCTCAAAATATATTGTAATTTGGGTGGAGAATTTGAAGGCATTGATTTATTTGATAGCATTTCTTCTTAATGTGGTTCACTTTTGATTATTCGGGTTAATAAACAGAAGCTGTCTTTACCATAGAGTAACCTCCCGAACCACTAGCTGTA
This sequence comes from Paenibacillus sp. FSL K6-0276, assembly GCF_037977235.1. Classification (NCBI taxonomy): domain Bacteria; kingdom Bacillati; phylum Bacillota; class Bacilli; order Caryophanales; family Paenibacillaceae; genus Paenibacillus; species Paenibacillus sp. FSL K6-0276. Next base: position 5,372,606 of record NZ_CP150276.1, on the reverse strand, counting down.
GTGGTTCGGGAGGTTACTTTGCTGAAGACGTAAATGAACCTATTACTATTTTTACATATTATGAAAATAAAATTAACAGCTTCAAATAGCGTATGATATTGGTATTAAGTCGCAGAATTTTACGTTCGTAATACTATTTGTGTGAGGTGAAGATGATGAGAATCTTAATCGTAGATGACAATCCGACTAATGTTATCATTATCCGTGAAATCCTGAAAAAAGAAGATTACCGAAATTTCGTAACCGCATCCTCTGCAAAAGAGATGTTTGAGCGGCTGGGTATCGGTTCTGTGATTGAAGATGGACGTCTTCGGATGTCAGATATTGATCTGATTTTACTGGATATGATGATGCCAGAGATGGATGGAATCGAGGCATGTCGTGTTGTACAGCAATACGAACACCTTAAGGATATTCCAATAATAATGGTTACAGCTGTTGGTGATTCCAAGAAGCTAGCAGAAGCACTGGATGCAGGTGCAGTAGATTATGTTACGAAACCCATTAATAAAGTGGAGCTGATGGCCCGAATTCGGCTCGCGCTGCGGCTGAAGCAAGAGAAAGATTGGCATAAGGAACGAGATCAGCGAATTCAGGAGGAATTGAGACTGGCAGCACTTGTTCAGAATGCTGTATTAAGCCTGCCACTACAGGATGAGAATTTTGAGGTCAATGCCATCTATCAGCCTTCTTCAGAGCTGGCTGGTGATTTATATGCGTGGTACCCCCTTGGTGATGGCCGATATGGAGTGATCCTGCTGGACATTATGGGACACGGAATATCGTCATCTCTTTTTTGTATGTTTCTGGCCTCAGTGCTAAAGGATACGGTAACTACGTATGTAGAGCCGGAAAAAGTAATTCAGGAGCTCAATCGAAGGTTTAACCAACTCTATATTGAGAAAAAGTTGATCCAATACTACTTTACGACCATTTATCTAGTGATAGATACCCGTCTGAAGCGTATTGACTATGTCAACGCGGGACATCCACCTGCGCTGTTTTTTGAGGGCAAGGCTAAGACTCCGGTCTTGCTGGAAAGTAACTGCCACCCTGTGGGCCTGTTTGAACGGATCGATATTCAGACACAGAGTTTAACCTATGAAGATGAAGGGCATCTAGTTCTTTATACAGATGGTCTACTGGAACTGGTTGAGGGCGAACAAGAGGAGCAGCTGGAATTTATGATTCAACATTTAAATGTTGAACATGAATGGAACGAAGAGGCTATTCGGCCTACCTTTTTCAATGTTGAGGTTCCAAAAGAGCGTGATGATGATAAATGTTTAGTGTGGATCTCACTGAAGAAGGGAACAGATAGAGAATGAAGATAAAGGCTAAGCTCTTAATTGGCTTCGGTGCTATGTTAGCGATTATGCTTGCACTTACGATGATAGGATACGACCGGTTAAATTATATGAATAACCAACTGCAAGGGTATCAGGATAGATATATGAAGGGGCGTTCTTCTTCAGGGATGCGTGGAGAAGTTAATGATATGGCGCGAATATTGACCACGACCATGTTAAGTGCAGATGCATCATCGGTAGAATCTCAAAAGAATGAGATTGAAAAAAAGATTACTAAAGCGAATGAGCATTATGAGAAAATAAGAGCGTCGATGACCAGCGCTGAAGAAATGCAAACGGTTAATCAAATAGACGATGCGTATACCACCTATTTAAATTATCAGCAAAAGGTATTGAAACTGTTATCGGCAGGTTATTTTCAGAATGCTAGCACGTATTCCAACACAGAGGGACAAGCGATTCAGAGTGCAGTGTTAAACGCTCTGAATAGTCTCTCTGATTATAATGCTTTTATTATGAACGAAGAGAGTACGAAGGCCAACGAAGCTTATAAAAGTTCGACTCAGATGGTAGTCCTAATGATGATTCTAGGCTTACTTCTCGGACTTGGCGTGGTTCTATGGATCATCCCAAGTATCACTCGGGGGCTTAATGTCGTTTCAATGATGATTACTAGCTTTGGCAACGGTAGAGTAAGGGCTATACGGCGCATAAAGGTTACTACTAAAGATGAGATTGGTGAGGTTGCCCTTGTCTTTAAGAAAATGGCTTTAGATCTTGAACAGAAACAGCAGATGGAACAGGCCTATGCGCAAGCGCAGAATGATCAATCCTGGCTGAATGCGAATATTGCCCGGGTGACGGAACTATTGCGAGGTGTTAGCTCCTTGGATCAGGTCTCACAGACCTTTATCAACGAGTTTACTCCTGTGCTGGGAGCCCAGTTCGGAGCTGTATATTTGAAAGATGCCAATCGTCCCGATTTTTTACGAAGCAGTGGTTATTATGCAGTAGATAGTGATAAGAAACCTAAGGAAGGGTTTGTGATTGGAGAAGGACTCGTAGGACAAAGTGCGCTCGATATGCATCCGATCAGACTGGAGCAGGCTCCTGAAAACTATACATTCGTTAAGTCCGGATTCGTGGATGCACAACCAGGATATATTTCTATTCATCCGCTCATTTTTGAAGACGAACTGCTCGGCGTGGTAGAATTCGCTTCATTCCAACCGTTTAGCAGTCTGAAAAATGATTTGCTGCAACAACTCGCGAATAATTTAAGTATTATTTTTAATAATATTAGCCGTCGTCTGATCGTGGAGAAATTATTGCGTGATTCACAAGCTCTTACGGAAGAGCTACAGTGTCAGTCAGAGGAATTACAGACTCAGCAAGAGGAATTGCGTCGTTCCAATGAGAATTTGGAGGAGCAGACGGATGCGCTTAAACGGTCGGAAGAACTGCTCCAGCGTCAGCAGGAAGAACTGGAACATTATAATACAGAACTTATTGCCAAGACCCGCGCTTTAGAGGAACAAGTGCAGGAGGTTGAGGAGAAGAAAGATGAAATTGAGCATGCAAAAGTTCAATTAGAGAAACAGGCCAAGCAATTATCCGTTACTAGTAAATATAAATCTGAGTTCCTAGCGAACATGTCCCATGAATTACGAACCCCGCTCAACAGTCTCTTGATCCTATCTCAGCTACTTACGGAGAATAAGGATGGCAATTTATCAGAGAAGCAGGTTGAATTTGCACATACGATTTATATGTCAGGTGCTGACTTGCTTAAAATGATCGATGAGATTTTGGACTTGTCCAAGGTTGATGCAGGCAAAATGGAACTGAACCAAGAAGAAATTAGATTGACCGAGCTGAAGAGCTTTGTGAAGCAGAATTTTGCTCCGCAAGCACTCAAAAAAGGACTTTCTTTACAGATTACCTTTAACGATCCGCTGCCAGATAGCGTCATTACCGATGGTCATCGATTGAAGCAGGTGCTAAGAAATCTGCTTTCTAATGCATTTAAATTTACTATGGAAGGATTCATCGAATTTTCGGTTAGCCAAGCAGATACCAATCTTCTTCCGCTAGATCTGCCAAGAGAAGTTGAATATATTGCTATTGCTGTGAAGGATAGTGGAATTGGTATTCCGGCGGACAAAACCGATATTGTGTTCGAAGCCTTCCAACAGGTAGATGGTACAACCAGCCGTAAATTTGGGGGTACAGGCCTAGGCTTGTCCATTAGCCGTGAGTTAGCACGTTTAATGGGCGGAGCTATTGTGCTGGAATCACGTGAGGGCCAAGGTAGCACCTTTACTATGTATTTGCCGGTTAAAGGGAATTATAATAGGCAACTTGCAGCTATAGAAGCTGCTGCTTCTAAAGAGGATGCAACCTTCGAGGAATATATTAGAGATATGCTTCCAACCCTTGTACCAACGCCGGTCCATGCACCTATCCCACAATTGGTGATAGATGATGACCGTGAACATTTGACTGCAAATGATAAGGTTCTGCTTATTATTGAAGATGATGAGAGCTTCGCTAAAATATTGCTGGATATGGCACATGCCCGCAAATTTAAAGGACTGGTAGCCCTCCAAGGTGATACTGGATTGCAGATGGCGAAGACTTATCTGCCTGATGCAATTATTCTTGATATTCATCTGCCGGTTATGGACGGTTGGACCATTCTTAGAGAGCTGAAAAGTGCATCACAGACCCGTCACATTCCTGTCCATGTCATCTCTGGGAATGATGAAGTGAAGCAGGGGCTTATGATGGGGGCTATGGCATATTTAAGAAAACCATCTTCTAGAGAGGCCCTTGAGCGGGCGTTCTCGCAAATTGAGAACTATACTTCCAGTACAGTGAAGTATTTGCTGATTGTAGAGGATGATGAGATTCAACGTCGTTCCATCATGGAATTGATCGGTCATGACGATGTGGCTATAACCGCAGTTTCAACTGGCGGTGAGGCACTGAATGAGCTGCGGAAGCAGAGGTATGATTGTATGGTTCTGGATCTGATGCTTGAGGATATGACAGGTTTCGATCTGCTGGATCAGATTCGTGATGATGAGGAATTAAATGATCTACCTATTATTATTTATACGGGTAAGGATTTAGATGGTAAAGAAGAGACGCAACTGCGCAAATACGCGGAATCAATCATTATCAAGGATGTACGTTCTCCAGAACGGTTATTGGATGAGACAACGTTGTTCTTACACCGGGTAGAAGCCAATCTTCCGGAAGATAAACGTAAAATTCTGCAGAAGCTTCATAATAAAGAAGAATTGTTCGAAGGAAAGAAGATATTGCTCGTCGATGATGATATTCGCAATGTCTTTGCGCTCTCCAGTGTTCTCGAAGAGTATCACATGGAAGTGAAGTTTGCGGAGAATGGACGTGAAGCGCTGGAAATGTTGGTAGAGCAAGAAGATTTCGATCTTGTGCTTATGGATATGATGATGCCGGAGATGGACGGATACGAGGCTATGCGCCGGATCCGCAAGATGCCGCAGTATCAGAAACTGCCTATTATTGCGCTTACCGCCAAAGCAATGAAAGAGGATCGTGCCAAATGTATTGAAGCTGGAGCCTCTGACTATATGAAGAAGCCAATCGCAACAGGTCAACTTCTATCTTTAATGCGAGTCTGGCTGTATTCGTAACCTCAATATTGGGGTAATACTTTAAAAGAACTAACAAAAAGCCATTCTTTAAAAGTACGGCGTGTTGATAAGGGAGTCGGGATAACAATGAAAGCAATAGAACACGGATATGAGGAGCAGCCCGTCATGGCGGGAAGTGATGAATTGGAGCAAATAGAGATTGAGCTGCTTCTTGATGGGGTACACCGTTTATATGGCTATGATTTCCGGAATTATGCGTTGCCTTCATTGAAGCGACGTATCTGGCATCATGTCCATGCGGAGAATGTACTCAGCATATCCGCGTTACAAGAGAAGGTGCTGCATGATCGCGCCTGTTTTGAACGATTTGTCTACAGTCTCTCTATTCCTGTTACTGAAATGTTCAGGGATCCGGGATTATTTCTAACTTTTCGCCAGAAGGTAGTTCCTTTGTTAAGAACTTATCCCTATATTCGTATCTGGCATGCCGGATGCTCCACTGGGGAAGAAGTATATTCTATGGCCATTCTGCTACATGAAGAAGGGCTTTATGATAAAGCTCGAATTTACGCCACAGATATGAATGAGCGTTCTTTACAGCAGGCTAAGGAAGGCGTTTATGATATTAGTAGAATGAAGCAGTACACAAAGAATTATATGGAGGCAGGAGGTACCCGGGCATTCTCCGAATATTATACTGCGAAGTATAACTCGGTAATTTTACAACCTTATTTACGCAAAAATATTATTTTTGCTGAGCATAACTTAGCCACTGACACTTCTTTTAATGAATTCAATGTTATTTTCTGCCGAAATGTAATGATCTATTTCAATGATGAGCTTCGAGATCATGTTCACGGGTTGTTTCATGAAAGTCTAAGTCGCTTTGGAATCCTTGTTCTGGGCTCTAAAGAGTCCATTCACTTTTCGAAATATAGCGATTGCTATGAATCTTTAGACAGAGTGGAGAAAATATACCGTAACATAAAATAACGCATGTAGGAGGGTGGTCCTATGGGGTTTCAAGAACCAATTCATATACTACTAGTAGACGACCGTCCTGAAAATTTGCTGGCGCTGGAGGCGGTGCTTGAGAGTCAGCATTATGAGCTAATTAAAGCTACCTCCGGTGAAGAAGCGTTGCGCTGTTTGTTAAGGTATGATTTTGCTGTCATTGTACTAGACGTACAGATGCCGGGTATGGATGGAATTGAAACCGCAAAATTGATCAAAGCCAGAGAAAAAACTAAGGAAATCCCGATTATTTTTATCTCTGCCAATAGCAAAGAAGCAGAGCATTTATTCGCAGGCTATTCGGCAGGGGCTATTGATTATATGGTCAAGCCTTTCATTCCACAAATTTTGAAGTCTAAGATACAAAGCTTTGTCGAAATGAACATCACGAGCAAGAAGCATCAGACTCAAACCATGCTGCTGCAGCAAAAGACGAAAGAACTGGAAAACATTAATAGTGAACTTATCAAGGCAAAGGAAGAGGCGGAGATTGCCTCTAAAGCGAAGTCGGAATTCCTAGCCATGATGAGTCATGAGATTCGTACACCTATGAACGGCGTAGTTGGCATGATTGATCTGTTAATGGAGACCAATCTTACGCCAGAGCAAAAGGAATATTCGGAGATCATTCGGAAAAGTGCGGATACGTTGATTACGGTTATAAACGACATTCTTGATTTCACTAAAATGGAATCCGGAAAAATGGAAGTCGAAGAGCATTTGTTTGAACTCCGAAATTGTATTCAAGAGGTGTTCAGCCTTTTTTCGATGGAAGCGGGAAAGAAGAACCTGGAGCTCGCTTATTTTATTGATCAGAAATTACCTAGACTTTTATATGGGGATATGGCTCGTTTACGCCAAGTTTTAATCAATTTGATCGCTAACGCTGTTAAATTTACAAACCAAGGTGGGGTCTATTTAGTCGCCTCGGTCAAGAACGCTGCTGATCATAAGGTGGAAGTTGAATTCACAGTCATGGATACGGGGATTGGTATTTCTCCTGAAAAATGCGACCGATTATTTGAGCCCTTCTCGCAGCTTGATTCTTCCATGACACGGAAATATGGGGGGACAGGTCTGGGGCTAGCTATATGTAAATCTCTTGTGGGAATGATGGGCGGAGAAATTCGGGTAGAATCGATGGAGGAAAAAGGAGCCACCTTTATCTTTACGATTCAGGCCTCCGTGCCAGGAGAAGATTTGATAGGCGGATATCAAGAAGAGGAATCAACTCATCCTGTTCCCAATCAAGAGGGGAGAAGTAGAATCCTTGTTGTGGATGACCATCCGATCAATCAGCGTTTAATGGTTAGCATGCTGGATAAGCTGGGCTATGCGGCGGATATGGCTGAAGATGGTCAACAGGCTGTGGATATGGCGATTAAGCAGCCTTATGATTTTATCTTTATGGATCTTCAAATGCCGGTGATGGATGGCTTGGAGGCGACCGCCCAAATTCGTCGAGACGGTGGTCCTGATGCCAAGAAGACCGTTATCATTGCAATGACTGCGAACGTCATGGATGGGATTCAGAATCGCTGTAAGGCCTCAGGAATGGATGATTACATCAGCAAACCTCTGAAGATGAGTAGTATAAAACAAATTATTTCTCGATATTCTAGCAACGACAATCTGATAATTGAACCTGACATGTCTATTTTTCAGGCGTAATCTAGTATTTACCAATCCGTTTTTTTACGTTGTTTGATTCAAGGGTATGTCATCAAGGTTATTAAAATAGAAAATATTTGTTCAGGAGAGATCGTCTAATGAATACGCATAAAAGTAATAAGTTCCATGCTAAGACAGAAACCAAAGGAAATATATGTACAGTTTTCCTGAGCGGTGAACTTGATTTGTCAGTTGCTTCCGATTTCCGCCTGGTGATGGAGCCGCTTGTGGGAGATACAAAACTAGATCTAGTTATTAATCTAAAAGAATTAAAATACATCGATAGCACAGGGATTGGTATTCTACTTTCGATCCTGAAATCAAGACAAGGAATGGACGTTAAGTTTATGGTTGAGGATGTTCCTCCACAAATTCAGAAGCTGTTTGACATGACTGGTATTTCCAAGTTTTTTGCCTCCCAAGAGAATTCCCACTAGGAAAGGATAGAACAAAGAATGAGTGATGATGTGCAAAAAGTAATTCTTCAGTTGCCTGCTAGCGCAGAGTATGTGGATATTGTTAGGTTGAATTTATACGGCATTGCCTCGAAAATGGGTTTCACCTATGAGGATATAGAAGACATGAAAGTGGCAGTATCAGAGGCGTGTAACAATTCAGTATTATATGCTTATGGTCAAAAAGACGGAGTAGTAGATGTTATTTTTGAGGTAGAAGAAAGCTCCTTATCCATTACAGTCAAAGACGAGGGGGAGAGCTTTGACGGCTTGGACAAGTCTAATGAACGTATGACACTGCATGATAAGGAGTTAAGTGACGTTCAGGTTGGCGGGTTAGGGTTCTACTTAATGCAAGCGTTGATGGATGACGTTAGTGTCGTATGTGAAGCCGGAAAAGGGACGGTGGTAACTTTGAAGAAGCACCTTAATTTTAGCGAGGAGAAAGTATGAGTGAAAAGGTGACTCCCCCCGAGTCCATGAATGAAGCAGTCACCCAAATTTGGGAGTATCAGCAGACCAAGGATAACGATCAGGCGACGTTGCTGATACAGAAATATGAGCCTATGGTAAAAATGGCTGCTGGGAAAATTTCCCGTAATCGCCCCGACTTGTATGAGGATTTATATCAGGTCGGGCAAATGGCGCTCATCCGGTTACTGCAGCAATATGATATCAGTCTCGGAATCCCTTTTGAGCCCTATGCGATGAAAAGCATGATTGGACATATGAAAAATTATCTGCGTGATAAATCTTGGTACATACAGGTTCCTAGACGGATTAAAGAAAAGGGAGCGCTTGTTCAACACGCTATTGATGAATTAACAGTTAAGCTGGAACGTTCTCCTGCGGTGGATGAGATTGCTCATTATCTTGAACTGTCTGTTGAAGAAACTGTAGAAGTGCTGGCAGGCAGAGAATGTTACCATTACGTATCTCTAGATTCGCCGCTTTCCCAAGAGGAGACCGGAGCTACGCTAGGAGAGCTTATCAGCTCTGACGCGAACGACTACGAGACTGTAGAGAAACAAATGGATCTGCAGCAAGCACTAGGGCAATTGAAGGAGCAAGAGCAGCAAGTGTTGCTGTTAGCCTTCCAAGATGGTCAATCCCAGCGGGCAATCGCCCAGAAGCTGGGGGTTTCACAGATGAGCGTTTCACGGATACAGAAGCGGGCCACTGAGAAGTTAAAGCAGATTATGGCCAACTCATCCTATTGAGCTCCTTTATAAGTAGTATACATTACTTGGATTTGATTTCGTTTAGTCGACGATAAGGACATGCCTCTCTCCGCTGCTTGGAGAATTGCATGTCCTTTATTTGTGTTCTACAGTTAGCTATTAGCATCGATGTATTTTTTGATTTCGCCAAGGTACTCTCCGATCACGGGAACATCAAGAAACAGACTAAGAATGTAGCCTAGTACACCAAGGACTACGAACGTTCCAAGAGACAGTCCGAGACCTCGGGATATACCGGCCATCAAGTTTGTGATAATTCTTTTTTTCGGATCTGAGTAATTATCGAGAATGTCTTTGAATTCTGATTTTTCCAGTGATTCAGCAATCTTATCGAGGCGATTGTTTAAGCGTTTTACTTCATGTCGTAGCTCGAAAGGATGTTCATCAATTTCAAATGCTTTTGTTTGGCTGTTTGATTCTCCCATGCAACATCCCTGCTTTCTGTAGCCCGAACGGGCATTCATTAAGTATCAGTTGAATCCGCTGAAACGTTATAAAGGATATAACTAAACAACAGCCAGCTGTGTGAACAGCTGGCTGTTGTCGGATGAAATGATAGCTGTATTATGCCGCAGATTAGTAACTGGATTTATAGGAGGATTTCACATCCTCTTTCGCATCTTTAGCCTCATCGGCGACTTCTTTAGAGGATGCTTTGGCTTCGTCAGCCACATCTTTAGAAGCGTCTTTAACATCAGAGGCGACATTATTTGAGGCTTCACTTACAGTGTCACCAATTTTTCTGCCTACGTCTTGAAGAGTAGCGGCAATTTGCTGCTTGCTGTCACTGACAGTAGTATAGATATCAGAGGCTTTAACTGAAACCGTACTAGCCAGATCGGTTGCTTTTTCACCTACCGTTGTGGCAATGGCTTTGGTTTTGTCGGTTACGACGCCAGCAACTTCTTTGGTTTTGTCAGTAGCAAGCGTAAGTTTATCGGACAGATCACTGCGCATTTCACGACCAGGCTTTGGTGCAAATAACAGGGCTGCAGCAGCACCTATTAAGCTACCAATAAAGATGCCTTTGAAAAAGTTGCTTCCGTTTTCTACTTCATGCTCTACTTCATGCTCTACTTTATGTTCTACGTTACTCATCACCAATCACTCCTTATAAGTTATCTTACTTCGTATTTAAACTTTGGCGTATAGGCTGAAACAATTGATGAGCAAGGCGTAGATTGCGAGAGACTCTTGTTATGGACTAATTATTAACAGCTTGGAATACCGCATAGCCGAATTCGGGCAGATTCAGATGTAGTAATGATGTGAAGGTTTCTGTTCGCTTCTGCGTCTCTAGGTTTAGCCATATAGCGTCCGTCCCGGGCACAGGAATGTTGGCGCCGACTAATACCTCTTCATTGTTGAGCACGATTAAGAAGCGGTTGTGTTCGTCCCACCGTTCATATACAAGCAGCCTTGGGTGGTCCGGGATCTCCAGCGATTTAAACCCGCTACTACGGAATGCAGTATGCGACTTACGAAGACCGATCATCCAGCGATAGTATTCGAACAGTTCCCTGTTCTGTTTCTGGATGTCCCACTCCATACATTTTCGGTTATCTGGGTCATAGCTACCTTCCATACCGATTTCATCGCCATAGTAAATACATGGTGCTCCCTGAAAGGTCATTTGGAACAAAACGGCTAGCTTTAATCTTCGAATATCACCACCGCAAAGGGTTAGGAAACGAGTTGTATCATGGCTGTCTAATAGATTGAAGGTAGCCTCTGTAATTTGCTGCGGGTAATTCGCTAACATAGTAGCAATCGATAGAGAAAATTGTGCAGCATTGATTTGTCCGTGAGCGAAGAAATTAATCTGAATATTGGTTAGCGGGTAATTCATAACGGCGTCAAATTGATCGCCAAGTAGCCACGGCAAGGGATCATGCATGATTTCTCCTACGAGATAGGCTTCTGGATTAATGCTTTTGATCGTATCACGGAATTGTCGCCAGAACGTATGAGAGACTTCATTCGCGACATCAAGCCGCCAGCCGTCTATACCAATCTCCTCAATCCAATAGCGACCAACATTCAGCAGATATTCTTTGACTTCAGGATTCTCAGTGTTGAATTTTGGCATGATAGGCTCAAATGCAAACGTGTCATAGGTGGGAATTCTGTCGATAACCTGTGGTGGCCACTCACGTACATGAAACCAGTCAGCATAACGAGAAGATTGCCCATTGGCGAGCAGATCAACAAATGGCGGGAAGGTATGGCCGCAATGATTAAAGACACCGTCAAGAATGACGCGGATGCCTTTGGAATGACAGGAATCCACAAGTTCTTTTAGCAATGCGTTGGTTCCCAAATGAGGATCCACCAAGAGATAATCCTTTGTGTCGTATTTATGATTGGTGGTTGCCTCGAATAGAGGATTGAAATATATGGCAGTGATGCCCAATTCACAGAGATAATCCAAATGATCTAGTACACCCTGCAAGTCGCCTCCGAAGAAATTCCGGGGACTCGGCGTGCCGCCCCATTCCAGCACATCTGCCGGATCATTGGTAGGATCACCATTTGCGAAACGCTCCGGGAAAATTTGATAAAATACTGCATCCTTCACCCATGCTGGAGGGGAGTGTACATCTTCACGGTTCAAGAAAGGAAAGTCGAATAGGCCCTCATATATTATGACTGGAGGCTCTGAGAAGAAGCCTTTTTCCAAATAATAAAGGACCTCATCTCCATCATAAAGTCCAAAGTAATAAGCGAGTCTGCGATAAACAGGACGGACCGCGGCCTGCCAATAATCGAATAAGCTGTCAGAAGCCAGGTGCTGCATTGGAAGGACTTCATGAGTTTTGTCCCACCCGTATTTATCTCCACAGAAAAGTTCGATCCGTGATACATTGTCCCGTTTAGTTCTGATGCGAATGTGTAGTGTAGACTCATCGTAGGCATATGACCAATTCTGTCCCATTCGGTGATAAACGGTTTCCTGTTGAATCATATTCAATTTCCATCCCTTCGTGGCATGTAAACGCAAAAAAGGGCCAACCTCATGATTTTCGGAGGTTGAACCCTTGGCGGTTTCATTGCCTTTAAATTTTGTCTGAATCTTACCATACCCCTCAAGATCAAAGCAAGAGATTATTTCGCGTGAATTTTCGATATGGAATATTTAGTTTGCAATTGAAATAAAGAGAAAATATAAGGATGATCAAGAAAAACATTATTAATTCGTCCCGTTTGGGTCCATATTCTGATTGTAATCCAAATTATGGGCATTATAGAATGAGGGCGAACGAACTTGATTTTTCGTAATACGCATACAAAATAAAGGCACTGTTACCTGAAAAGGTACAACCTCGGCACTTTGTGCAAATGAGGTTGTACCTTTTTTGTATGCTTCTTTTTTCTATGCGTGTTAGGTCTGATCACTCATGAATAAAGGGGAGATGAGCAAATGCTGGTTGCACTTCCGGTCACGTTGCTGTTCATTTTTCTTCAGTGTTTCCTGGTGGACGGTCTGACCGCGGGTGCAAGCAAAGGTTAAAACAGATAGTGCACTCATTGTAAACCAGTGCTGAATTCCATAAAAACTACTTCCTTTTCAGAAGAGCAAGAATCTGAGGAGGAAGTGGTTTTTATTAAAATATCAGAAAGTATAAGTTTCACACGTCTACTAATATTCTGATATTTCTCGCACAAACGCGCTCTGTCCTTTAAGGACGCCGCAGGTGTTTATGCTTGTTTGAAAGCTTCATGATTGAAGAATGATGAAAATAGGAGTAAAATTCCTCATGGAACTAACACTTAAGGGAGTATGTGGCGTACAAAAAATCCCCGGAGCACGGGGTTATTTTCTAGCATTCATTAAATGTAGAATACTAATAAATCCTTGTGAGTTATAGAGCATCTAGAGAAAAGAGGAGAGATATCATGGAAACAGTATTAGTACGAGAGTATCGGTCGGATTTACTGGAATGTGTCCATAGTGGACATATTGCTATCGTAGGAGAAAACGGGAACGTAAAGGGATATGCAGGTGATCCTGAGTTTGTATCCTTTACTCGTTCTGCGGCCAAACCACTACAGGCTATACCAGGCATACGTGGAGGAATCGTGGAGCATTATGGATTTACACCCGCTGAGATTGCCTTAATGACTGCTTCGCACCGAGGAGAGAGCTATCATGTTGCCGCGCTAGAGAGTATATCCTCAAAGATTGGCATCGATGAGCAACAAATGATATGTGCCACTAGCTACCCACTGGATTATACGAGTAGAGAGAATGCCATTCGCGGTGCGGGCAAAAGAAAGTTCTATCATAACTGTGCGGGCAAGCACATGGGGATATTATCGTATAGTAAGCTCAAAGGAATGCCACTTGAAGAATACTCACAGCCCGAGCAAACGGTTCAGCGTGAGATTATAGATACCATTGCTTATATGGCTGGTGTAGCACCAGACAGTATTGGCCTAGGTACGGACGGATGTGGTCTGCCGGTATTTGCCATGCCTTTGACAGCCTTGGCGACTGCGTATTTGAAATTAGCCAATCCTGATTTAATTGCTGACGAGGCAACTCGTAAAGCGGTCACTACGATCACTGCGGCAATGAATGCTCATCCGGAGATGGTTTCTGGTCATGGACGACTCGATTCAATTCTTTTGGAAGATGATAATATTATTGCTAAGGGTGGATTTAAGGGTGTATATTGCTTCGGTTTGCGCCGCGAGCGACTGGGTATTGCCTTCAAGATTCTGGATGGATCAGAAGAAGAGTGGGGACTTATTGTACAGGGGATTCTAAATCAGATTGGATACAGTCAGAAAAATACTTTGGAAAAGCTGCATCATGCATTTTCAGGTGTGATCTACAATGACGGTGGTACACGGGTAGGCCATGCGGATACAGAATTTCAGCTTCATTTCATGAAGTAAGAACATCATAAAAGAGCCTCTCGACTTACGTATCCATCCTCTGGATACGTAGCGAGGGGCTCTTTTTTAAATAGATAAATTATCCTAATATCTCTACTTGTACGCGCAGAACAATTATTTCTGACGTAGACGGCCGAGTTCGGAGACGAGCGCTTCCACCTGAGAAATACTGAGTCTATCGCTGCCCATGGCTACCTCATAGACATCGAAGATATCTTCATATTTGTCTACTGAAAAAGCTGAGGCTTGCATCGCAGCAGCACTTGCCATCTTCAGTTTGTTCTTGATGGCCTCGATCATATATTCAACATTTTCCTGACTAGGTTGTGTTAAATCCATAGGGTTATTAACATCCTCTCTGTATACTGATCCATGTATTTTACCATGTTTGTGAGCTTGATCACCATTTTTTTGTCGGGCCCACAGAAATCATGTTAAATTAAAGGCATGAAATCAAAAATATCATCGAGGGGAGGAAAGGTATTGGCAATTAGAGAACAGGGAAGCGGAAAACGAAGCAAAATGGACGATGTAGGATTGGTGTCTTTTTTTATGGAAATTGCTGCGCTGCATTCAGCTGAGAAAGTGACGTTTCTGTGTATCGGAACGGATCGTTCTACAGGTGATGCTCTCGGTCCATTAACAGGCAGCAAACTTCTGGAATATGGCTTTCCGCACGTGATCGGTACGTTGCCATCTCCTTGCGATGCAGATAATTTGGTGGCCAGAGTCACTGAGATTCCATCTGAGCATATCATTATTGCTGTGGATGCTTGCCTAGGACCTCCAGTAGCTCTTGGATATTACTTCGTTTCGAATGAGCCGCTTCAGCCAGCACAATCGGTGGGGGTATGCCTTCCCGCAGTGGGGCATTATAGCTTGGCGGCGATTGTAGATATCAATGGTCCAAAGCCCTATCGGACGCTGCAGACTACTCCACTACATAGAGTTATGGTTATGGCTGAACAAATTGCCGCCGCAGCAGCAAAAGGGTTTGGAATCGGGCGTTAAGAATAGGATGCCGGTTTCAAGGAGAGCTGTTTTGCTTAATAATAGATATTAGTTAATATATCTTAGTATTTTGGAAAGAGGGAAGCAGCCATGGAAAGAGTACGTTGTGACGGAAGCAATATTTGCTACAGTGATCAGGGGAAAGGCGAGGTTATTGTATTACTGCATGGCTTTTGTGGAAGTGCTGAATACTGGGAACAAGTCATCCCCATTTTAAGCAACAACTACCGAGTGATTGCTCCCGATTTACGTGGTCATGGAGCTTCAGAGGCTCCACTAGGACCCTATACTATTGAAAAAATGGCAGATGATGTTCTGGGCTTGTTAGATACACTTGAAATTTCTGAATGCACCATGCTGGGACATTCACTTGGTGGATATATTACACTTTCGTTCGCGCAGCGGTATGCCTCTAGGTTGAAGGGCTTTGGATTAATCCATTCTACGGCATATCCGGATAGTGAAGAAGCTAGGGAGAATCGATTGAAAAGTGTCAGCAGGATTCAAAATGAAGGCATTACTCCTTTTGTGGACAGCTTCGTCCCAGGAATTTTTGCTAAAGCAACCGCTTCTGCATCACCGCAGCTGCTGGAACGAGCAAAAGAAATTGGCTACAAAACGCCTCCACAAGGAGCAACGGGAGCTGCACTGGCGATGCGCGAGCGTCCAGATCGACGTGATGTGATCACAGCTACCACGCTGCCAGTACTACTTGTTGCTGGCGAGCAGGATGGACTGATTCCTGCGGAGCGCACCTTTACTTCGGATAAACCAAACATAACGCAAGCTACGATTTCTGGAGCAGGCCACATGAGCCTCTTTGAAGCTCCGGAACGGTTAGCAGAGGTTATCAAGGAATTCGCCCAAGCTACGGTTAGTATTAACAGCCATGTGTGATCGCTGAAATAATAATTCAAAAAGAGGCAGCTCCGCGTCAAAGTAACTGGCGTGGGCTGCCTCTTTTCTAGGAGACAATTGAAATTGCGGATGGATGGAACACTTAATACGATCCCAATACATGTCATTCCCAGTCCGGCAAAGATAGCTATGGTTGTTACGCCTCCAATGAGGTCAGCCAACTCACCCACAAGGATATACCCAATAGGTAGCAGTGCGAAGGAGCCTAGCAGATCTAAACTGGCAACACGACCGAAGGCTTCCTGAGGCACGAGCTCTTGTAGACTAATCTCCCAAATGAGGCCAAAGATCATTAGACCGAAGCCCTCGAGAGCAAATAGGGCAATTGCGCTAATGGCGTTTGGAGCAAAGGGGAGAAACAGTAGCGCCAGACCGCTTAGGAAAGCACCTCCGTAGGCCATAAACCCTCGATGATTCCACTTGGGTCTCATGCCGAACAGCAGTCCTCCGATAATCGCACCAACTCCTGAGAAAAGTGACTACAAGTCCATAAATGTAGGGCTCCCAGCCATGGTGTACTTTAAAAAGCCAAGGTACAAGAATACTTGTAATACCGGCATAACAAATGTTGATGAATGAAAAAGCCAAAATCGTAATCCACAACCAGGGCTGACTTCGCAATACCGCTATCCCCTTCATGAAATCCTGCTTCCAATTCGGAGAAGATTTCAAGGGTTGTATATCAGATGATGTAGCGGACTTGGCTATTTCAGACTTTGATTTGATGAGTAGTACTTTTCGTAAATAGATCAGACAGACTAAGGACATTAAGTAAGTAAAGGCATCTATCCCAAATCCTACACATGGTAACTGAGCTTCCTAGAAATGAAATCAGGTGACCTAGCCATAGAAAAGGAAAAGCACGTGATTCAGCAAATGGATCAGTGAATCCCAGGAAGGGGTTACGGCTGTTAGATTCAGTAGTATTTGCGGGGATCATGAGTAGGGATTGCCTCCTATGTATTCATCCTTGATTGGTGGGGTCAAGTATATTTTAACTTGGTATTTTGTGTAAATAAGAAGAAGGATTATGTTCATTCTTTTTCCTATAATTGCTTTGGTGGCATAGCGTAATGCAATGGTTTAAGATAAATGAATAGAGCACATATAATAGCCAGATACACAAGCCTTACAGTTACAGTATGGAAAAGGGGGAAGTTCATGTTCCGAAGAGACTATATTGTCCGAATGATCGAAGATATGACGGCGATGGTTGCCAAGGTTCTAACGCTCAAGCAAGAGCGGAAGACAACGGAAGCCTTATGGGAAATTGATGAGCTATTGAACCGACATTTTCCGCTGAACTCACGTCTTTTAAATTCACTATCTGTAGAAGATATCATAGATATGTTCCGTTTTAACGGTGTGTTGGAGTCTGATAAGCTTCAAGGTGTAGCCAAACTGCTTAAGGAAGAGGGCAGCATTTATGCTGCAAGTGGCGATCATGATGCAGGACTATTCAAAAGTATGAGGGCACTGCATTTATATTTGTACGCAGGTTTGCACGGCGCTGATCGAGAAATGCTGCAGATGACAGAGGATATCGATGGACTTCTGGAGGAAGTCAAAGCGTATCGTCTTCCAGCCAAGACGGAACGGCTGCTGCTAGTTTATATGGAGTCGATTGGACATTACAGTAAAGCGGAGGACAGTCTGTATCGACTATGGGAGCAGGAGGAAGATGTCTCGCTGGAAGGTGATAATCTGTACAGACGGCTGCTGCTTAAATCACCTGAAGAATTGGAACAAGGCTCGCTTCCTATACATGAAGTGGAACAAGGATGGAAAGAGTGGAGCCGGATCACAGAAGTTCGGAGGGAGTCGGAAGCCTAATGAATACCCCGTTATTTATTATTGATGCCTTTGCAGAGAAAGCTTATTCAGGAAACCCGGCGGCAGTATGCTTGCTGAAGCATACTGTCGACGAGGCATTTATGCTGAAGACAGCAGCAGAAATGAATTTGTCAGAGACGGCCTTTCTCTGGCCGGAGAATGATGGATATCGCCTGCGTTGGTTCACGCCCAAGGCTGAGGTTAATTTGTGTGGCCATGCTACACTAGCAAGTGCACATGTATTGTGGGAGGCTGGATTGCTGGATCCCGATGTGGAAGCTAGATTCTATACACGCAGTGGGTTGCTTAGAGCTTCTCGTGCAGGTGACCTGATATCACTATACTTCCCACCTTATGAGCTTAGACCTTCTTCTACAATTCCGGCTCTTACAGAAGCACTTGGTATTACAGAAGCAAATGTGGTGGAAACTATGCTATATGCTGACAATGTGCTTGTACGACTCGATCAGGAATCCCTAGTTCGCGAATTTACTCCCGACTTTGGGGCTTTATCCCGACTTGAAGGGAGAGCCTTCGCGGTTACTGCTGAAAGCTCCACCGAAGGCATTGATTGTGTGTCACGGTTCTTTGCACCGAAGATGGGAGTAAATGAGGATCCGGTCACAGGCTCAGCGCATACTGCGCTAGCACCTTTTTGGGCTAGTCGACTCAACCGTACGCAGTTGACCGCCTATCAAGCTTCCGAACGTGGAGGCTTGCTTCAGCTTGAGGTATGCAAAGACCAAATTAAGATGTCTGGCCGAGCAATAACTATTGTTAGTGGAGAGCTGCATGTGAAGCCCTGCTAGGATACCTCTTGTAAAGCCGTGATATAATGGAACGATGATGGTTAGGAGACATAGATTCTCCATTTTTAATCCCGAAAGTGAGATGTGCGTTGTGGAATCTTTAAAAGCTCTTATTGAACAACTGATTAATGACCGTACCTTGATTATGGCTACCTTAAGCCAAGTGCGTAACAAAGGGGAGACCTGTACGAAGGTACAGATTAAACCTGTCGAACTAAAGGGGAAGTTGCATTATCAGTTTGCGTCCTATATTGGTACAAAGGTTGAACATCGCAACGTACCGGCAGAATTAGCAGCGGAGGACATGACTCTTTTATTTAGAGAATCATATCGACAAGGCTTGTTATGCACCGTGGAAGCGGATTATCAGGTGCTGATTAGCAAGAAATTCAAAGTATCAATCCTTACCAAGTCTCCAAGTAAAGAAGAAGAGCCGGATCTAGCACACAACCGCCGCAAGCGTTATGTGCTGGAGGATGGAGAACCTGTGCCATTTCTTGTGGAGCTCGGCATAATGAATAGAGAAGGAAAGGTGCTGGCCAAGCGATACGATAAGTTCCGGCAGATCAACCGTTTCCTGGAGATGGTGGAGGATGTGCTTGCCGATCTGCCAACGGGTCGACCATTAACGATTGTGGATTTTGGCTGTGGCAAATCGTATTTGACCTTTGCCCTTTATCACTATCTGACCGTCCGCAAGAAGCGGCAACTTAATATTATTGGACTTG
Organism: Paenibacillus sp. FSL K6-0276; assembly: GCF_037977235.1. Taxonomy (NCBI): domain Bacteria; kingdom Bacillati; phylum Bacillota; class Bacilli; order Caryophanales; family Paenibacillaceae; genus Paenibacillus; species Paenibacillus sp. FSL K6-0276. The sequence goes on along the minus strand of NZ_CP150276.1, from coordinate 5,353,070 downwards.
ATTTGAAAGCTGATGTAATTGAGCATTGTAATGAGCTTGCTGCGAAGATCGGTTACGATCACCTGAAGTTCCTTGTGGGTGACATTGCCGAGTACAATGAGCTGGATCAGGTAGATATGGTTATAACGCTTCATGCCTGTGACACGGCTACAGATGCTGCACTCGAAAAAGCAGTACGTTGGGGGGCCTCCGTCATTTTGTCTGTGCCTTGCTGCCAGCACGAATTATTCGCGCAGATTGAGAATGAAGTAATGAGTCCGATGTTGTCGCATGGGATACTGAAGGAGCGGTTCTCAGCCTTGGCTACGGATGCCATCCGTGCCAAATTGCTCGATATGATGGGCTATAGTAGCCAGCTGCTGGAATTCATCGACCTGGAAAATACACCGAAGAACATTTTGATCCGCGCCGTAAAGAGCACGGGTGGTGATAACTCCGTCAAATGGCGTGAATATACCGCATTCCGCGATTTTATAGGGGCGAAACCTTACCTTGAGCGCGTATGCGCTGACCTGCTTCCGAGTGAAAGTTCGGTGGAGGAGTAGCACGACATTTTAGGAGCGGTAAGTTGGTTTAGTTGTATTTTGTGCAGTTAAATACCCTCTGAAGTTGCTTTACTGTGAATTAGTTGCACTCTGTACACTTAAAAACGAACAATTCTCCTCATCTGGTGGGATTCTCGGAAATTAGTTGTACATTATGCAATTACACTAGGACGCAGTAGCGAATATCAGAGCTTAGTTGTACTTTTTGCACTAGACATGCGCAAAAGCTGACATGAGAAAAAAGTTTTAATAAATTACTAAATATGGAGTATATTGATTTGTTTTCACTTCTCAATCCATAAAAAAACTCCTATTGTAGAAAGTGTAGGCGTGTTACCCACATCCCTCTACAAAAAGGAGCATCCATGGGTAATTTAACGCAAAATTCTGTTTTACGCAAGTGTTTAATTCGCTTAAAACTTTGTTCGTTTCGGTGTCCGCTGACCGACCATTATACCAAAAGGCTTTCTGTCGGCTCAGCGATCGCCCTTTTGGTCGAGGCCCAACTCCAGCAACGGGAATCGTTGGCTGACATCGTACTTAATCTGGAAACGAACTTAGATCTTCAAGCATTCACGGGCCTTTCATCCATCCATGAGTCCACCTTAAATCGCAAACTGAATGCCATTCCTCTAGCCTATTTAGAGTGGCTGTTTGCTCAGTTGACTCAAGAATTGAAAGCACACCAACGTGGAGCCAAAGGCATCAAGCACTTTGGAAAATTAGCTCCAGTGGATTCCACCACGTTTTCTCTACCTAAGGTATTAGGGGACTGGGCCTTTTATCAAGATAAAACCAAAGGGGTAAAGATTCATACTCGGTTGCTCTCCTTAGAGTCAGGCTGCCATTTCCCGGATGAAATTGTGCTTTCTACTGTCGGTGTGTCGGATCAACAAGCCGTTAACCGTTTGGTCACGAAGCAGGATACGACGTACATCTTTGACCGTGGCTATGTCAATTACGGTAATTTTAGACGGTGGGTAGAGCAGGCCATACTCTTTGTTGCCCGTTTGAAAACCAAGACGAAATATACAGTGCTTCGGGAACGAGAGATCCCTAAGGAAGGCCTGATTACCCGAGATGCTGACGTGGAGATTTTGGACAAAGTCTCAGGACAACTCTTTCAGGTTCGTCTTGTACAGTTTTCAGATGACGAAGGTAAGGTGTACGAAGTCATTACCAATCGCCAAGAACTAACCGCACAGGATATCGGAGAAATCTATCGCTGTCGCTGGCAAATTGAGCTATTTTTTAAGTGGATTAAACAGCACCTGGCGACCGTTACATTTCACAATCATCATCCGAACGCGATTTGGGTCCAATGCTACATCGGGATGATTACGGCCTTGCTGTGCCAGCTAATTCAACGGGAAACACAGACATTGCTTAGCCCGTGGAACTTTCTGCGAAAGATGCGATATTACTTCGCGAGAGACTGGGATTCTTTCGTCCAGACTCTGGATATTGAGCCGACACGGCGTTCGAAAGGAAGACAAAAAATACCGAAGCCTGCGGAGGCTCCCCCACGAACGGGTGACAAGCGAGAAACCGTAAAAATCATCGTGAGCTAACTCCATACCAAATTACTTTTTCTGGTAATTACTCCTACGCTTAAGAGCCCTTTAGTTTTTTTTCTTAATTCGAAAAGTAGAACTGTAAAATTATTACTTTTTAATATCTTTCGATTTCATGTAAGGTTCTATGCATGTTTAGTGTACTTTTTGCAACTATATAGCTTTTTTAATGAGAATTGGGACGGTGCAGCTCCTTCGTGGAGAGGTATCGTCTTTTTTGCATTCTAGTTTTGCGAAGGGTAAATGTGGAAAGGATAGAGATAACTTAACGAATACAGGGGTATCTAAATGTGGAGCGTTAACAAAGAGCGGAGTCTGGATTTATTAATCGTATATTTTAGTGCAACCTTAGTAATCGCAGCCGGAGTAGGAGCCTGTTTGTTGCGGGGATTTTTTTTTACGGAGGAGATGTATCCCTTTCTGACCCTATGGTTTGTGATGTGTTCTGCGGTTCTGCTTTATTTGTACATTGGAGTGGGCAAGTGGAGAAGCAGTACAGGGGGAGTAAGTGGAGTACGTAGAGCTGTGAAAATAATGTTGATCGCACCTTTGCTAGTTCTATCACTCTATCTGATTCATTGGCTAAGGGAACCTCTTTCGGCACAGGGAACAATAAATGAAATATTGCGGTGGGGCTTGTACTAGCTTTGCATTTTTGGTTTGTTTTTGCGCGTTAAATCGGGTGGGGCGTCAGCTTATCATTGCCGCGTGGTCCATTTTGGGTATGTTCTTAAGCATGAGTGCTTTGCTAGCAGTGTGCGGGGTGGTAGAGTTACCTTTCGCTATTGCTTACAGCAATTCGCCTGAAGTAAGCATTACAGGTGCCAGATTAGCAGGGGTGATGGAATATCCTAATGCCTTTGGTGCTGTGATGGCTGTTTTTCTATTGGAGCGGCTATTTGCTGTCGCTGCTTATGATGTAAAACCGCAAAAGAGCGTGAAGATGTGGGGAGCAGGAGGTTGTGGCATTGGGCGAGAGTGTGAAAAGACAGAGATAGAGTATGCTGGGTTGGAACGTGGAAGCGAAAAGACAGGGTCAAGATGCGTAAAGGTAGAACGAGGGAGTGACAAGACAAGAGCAGCGTGCATAAAGGTGGAACGAGGGAGTGAAAAGATAGGGTCAAGATGCGTAGATGTGAGAGTAAACAGAGGGAATGGATGCGAAGGAGTGGAGCGGCGAGAAGCGGGAAGCACGGCCGCCGCGCTGCTGCGCTTGCTGCCGCTGTTCCCGTACGCCGCCGCGCTGCTCCTCAGCGAGTCGCGCGGCGCGTGGCTGACGGCGGCTTGCGCCTGCGCCGCCGTCTTGCTCTGGAAGCGGCAGCTTATCGCGCCGCTTCTTGCCGCTGGCGCCGCGCCCGTGGTCGCCGCGGCGCTGTTCTACCGCCAACTGGCTCGTGCCGAGTTGGCGGTAGAGCCTTTGCCCGGCCTGCTGTTGCTGGCCGGGCTTTGGGCCGGCGCGTTGCTAGCCGGCCTATGGCTGTGCCGCCGCCAGCGCAGCGCGGCGGGCAGTGCCCGAGCCGCCATGCTGGCATTGGCGGTGGCAGGTTGGACGGCGGCGGGAACCGCCGTTCTCCTGCACGTGCGCGAGCGGATCACCGGACCGTCATCGACGGTATCCGCGCGTGCTCTTTTCTACCGCGACGCTTGGCGGCTGGCGGTAGAGGCACCTTGGCTGGGGCGCGGGGGCGAGACTTGGCGGAGCTCATACCTCGCCGCCCAATCTCGCCCTTATGTAGGCAGCCAGGTGCATAGTGGTTATCTCGACATCCTGTTGAACCTAGGATTTGTCGGCCTAGCAGCCATACTGCTTATGCTGCTAGCAGCAGGCTGGCTGCTGGCTAAGAGATTGCCGCGGCTGTTGCCGCCATTTTTGGTTATCTTTTTGCACAGCGCAGTCGATTTTGACTGGAGCTACGGATTAATCTGGCTGCTGCTTTTCTGGCTGCCAGCACTTGCCCTGGCTGAACATGAGCAGGAATATCAATCTGCGACTACCAGCTTTACGTCCAGAAGTTCGCTCACCGCTCATTTCGCATCCGCGAACCCGCAGCCCACTCACTCGACATCCGCGAACCCGCAGCCCACTCACTCGACATCCGCGAACCCGCAGCCCACTCATTCGACATCCGCGAACCCGCAGCCCACTCATTCGACATCCGCGAACTCGCAGCCCACTCATTCGACATCCGCGAACTCGCAGCCCACTCATTCGACATCCGCGAACCCGCAGCCCACTCATTCGACATCTGCGAACCCGCAGCCCACTCATTCGACATCCGCGAACCCGCCAATTCCCGTGCACCCATATCTCCGCCGACTATCCATTACTGTCGCATGTTCCCTTTGTCTCATGCTATCCGTGTTCTCCTTTCAGGCCGCCCAAGGAGAGAGGTACTACCGGCAAGCTGTTCAGACGGTTGATCCCTCGGTGAGGGTAGGTTTGCTACAGCAATCGCTAGCGTGGAATCCCCGATCACCTAAAATAGCTGTAGTATTATCCAGGCTGCTCACAGGCGAAAAGAGCGTGAGTATTCTCCAGCAGAGTTTGCTATATTCTCCGGAGAATGCAAGTTTAAGCTGGGAAATGGCTAGACGATGGATGTACAGTGATGATCCGGTAGCTGCACTATATTGGATACGTCAAAGTATTCAGCTGGATAAATACAACAACGCTAAGTGGGTCAAAGGGATTGAAGGCATGCTTATGATAGGCCGGAAAAAGTTAGCGGAAGGGAATCGAATGGAGGCCATAAACTGTGTTGCCTCAGGGAATGAGCTTTTGCGGCAGTATAGAGTGTTGGCGGAATACGAGGCTAGTAGAGGTGAGCAGCATAATGACCGAAAGTTCTATATGACAGAACAAGCCGACGATCTGAGTCGGCGGCTTAGTGTATTAGCTTCACGATTTTAACTGACGCGAGATGATCCAAGAGTACAGAACAGGAACGATAATAGCAAGCACAAGAGCTGTAATAATAAGGGCCTGAGACAAGACTCCGCTCAAAAAGGCTCCTCCAAATATAAGCAAACCACCGATCATCCACATTCTTCCGGAGAGGCGATGTGTTTTTCGCCACACCTCTGGGTTGGAGAGTGTCCATGCTGTACGAACACCGAATAAATAATTATCTTTTACCTGTGGCATGTAGTTACCGAGCGCAATAAACATCACTCCAACGGCTCCTATAGCAATTTTGCCCACATTAATATCTTTACCCAGACCGTAAGCAACCGTGAGCACAAGCATGAGGTTAAAAAGCACCCCAATAGCGAGCCTGCTCATGGCATAGGCATTTTCGAACTTCTTGTAATTTTCCCGCTTAGGGTCGATGCTGCGTGTGAACTGCATGATCAGCGGAAGCACAATACCCAAAATACCGCACATGGGAATAGCTATGTTTTTATCCCAATACCGGTTGACTTTACCCGTAATTCCCCACTGCGCGGGCAGCTCCTGTGGCAGCTTGCCATAATTGATTAAAGCGTAGGATAGCGAGGCTAAACCTAATATTACAATTAGTGTGTCTTGCCATCTCCATTTAAAATCCTTCATCGTCAATCAGCCTCCTTCTCAGAATCGATATTCTGACGGCTTTGCTTTCCGTCCAACGATTTGCTTTTAGTCTCCGTTTGCTTTCCAGTACCTGTTAGCTCGAGCAGCCAGCCAAGAACCTCTTCGAGAACCGTCGTATTTAATGAATACATAATGAATTGACCTTTTCGTTCATCCTGTACGAGATCGGCATGCTTCAGTGCATTCAGATGGTGAGAAATGCTTGGCTTAGACATGTTGAAAAAATCGGCAATTTCACCTGCGGTTCGGTCTTTCTCCCTTAGTAACCGAATGATTTGGCGACGGGTAGGGTCAGCTAATGCTTTGAAAGACTCATTCATGTTCCACCCAGCCTTTCGATATTTAGGTAATTATCTAAATATATAATAGTCGTTCGTTTTCTTATCTGTCAATGCGTATTTTCCTCATTTTGACTGAGAACAAAAGTGTCACCGAATCTTTGGATTTAACGACGTTCGAAGCTCTGGCATTGCCAATACTAACTGTGGGCATGTACTCGGTGAGTGGACCGAAATAAAGAAGCGAAGGAGAGAACTTATGATACTAACTAATAAAGTTGCAGTTGTTACAGGTGCCGGTTCTGGGATAGGGGAAGCAATTGCTCTCCTTTTTGCCCAGCAAGGGGCTATGGTTATTGCTGCAGACATCCATCTGGAGAATGTTGAAGCGGTGGCCAAGAATGCAGAACAAGGTAAGGGCAACGGGGTGGTTTATCCTGTAGAGGCAGATGTCTCGAAGGAAGAGGATACCCAGCGAATGATTGATGCCGCGAGTACACAATTTGGCGGACTCCATATACTCGTTAACAATGCGGGGATTATGGATAAAATGACGCCGGCTCATGAAATCACAGATGACTTATGGGAGAAAGTGTTTGCGGTTAACGTCACCGGTCCCATGAGAGCCATTCGTAAGGTGCTGCCGATTTTTATGGCACAGGAAAGTGGATGTATCATCAATGTAGCTTCTATTGGTGGCTTAGAAGGATCTCGTGCAGGGGTGGCCTATACTGCCTCCAAGCATGCTGTCATCGGTATGTCCAAGAATATAGGGTTTCAGTACTCGAAGCTTGGAATTCGCTGCAATGCCATAGCGCCGGGTGGAGTAAAGACTAATATTGATTTGTCTAATCCGAGTGCTTTTGGTAGTCAAAAAGCCGGAGAAGGTATGGCGTCGATGCCACGAACAGGGGAAAGCAGCGAGATCGCATCGATAGCTTTATTTTTGGCTTCAGATGCTGCGAGCTTCGTGAATGGAACGGTAATAACGGCGGATGCCGGATGGACCGCTTATTAACAACTTATTTTTTTCTTGAAATTCATATACTTGTTAGCATTTTAGATTTTAGCTAAAGAGGTGTCTACTTTCATCTTCATTGGTGGAAGTGCACACCTTTTTTGGTTATACGGATTGTTCCAACTCTTTTTTAGAGAGGATCGAAATAGGGTGACGGCCTTGCCGCTGTAAGTAGATGTGATAAGGTTGCTTGTGCTAGAATAGGCTAAGAGAAACTGGAAAATAGAGCAGAGCGGCAGTGCTTTTGAAAATATAAGAAAGTATAAGTTTAGCATCTATACTTTATGTTCTTATATTTCTCGCTTAAACGCTTAGCGTCTTTATAAGACGCCAAAGATGTTTATGCTTGATACATAGCCATATTCTGCGGAAAAGGGAGGAGGAGTACGGTTGCATGTTATTTCTGATCTGATCTCGACATTGTTTGAATGGATTCAGAGTCTTGGTTATTTTGGGATTATGATCGGACTTATGATTGAAGTCATTCCGAGTGAAATTGTACTGGCTTTCGGCGGGTTTTTAGTATGGAGTGGAGATATTAATTTTTTTGGTGCCGTATTATTCGGTACGATCGGCGGAGTCATTGCACAGATTTTTGTATATTGGATTGGCCGTTATGGTGGCAGACCTGTTCTGGAGAAATACGGGAAATATATTCTTATTCAAAAGAAGCATATTGACCATTCCGAGGAGTGGTTCAATAAGTATGGGACTGGCGTAATCTTTACAGCACGTTTTATTCCCGTTGTTCGTCATGCCATTTCCGTTCCAGCCGGGATATCGAAAATGCCTTTAGGTAAGTTCACTTTGTTGACTACGCTTGCTGTTATTCCATGGAGTGCTTTGTTTGTATATCTGGGTATGACCTTGGGGAATAAATGGGAAGATATTGACAAAGTAGCAGCTAAGTATACCAACGAAATTATACTTGTAGCGATCGCTCTGATCATCATTTACTTTGTGTTTAAATGGTACAAATCCAAGAAAAAGGGGACTACAAAATGAAGCAGAATGTAGCTCATAAGTTTGGAAAAGGCCTAACACCGCGCCAATTCGTAGAAAGTATGACGAAGAATCAACAGGATTTTGAATCCTGGTATGAGAAGTTTACTTGGGAAGATGAGAGCGATAAGGAATATTTCGAAAGTCTGAACCATCGCGACGATATGCGGGTACTTATCCTTGCAGCGGATTGGTGTGGAGACGTGATACGCAACGTTCCTGCTGTATTCCGTATTCTGGAGACGGCTGGAATGAAAACAGAGGTATTCATTTTGGAAGAGAATCCGGAGCTTATGGATGATTTCTTGACCATGGGTGGAAGATCTGTCCCAGTCGTGATTTTTGCAGATACTGGCGGATATGTGCTCGGACATTGGGGTCCTAGACCAGAGCATGTGCAGAGTATAATGAGAGAGTTCAAACGTGAGAATCCTGATCGTGAGGCCGCTGATTACGACAGCAAAATCGCAGAAGCACGTAAGGCCATGGGGCAAGCCTATGGGGAAGGAACGGAATATCAGATAGTTATCGCAAAAGAACTGCGTAGTCTGATTTCCGGATTCTAGACCGATGCTAAATATACGTTCATTTAATCTAGGTCCGCTTCAGACGAATGCCTACTTACTGACAGGTGCGGATCCTGCGAAGGGTATCATTATAGATCCCGGTATGAATCCTGCTGCATTAGTGCGGAGTATCGAAGGGATGGAGATCGAAGCTATTTTGTTAACACATGCACATTTTGACCATATGGGCGGTGTAGACGAAATTCGTAAAGCTAAGAAATGCCCTGTTTATTTACATCCACTTGAAAGTGAATGGCTAAGTAGCCCCAAGCTGAACGGTTCGCTAATGTGGCCGGAAGTGTCACCTCCTTTAACTACAGATCCTGCGGAATATGATCTGGCAGAAGGACAAGTTCTGCAGTTCATTGGACACACCTTCCGTGTGTACCATACACCTGGTCACTCTCCAGGCAGTGTAAGTTTCCTTTGTGGAAATGATCTATTCTCCGGAGATGTACTGTTTAAGATGGGGGTTGGACGCACAGATTTGCCTGGTGGTAGGGAACGAGATCTGTTCGATTCAATTCGGGGCAAGCTATACAAAATGGATGATGAAGTGAAGGTTTATCCAGGTCATGGCCCACGGACAACCATTGGATTTGAAAAGATTCGCAACCCTTATGTTCAAATATAAGAAAGTATAAGTTTAGCACCTATACTTTATGTCTTATATTTCTCGCTTAAACGCTTATCGTCCTTATAAGGACGCCGAAGGCGTTTATACTTGCTCAATAAATGTTGGTTCTAGTAGAACCGACAAAAACCGAGGAAGTTTTGATAGACAAAAGACTACAAAAGGACTACAATGAGGTTAATTAAATGTAACATTTACCTCGCGAAGCACGCAGACTGCGGAATTAATCCCGGTTTGCGTTCTTTTTTTGTCTTCATATAGGCTTAAAAGCATGGGGGGGAAGTAGAATGGAGAAGAATATATATTACCCGTTGGACTACAGTTGGTATGATTCCAAAGCTAATTGCGGTGAATCCTTGCTCCAAGAGGGCAGTGTGGATTATATGGAAGTGCAAGTGAATTCAGGGGGCGAGTGCAGAAGTGCGCGTCTTTTTTGGCGTTTTCCGGCAAGGCAAGGGATAATTCAGCCCTGGCGACGCAAGCTGTGGGAGCTCAAAAAATAATTATTAGCGGAATGAACGATTCGCAATACATATTCGTACTACAAATAGGAACGAAATCATGGATGGAGGGGCAGATGAGCGATCAGTCGCTGGAGAGAATCAGACGGGCACAGCAGGGAGATACTTCAGCACTGTCTTCACTGCTGCAAGAACACTATACCTTTTTATTCAAATATTTAATCAAGGTGACCATGGACCCGTTGCTGGCAGAGGATCTTGTACAGGACACCATGGTCAGATGTATGGAAAAAATCAATACCTATAACGGAACTTCTTCATTCTCCTCTTGGTTAATCACAATTGCTACCAGAATATTTATTGATCGAAAGCGACGATGGAAGCGTGAAGCGGAATGGAAGCAGCGGGAGCAACAGGAACAGGGGATCCGTTCGATTCGTTGGCGGTTTGAGAGCAGGGGGGAGGAATGGAGTGAAGTGCTGGATTCCCTCTCCAGACTACCTTCTGCGCAAAGAGTAGCTGTGCTACTGAAGCATTATTATGGCTATAGCTACGACGAAATTGGCGAAATCATGCGAGTTCCTTCAGGCACAGTCAAGTCGCGTGTATCCCTTGGTCTTAACCAACTACGAAAGGAGCTGAATGAGGATGGAGAGGGATAAAGATAAGGAGTCTGAGTTGTATTTGCACAAGCTTTCAGATGAGCTTGACCGGTTAGATGCACAATATAATGACATCACACCACCTTCATTACAGGAACTGGAGAGGTTAATGGCTGATGCCTCTGTGCATAGAAAGAGCACGGAACGTAAAGAGCTGCTGTTATTCTGGGGGATATCGTTGATCCTGATCTGCGCATTTCTGTCCATTCTCGGTTCTGCGCCGATGATCTATTGGATTATTCAAGCGATTATTCCTATTGCGGGACTCAGTGCTCTAGGAATAGCGAGGATCAGGAGGAATAGAGAAGGTGCACAAGAATGAATGAACTGCAGGATGTGCCTATATGGTTATGGTTATTGCTAGCAGCCCTATTAATGCTGCAAGGGACTCTGCTGTTCCGGGACGCAAGACGACGCGGAAGAAAAGCCTGGTTCTGGGGATTATGGGCTATTACTACAGTTCCGTCACCCGCTTTGGTTTATTTACTTGTTGTCATTCTACCGGAAAGACGTAGGAGAAAGAAGCTGTAAGGGTCCAGAATATGAGCTCGTTCCTTTCATAACACAAAAGGAGTGGTACTTCATGGAAGATGTAAATTGGGGTTTAATTATGCCGTTGATCATTTTACAGGCTTTACTGGCTATTATCGGTTTGATTTCTTTAGCCAAAGCCGATAGCGTGCGTGGCCCAAAATGGATGTGGATCATCATTATTATTTTTGGAAATATGCTTGGCAGTATAGCTTATTTTACGATAGGAAGGAAAGATGTCTAATGTCACTCCTTCAAGTTACAAATTTACGCAAAAGCTATGGGGCGCATATTTCCGTACATGATATAAGCTTTGAGATTGAAAAAGGACGGTGTGTAGCTCTACTGGGGCCTAATGGTGCTGGAAAGACGACCACACTACGTATGCTGGCTGGACTTTTAGAACCTACCTCTGGAATGATTTCTTTTGAGGGGAGCCGCCCTGGAGCAGAATATCGCAAGGGATTAGGATATGTACCCCAGTCTCCAGCCTTTTACGGGTGGATGACTGGACAGGAGTATGTAGTATTTGCTGCAAAGCTTAGTGGAATGGGGACCAAAGAAGCGACAAGCAGCGCATTAGAATCGCTTAAGCGTGTAGGTCTCAAAGACGATGCTCGTCGCAGGATTGGTGGTTATTCCGGGGGGATGAAGCAGCGGCTGGGTCTCGCACAGGCGCTTGTGCATCGCCCTCGACTTCTTTTGCTGGATGAGCCTGTATCTGCACTTGATCCGATTGGCCGCAGGGATGTGATGGAATTGCTACGAGAAATACGTGAAGAGACAACAGTAGTTTTCTCCACGCATGTGCTGCATGACGCAGAAGAGATTTGTGATGATATTATTTTAATGAATCATGGAATAATTGCAGAGCAGGGGTCTTTGTCGCAGCTTCGTTCACAATACAGCCTTCCTGTTATTCGTTTACGTACCGAGAAGCACAAAGAAGCTATTCAGTGGCTGGAATCTCTTTCCTCCAAGCCGTTTGTACTGGAGTCTCAGTTGTCCGGAGATCATGCGGTCTTCAATGTGAACGATGTAGAAATGGCCCGCCGGACGATTTTGCACGAAGCGACACAGCTTGAAATTCCATTGCTGCAATTTGAAGCAGGCTCTTCCACATTAGAGGATTTATTTATGAAGGTGGTGGGCGTATGAGCAGCACCTGGGTCCTTTATCGAAAAGAAATGCTCGAGATGGCTTGTAGTTATAAGCTAATCTGGATACCTGTCGTGTTCATCATTTTAGGCATTATGCAGCCGTTAACCACTTATTATTTGCCGGAAATATTAAAAGCTTCAGGAGATGTGCCCCCAGGTCTGCTGGAGGGGTATGAAATACCGAGTGCCGCAGCTGTGATGGCGCAAGCTCTGGGACAGTATGGAACGATTGGAATGCTGGTGTTGGCGCTTGGCTCTATGAACACTTTAGCTGGTGAACGGTATAGCGGAACTATGGAGTTAATTCTAGTAAGACCCGTTTCTCCGGCAGCAATAGTAATCGCTAAATGGACAGCTCAACTTACACTGCTTATTGTTGCTCTTGGACTGGGTGCAGCGGGTGCTGCTTATTACACAGAGCAGCTGATTGGTTCACTATCATGGGGCGATGTTGTCGTAGCTTCTGGAGTGTATGGTTTGTGGCTATTATGTGTTGTCTCGGCAACGCTGTTGTTCAGTGCTTTTTTAAGACCTCCTGTAGCTGCTTTTTTAGCGCTGGCGCTAATGGCTGGGTTGTCTTTAGGCCAAAGTTTATTGCCCTCATGGTTTGAATGGACACCAGCGGGGCTTTCCGGTTTGTCAGCAGGAATTCTTACAGATGGAGAAGGCTTTAGAACAGGTCCATATCTTTCAGCGGGCTTACTGATCTTACTAAGCATCATCGGTGCCTCACTTTTGACAAGAAAAAATAACTTGCCTGATTAAATATTTACTTATGCTGTATCGAATATAGTATATTTTCGTAGAATTTTCAGGATCGTTAGGCCTTCTGCTAGACAGTTCTATCTTTTTTTAGTAGACTGTTGAAATAAGCAAAATCATGATAGATTTTGGGGTCAGGAGGTAGGGCGATGCTGCGTTTAGGAGAGAAGATTGTCATTGTTGCGGACGCTTTCGAGCAGAGTCTTCCTATCGGGGAATACGGCTACCTAATTGCTTACGACCGCAATCCCGATAATGCGTTTGACTATGTTATACGTGTACCGGAGGCTAATAGGAACTTTTATGTTCCGGCTGAGGACATTGAGGCGGAAGAACATTTATTAGTAGCTGAGGCTGAGAGAGCAACGCATGAAGCGTTAATTGATTATGCTTTGTCCACGTACAATGAGAAGCTGTTCCATCATTTGATGAACGGTGAAGATATGGATACAGAAGAGACGGAATCAACGTCAAGCGAAAGCATGTCCCAAGCAGATTTCATTAAACAGGTGAATCTTAGAGCTTGGATTTAAGGAAGGCCGGCGAAAGCCGGCTTTTTTGTTATATTATAAAGAGTAATTCCTCACCCATATAAGCGCATCATTGAATTGTCCAAGTTTCTACAATATAATTAAAAACGTTATCCGGGCGCTTTAGCCCTTTAAACAGGAGGGATTTATCTTATGAGCATTACCGTTAAAGATGTGCAGCATGTGGCCAAGCTGGCTCGTCTGCAATTGAGCCCGGAAGAAGAGGCAACCTTTACAGAACAAATGAATGCTATTTTACAATATGCTGAAAAGTTGAATGAGCTAGATACGGAGAATGTGAAGCCGACCACGCATGTACTGCAGGTTAGTAATGTGATGCGTGATGATGTTGTGAAGGAAAGCCTAACGCAAGAGGAAGCACTTCTTAACGCGCCGGATGATGAAGACGGACATTTCAAGGTTCCAGCTGTTTTGGAATAACTACATAATTAGAAAGGGGGAAGAATCTTGAGCCTGTTTCAAAATCGATTGCCTGAAGTACACCGTATGTTAACTTCTAAAGAAGTATCGGTCAGTGAACTGACTGAAGAATCGCTGGCGATTATCGCTGAGCGGGATAAGAAAGTAAATGCGTTTTTGACCTTGAACGAGGAGGGCGCTCGTGCGTCTGCACGCACTTTGGACGACAAACTGGCATCTGGAGCAGCACGTGGGTTGCTGTTTGGTCTTCCTGCCGGAATTAAGGATAATATTGTAACTAAAGGACTGCGTACGACCTGTGCCAGCCAATTTTTGAAGGATTTTCAACCGATTTATAACGCAACTGTAGCTTCTAAACTGCAACAGGCAGACGCTGTAACGATCGGTAAATTGAATATGGATGAATTCGCGATGGGCGGATCTAACGAGAACTCAAGCTTTGGGCCTGTGCGTAACCCTTGGGATCTTGAACGTGTTCCTGGAGGATCAAGTGGTGGATCTGCTGCAGCAGTAGCTGCGGGTGAAGTGTTCTTCTCACTTGGTTCGGATACTGGGGGTTCAATCCGCCAGCCTGCTTCCTATTGCGGCGTTGTAGGTCTCAAACCTACATACGGCCTTGTATCACGTTACGGACTGGTGGCCTTTGCTTCCTCTCTTGATCAGATTGGCCCACTTACGCGTAATGTAGAAGATTCTGCATATGTGCTTCAAGCGATTGCTGGTTATGATGCACAGGACTCTACTTCAGCTAAGGTAGAAATTCCTGATTATTTGAGTTCACTGACTGGTGATGTTTCCGGACTTCGCATTGCTGTACCTAAGGAATACTTGGGAGCAGGTGTCGATGCTTCTGTGCGTGAGACAGTCTTGTCTGCACTTAAGGTGCTGGAAGGAATGGGCGCTGTCTGGGAGGAAGTTTCATTACCACATACGGAATACGCAGTAGCGGCTTATTATTTGCTTTCCTCTTCGGAAGCTTCATCTAACCTTGCCCGGTTTGACGGTGTGCGTTATGGCGTACGTGTAGATGAAGGCGGAGGATTACTTGATCTGTACCAAAACTCCCGCAGTCGCGGCTTTGGCCCTGAGGTAAAACGTCGTATTATGCTAGGGACTTATGCGCTAAGCTCCGGGTATTACGATGCTTATTATTTAAAAGCACAAAAAGTGCGTACTTTGATTAAACAGGATTTTGATGACATCTTTAAAAAATATGATGTGGTCATCGGCCCAACAGCGCCTACGACAGCATTCAAATTAGGTTCACAGACTGAAGATCCGCTGACCATGTATCTGAACGATATTCTCACGATTCCTGTGAGCTTGGCAGGTATTCCTGCAGTTAGCGTTCCTTGTGGCTTTGCGGAAGGCATGCCAGTAGGTCTGCAAATTATCGGTAAAGAATTTGACGAGAGCACGATTCTGCGTGTTGCTCACGCTTTTGAACAACATACTGATCATCACAAGCAGCGTCCACAGCTGTAGTAAAGGAGGGAATGGGATTACTTATGTCTAAATACGAAACGGTCATCGGCTTGGAAGTTCACGTAGAGCTTCATACCAACTCCAAAATCTTTTGCGGATGCTCCACTGAATTTGGAGCCCCACCTAACACTCATACCTGTCCTGTCTGCTTGGGTCATCCCGGCGTATTGCCAGTGCTCAACAAACAAGCGGTAGATTACGCTATGAAAGCAGCGATGGCACTGAATTGCACCATTGGTGATGTTAGTAAATTCGACCGCAAGAACTATTTTTACCCGGATTCACCGAAAGCTTATCAGATCTCACAATTTGATCAGCCTATCGGTTTGAACGGCTGGATTGACATTGAAGTTAATGGAGAGACGAAACGGATCGGTATTACCCGTCTTCATTTGGAAGAGGATGCAGGTAAGCTCACTCACGTAGATGGTGGTTTTGCGTCGCTTGTCGATTTCAACCGAGTAGGAACACCGCTTATCGAAATCGTATCTGAGCCAGACTTGCGCTCCCCAGAGGAAGCTCGTGCATATCTGGAGAAAATCCGTGCCATCATGCAATACTGCGACGTATCCGATGTCAAGATGGAAGAGGGATCGATGCGCTGTGACGCGAACATCAGTCTACGACCAGAAGGGCAAGAAGAATTCGGCATTAGAGCAGAGCTTAAGAACATGAACTCCTTCCGTGGTGTGCTTCGTGGTCTGGAGTATGAACAATATCGTCAAGCTGAGATTCTGGATGATGGTGGAGTGGTTGTTCAGGAGACTCGTCGCTGGGATGAAGCACAAGGGAAAACTTTATCCATGCGTGGTAAAGAAGAAGCACATGATTATCGTTATTTCCCAGATCCGGATCTGATCGTGCTGCACATTGATGATGCCTGGAAAGAATCTATTCGCTCGACGATTCCGGAACTACCGGACGCAAGACAAGCTCGCTATAGTGAAGAACTGGGTCTTACAGCTTATGATGCTGGCGTGATCACGTCCTCTAAACCGTTAGCGGACTTTTTCGAAGGATGTCTTGCTTATACGCAGGATGCCAAGGCTGTAGCTAACTGGATCATGGGTGATCTGCTTGCTTATTTGAATAGTAATAACCTGGAATTGCCTCAGGTCAAAATTACGCCGCAAGGGCTCGGAGAAATGATCGGCCTCATTACAGGTGGGACGATCAGCAGCAAGATCGCTAAAACTGTATTTAAAGAAATGCTAGAGAGCGGTAAATTGCCTGCTGCAATCGTCGAGGAAAAAGGTTTGGTACAAATCAGCGATGAAGGTGCCATTAAAGGAATTGTGGAAGCCGTTGTAGCAGCTAACCCACAATCTGTAGAGGATTATAAAGCAGGAAAACAGAAAGCCATTGGTTTCCTAGTGGGACAAGTTATGAAGGAAAGTAAAGGCAAGGCGAATCCAGGTTTAGCGAATAAACTTCTGATCGAGGTATTGAGCAACTAAGCCTTTATCTGAAATATAAGAAAGTATAAGTTTGTTTTACACTATACTTTCTTATATTTTACGAGAAACGGTTATCGTCTTTAAAAGACGACAACGTTGTTTCTTCTTAAAATATAAGAAAGTATCAGTTTCACGTTATACATTATTCTTATATTTCTCGTATAAACGCTTGTCGTCCATAAAAGGACGCCGAAGGCGTTTATACTTGGGGTAATATACTTATGTAATAAGCTAAGGGCTTGTCGACAACGGCAGGCCCTTAGCGGCATATAAGGGGACTAGTAGGGATGAATATAATTATTAAGCTAAACCTGCAGGATGATAGTACCGTTAATGAACTATGGAGCCTCCAGCATAAGGCCTACCGACTGGAAGCCGAGTTAATAGGGTTTCGTGAGATTCCGCCGCTTATGGAGACGAGAGAGATGCTCAGCCATTCTAAAGAGGACTTTTACGGCTGCTTCGATGAAGATGAAGAGCTGATGGGTGCGATTGCTATAGAGGAAGAATCCCCGGGCAAACTTACGATTACGCGGATGATGGTGGGTCCGGATTTTTTCCGTAGAGGTATTGCAAGCAGACTCTTGGAATATGTGTTTGAACATTTTTCAGGGATGGAGCAATACATCGTATCTACGGGGAAACTAAATTTGCCTGCGGTTTCTTTGTACAGAAAGCATGGTTTTGTAGCTACTGGGTCGCAGGAAGTTGCTCCCGGTGTAGAATTGATTGAATTTTATCGGAGTGGTTCACTTTGAAGAATCATATGTACAGAAAGTACTTACGAAAGGAGGAGCCGAGAATATGACAAATGACTCTGCAACGCGCCCAGAGCAGGAAGAGCAGCAGGGTTCTGCCGATCTTGAGACCACGGAGAAAGAGATTCAGAAGAAAATAATCCCTCCCCGTCCGAAGCGGCGCCCCCGAAAACGCAAATTTATCGCTGGACTATTGGCAGCTCTCATCCCAGGAACTGGGCACTTGTACTTTGGGTTTCTCCGAAAAGGGATCACCTTTATCTTCCTGATACTATTGGATATTTCGGCTTTATTGTATTTCTCATCTATAGGGATGCAGATTAATGTTCCGCTACTTATTTTACTTGCACTAATTATTCCGGCAATTTATTTCTACAACGTATATGATGTACTGCAATCGGCAGACAAGCTTCTTCGTTACCCCGAAGATCAAGAGCTTGATGATACTGTGGCAAAAGTAACCTCACCTCCTAAGCGTCGTACTATCGTCAGTGAGCCTGGGATATCCTTTGGACTTCTACTTCTTTTAGGGGGAGCGTTACTCATTTTGTTTCGCCAAAAACCAGCTTGGTTACAATTCTTTATCGAGAACTATACCGAGGTAGCCGTGGCTGCAGTTTTATTATGTGGTGGTCTATTCATAGGATCGCGAGAGATTGTTAGAGGAATCGTTTGGCGCAAAAAAAATGAGTCTCACAACCGGCGTGTAGGAAGATACACAGCATCGGTCTTGCTTATTGCTATTGCCATCCCGTTGTTTCTGGATTGGAAAGACGGAACCGACTATATGCTCTTACTATTGAAGTGGTGGCCAGTCATCCCAGTGTTATGGGGGATTGAGTTCCTGTTTATGTATTTCTTCTCTGGTCGTTCAAGCTCTGTACAAAAAGGAACAAGAATAAGATTGGATTTACGTGGCCTTTTATCTGCTATATTGCTTGCTGCAAGTGTGTTTATCGTTGCCGAACAAGAACATTATTTATATCTGTGGAAAAATGTCAGTCTCAACCTTACAGCAGCGGCAGTGGACTATGGCGAGGCTAAGGGAAGTAAATTTCAGAAGGCTCCGCTCATTGTTCCGGTGGAATTAAATACAGCCAAAATATCCGTTGATGGTATTAATGGGGATATTTTATTGCATCGTGCACCAGTAGATAATATTCAAATTACTACTACAGTCTGGGTAGATCAGTTGGAGGGTCCGATGGCTGAAGCCATTTCTGAACAATCCTTTGTGGATGTTGTTGAAGGACCAACCATAAAAATCACTTCAAACACTAAGGCGTATGGAGAATCAGGTAAGCGTCAGCCGCGAATGGATTTGGACATTTCCTTGCCGGAAGATCGTCGGTTTAACCTCGATGTTCGTACAATGAACGGCGGAATCACCTTGCAGAACATTGAAGCGATCGAAGATATTTCACTGGAAACGGGGAATGGTGAGCTTATTCTTCATCGTATCTTTGGTAATGTGAAGGGGAAAACACTGAATGGAGCTGTGCGTGCTAGGTCCGTCCAGGGCAGTGTTGAATTATCGACAAGCGGTGGCAACATGAATGCTTGGAACGTTACAGGGGCCTTGAAATTATCAACGGCTGTTGGCAATATCAGTGCAATCGGGAATGAAGACGAGATCGATATTTCTAGCAAAAACGGGAATTTAGAGATTGATGGGGCCAGATCGAAGCTGCGTGCAGAATCCTTGAATGGCATCATTGATGTTCGTTCACATGAAGTCGGAGGAGACTGGGACATTTATAGTGCAGTTGGCGATATCCATATATATTTGCCATTGTTAGGGAACTATACGTTGAATGGCTCCAGCGGATATGGCGATATTACTTCAGATTTACCTAGCTTAATGATTGATAAGAAGAAGATATCCGGTGAAGTGGGCACAGGTGATTTCAAGCTTCACGTTGAGGGGAACAGTAACTTAAATGTGAAGGGATATTGAAAAAAGTAATTTTTCTTATATAATAATGAATATAATGTACCGACTTCGTTGACAAGATTGAAAACCCAGTCTTACAATTATAAGAAATATTTCTTTTATTTTTAAATTTAAAAGGCGGTGACAGTCATGGGGAGTGGCGTACAACATGCATTGGAACAATTAAAAACAACAGGTGTCCGTATAACACCCCAGCGTCATGCGATTCTTACGTATTTGATGGAAGCAATGAATCATCCTACAGCTGACGATATATATCGGGCATTAGAGCCTAAATTTCCGAGCATGAGCGTGGCAACCGTATATAATAATCTCAAGATGTTTATGGAAGCTGGCATGGTTCGTGAGTTGACCTATGGGGATAGCTCCAGCCGTTTTGATGCCAATGTGTCTGATCATTATCATGTTATCTGTCAGCAATGCGGTAAGATTGAGGATTTCAGTTATCCTTCGCTTAGGGATGTAGAGCTGCATGCTGAGCAAGCTACAGGCTTTAAGATCACAGGATTGCGTATGGAACTGCATGGAATTTGCAAATGTTGTAGAGAGCAGCAGCATTAAGACTAGAATAGAACGGTATCAAGGCCAAATGCCAAGTTACCACAATAAACGTGCGAAATCCGAAAGCGGAGGACTCACGTTTTTATTTTTTTGGAAATATAAGAACGTATAAGTTTCACGCTATACATTATCCTTATATTTCTACGAGAAACGGTTGTCATCAATAAAGGATGACAACGTCGTTTCTTCTTGGATATAACAAATTGTAGGATAAATGACTATCTTCTACTTGTTATACGAAACCGAGTAGATGTTATAATCGTATTGTTAGACTCTACTAAAAAATCATTTAATATCTGGAGGATATATTTTGGACAGAAGACAGGGACAGAGACGCATCAAAAAGCGCGGAGGTTTTTTTAGGCGCTTGTTTGGACTTTTAATCATTGCAGCAGCAGCTTACTGGGTTGTATTTTATGTATTACCAAATCGTCAGCATATAGATGTGGACTGGAAAGCTCAAGAGCATCCCATCTTTGTAAAAGGAGAGCACACAGGTTATTCTGCCACGGGGACCGGGGATAGCATGCTGTTACCATTACCGTTGTTGCAAAAGTATGTGGACACGTCCATTCGTTATGAAGAGAAGACGAAATCGGTCATATTATCAACGGATATCGAACTTCTATACATGCAGGAGGATAAAACCGATGCCAGTCTGAACAATCGTCCACTGCAGCTGCGGTTAGCACCTGAAGTAAAGGATAAAGTAACCTACCTTCCTGCGGATGTGTTAGAAGACTTGTATGGGTTTGAAATTCAGGAGGATACAAATACTGGAGCAGTTCTTTTAATGACAGCAGGGGAGACTGTCTCGCTAGGAAAAGTTAAAGGTGAACAAGGAGACAAGTCAGTAGCTCTACGCAATGAGGCGTCAATTCACGCGCCTATAGTTGCGGATATGTCTCCTGGGGCAATCGTGAATATTTGGAATGAGGAAAATAAGGACTGGCTGTTTGTGCAGTTGAGCAGCGGGTATGCAGGTTATGCCAAGGCAAGTGACATTATCCAGGATGGTCAAAAGACAGTGGAACCGAAAAAATCCACACCTACACGGGCTGAACGGAACTGGAAAGGGAAGTCAGTTAATTTGTATTGGGAGGCTGTTTACCAACGTAAACCTAATCCGGATACATTCGGCGAGCTACCAGGCGTTAACGTGGCTAGTCCAACCTGGTTTAGTATTATAGATGGTGATGGCAATGTGCGTAGTCAGGCCGACAGTGCGTATGTGCAGTGGGCGCATGAGCGCGGTATAGAGGTATGGGGACTGTTTAGCAATAGCTTCGATCCAGACATAACCACTGAGGCATTGTCCAGCTATGAGAAACGGATGAACGCAATCGTTCAGATCCTTGAGTATTCAGATTTATACAATCTGGATGGAATTAATATCGACTTTGAGAATGTATATACAAAAGACGGAGAGAATGTCACTCAATTTATGCGAGAGCTAAAACCGATGGCTCAGGCTAAGAATCTAATCGTCTCCATAGACGTGACCCCTAAATCCAATAGCGAGATGTGGTCAGCGTTTCTTGATCGTAAGGCTCTTGGAACACTAGTCGATTATCTAATGGTGATGGCTTATGATGAACATTGGGCGGCTAGTCCAATCGCTGGCTCCGTTGCTTCGTTACCTTGGGTAGAGAATTCAATAAGTCGGATCATAGAGGAAGACAATGTACCGCCGGAGAAGATGATTTTGGGGATCCCATTGTACACCCGTATCTGGACTGAGGCTGAAGTAGATGGAAAGACTAAGGTAAGCTCTAAATCGGTTAGTATGAATGCAGTTGAAAAAATTATCAAAGAGAAGAAACTAACCCCGACATTTGATAAGGATGCTGGGCAGAATTACGTTGAGTATAAGGAAGATGGCGCTCTTAAGAAAATATGGATAGAAGATAAGGACTCCTTAAAATCTAGAGTTGAGCTTGCTAAGTCCTTTGGGCTTGGAGGCATTGGATCGTGGAATCGCAGCTTTAGTAACCCGTCCGCATGGGAGGTTCTACAAGGAATTCATAAGTAATTTTATTTATCATTCAGAACAGACAAAGGGGCTCCCGTATTGGGAGCCCCTTTGTCTGTTCTAGGTAATGCTTTGTGTAACATTATAGAGTACATATACTTCGCTAGTAATGAACTTTTGTAAGGTGTTTTTAGTGGTTAAGTTGCTGACTCTCAAGCTGTTCTGCAGTGATATTGGCTTCAGCCGGATCCATAGTAAGAATGGTATGGCAGAACATACAGCGGTCTGTTTTGCCAAGCATTTTGGTTAGCTTGTGACACTCCGGGCACTCCAGCTGAACTGCGCTCGTTGACAGCATGCCAGCCCAGAAATAGATCGCAAGACTTGCCATCATGGAAATTAAACCGATTACAAGTCCAATTCCAGCGAATACTTTTCCAGTCGATCCCCAGAATACGATGCCTGCTGTACCCAAAACCATAAGTCCCATTCCGAGCATTGTGAGCAGTAATCCCCATGTGCGAAAAGCATTAATTTTGGCCGTTTTAAACTTCATGAGTGTTTGCTCCTTACTAAAATATAGTTCGGTTGTTCAGAAGGAACTGTCATGCATATGTAGAATAATATTATAACTGAATTATAACTGACTGGACGCAAAATCGCCAAATTTAATGGAGGGAAGCATGGAATTGTCCAATGTAACTTTGTTGAGTGGAGAAACGTTTGAAGAGAATGTTTTAGGAGCTGTCGCTTTGCGGCAGAAAGGGAATACTCCATTTCAAAGCGCGCTACTTAACGATTTTGATATGGTTGTATTAGTTTTGCATGAGGAACAGGATTTAGAACATATTGTTCGCCACACCATTGCCGGTGACAAACGGACCCAGTCAGTCCATATTGGCCTTTCCGCGTTGGAGCGGGCTGTCATGGCGGGAGATAATAACGAACTCCTTACTAGTTTGATGACAGGGGAAGTGATATGTGATCCCAAAGGAATACTAGAGGATATGCGCCGAGAGATTTTGCAATTTGAAGGGCCTCTTAAGGAACGTGTTGAATTCATGGAGTTTGCTCGTTTCTTGCATTTGTATGTGAAATCCAAGCGGTATATAGAAGCTGGTTGCAATATGGATGCGTATAACTGTGTATTGATGGCTCTATATCATTGGGCAAGAATAGAAGTGAGTGAAGCAGGTGCATTTCCAGAGCCGGCTGTTTGGGAACAGGTTAAAAGCATGAACACATCGGTTCACAAACTATATGAGGAACTAACTGTAAGCACTGAGACCTTAGAGCAACGAGTTGAGCTTGTTCTTCTAGCGTGTGAATTTGGAATTATGTCCAAAATGACGGATTGTTGTGCTTTGCTCTTTAATATTTTGAATAGTCGTAAGGAAGCATGGAGCATAAAAGAATTACTACAGCATTCTGGTCTGTGTCAATTAGAGGCTGAGTTACCTCTGGTATTACGAAAGCTTGTTTCTCGTTCGCTAATCCGTGAGATTACTTCATGGGCCGACGGTTACAGGGGAGAGGGGCATGCGATCCGATATACATTATAGAGATGAATTAGATGCAGTATATGGTGATTAACTATAGAGAAGATAAGTAAGGATAGGGAGGGCTGAGCACTCTCTTTTTTGTTTGCTTACTAATATGAAACACTCATATTTATTCATTAAAATTAATGGTTGACTCTTTCCTAGTTCATGTGTTAAATTATAACTCGTCCCTCTGACACAGAGATATGCTTTCGAAAACATTCGAAAGACAACCGAAAAAAGAAATCAAAAAAAAGGTTGACTAAAACGAGGACGCTGTGATATATTATAAAGGTCGCTGCTGAACAACGACAACGGCGAAATAAACAGCTTGATCTTTGAAAACTGAACAACGAGTGAGTAGGAAATCACGAAAGTGAAATCCAAAATTAGAGAATTAATTTTCTCGTCAGATGTTTCAAAATGAGCATATCGCTCTTTTCAATACTAATTGGAGAGTTTGATCCTGGCTCAGGACGAACGCTGGCGGCGTGCCTAATACATGCAAGTCGAGCGGAGTTATTTTGAAAGCTTGCTTTCAAAATAACTTAGCGGCGGACGGGTGAGTAACACGTAGGCAACCTGCCCCTTAGACTGGGATAACTACCGGAAACGGTAGCTAATACCGGATAATTTCTTTTTTCTCCTGAAGAAAGAATGAAAGACGGAGCAATCTGTCACTGAGGGATGGGCCTGCGGCGCATTAGCTAGTTGGTGGGGTAACGGCCCACCAAGGCGACGATGCGTAGCCGACCTGAGAGGGTGAACGGCCACACTGGGACTGAGACACGGCCCAGACTCCTACGGGAGGCAGCAGTAGGGAATCTTCCGCAATGGGCGAAAGCCTGACGGAGCAACGCCGCGTGAGTGATGAAGGTTTTCGGATCGTAAAGCTCTGTTGCCAGGGAAGAACGTCCGGTAGAGTAACTGCTATCGGAGTGACGGTACCTGAGAAGAAAGCCCCGGCTAACTACGTGCCAGCAGCCGCGGTAATACGTAGGGGGCAAGCGTTGTCCGGAATTATTGGGCGTAAAGCGCGCGCAGGCGGCTATTTAAGTCTGGTGTTTAAACCTTGGGCTCAACCTAAGGTCGCACTGGAAACTGGGTGGCTTGAGTACAGAAGAGGAAAGTGGAATTCCACGTGTAGCGGTGAAATGCGTAGATATGTGGAGGAACACCAGTGGCGAAGGCGACTTTCTGGGCTGTAACTGACGCTGAGGCGCGAAAGCGTGGGGAGCAAACAGGATTAGATACCCTGGTAGTCCACGCCGTAAACGATGAGTGCTAGGTGTTAGGGGTTTCGATACCCTTGGTGCCGAAGTTAACACAGTAAGCACTCCGCCTGGGGAGTACGGTCGCAAGACTGAAACTCAAAGGAATTGACGGGGACCCGCACAAGCAGTGGAGTATGTGGTTTAATTCGAAGCAACGCGAAGAACCTTACCAGGTCTTGACATCCCTCTGAATCCACTAGAGATAGTGGCGGCCTTCGGGACAGAGGAGACAGGTGGTGCATGGTTGTCGTCAGCTCGTGTCGTGAGATGTTGGGTTAAGTCCCGCAACGAGCGCAACCCTTAACTTTAGTTGCCAGCAAGTAATGTTGGGCACTCTAGAGTGACTGCCGGTGACAAACCGGAGGAAGGTGGGGATGACGTCAAATCATCATGCCCCTTATGACCTGGGCTACACACGTACTACAATGGCCGGTACAACGGGAAGCGAAACCGCGAGGTGAAGCCAATCCCATCAAAGCCGGTCTCAGTTCGGATTGCAGGCTGCAACTCGCCTGCATGAAGTCGGAATTGCTAGTAATCGCGGATCAGCATGCCGCGGTGAATACGTTCCCGGGTCTTGTACACACCGCCCGTCACACCACGAGAGTTTACAACACCCGAAGTCGGTGGGGTAACCCGCAAGGGAGCCAGCCGCCGAAGGTGGGGTAGATGATTGGGGTGAAGTCGTAACAAGGTAGCCGTATCGGAAGGTGCGGCTGGATCACCTCCTTTCTATGGAGAATCGTCTTCTGCAATGAAGACATTCAAATCGGAAGTTTAACTTCCAAAATACTCACTCGTTGCTCAGTTTTGAGAGTTTAAGCTCTCATCTTTAAACTTGATCCTTGAAAACTGGATACCGAAACGAATTTGCGTTTTAGAACATCTTTTAGCAACTTGTGTAAACAAGTAAAAGTTATTAGTGAATACAATGGAATCCGAAAGAAGTAACGTGTGTTGAATTCATTCAATGTACAATATTTCTCCTCCGGAGAAAATTGAGGTTAAGCTAATAAGAGCACACGGAGGATGCCTAGGCGCCAGGAGCCGACGAAGGACGTGGCGAACAACGAAACTGCCTCGGGGAGCTGTAAGCAAGCTTTGATCCGGGGGTGTCCGAATGGGGAAACCCAGCTGTGGTAATTCGCAGTTACTCATCTCTGAACACATAGGAGATGTAGAGGCAGACCAGGGGAACTGAAACATCTAAGTACCCTGAGGAAGAGAAAACAATAGTGATTCCGTCAGTAGCGGCGAGCGAACGCGGAACAGCCTAAACCTAAGAGCTTGCTCTTAGGGGTTGTGGGACGTCTCACATGGAGTTACAAAGGAATATGGTAGGTGAAGAGGTCTGGAAAGGCCCGCGATAGAGGTAAAAGCCCTGTAACCTAAACTGTGTTCTCTCCGAGACGGATCCCGAGTAGTGCGGGGCACGTGAAACCCCGTATGAATCCAGCAGGACCATCTGCTAAGGCTAAATACTACCTGGCGACCGATAGTGAAACAGTACCGTGAGGGAAAGGTGAAAAGCACCCCGGAAGGGGAGTGAAATAGAACCTGAAACCGTGTGCTTACAAAAAGTCAGAGCCCTATCTATGGGTGATGGCGTGCCTTTTGTAGAATGAACCGGCGAGTTACGTTTAACATGCAAGGTTAAGTCGAGAAGACGGAGCCGCAGCGAAAGCGAGTCTGAATAGGGCGATTTAGTATGTGGACGTAGACCCGAAACCGTGTGATCTACCCCTGTCCAGGGTGAAGGTGCGGTAACACGCACTGGAGGCCCGAACCCACGCATGTTGAAAAATGCGGGGATGAGGTGGGGGTAGCGGAGAAATTCCAATCGAACTCGGAGATAGCTGGTTCTCCCCGAAATAGCTTTAGGGCTAGCCTCGGTATAAGAGTAGTGGAGGTAGAGCACTGATTGGTTGCGGGGCCCGCAAGGGTTACCAAGATCAGTCAAACTCCGAATGCCATATACTTATTGCCGGGAGTCAGACAGTGAGTGCTAAGATCCATTGTCAAAAGGGAAACAGCCCAGACCATCAGCTAAGGTCCCCAAGTGTGTGTTAAGTGGGAAAGGATGTGGAGTTGCACAGACAACCAGGATGTTGGCTTAGAAGCAGCCACCATTGAAAGAGTGCGTAATAGCTCACTGGTCGAGTGACTCTGCGCCGAAAATGTAACGGGGCTAAACACACCACCGAAGCTATGGCTAGATACGTATGTATCTGGGGTAGGGGAGCGTTGTATGTGGGTTGAAGGTGTACCGTAAGGAGCGCTGGACAGCATACAAGTGAGAATGCCGGTATGAGTAACGAAAAGATCAGTGAGAATCTGATCCGCCGAAAGCCCAAGGTTTCCTGAGGAAGGCTCGTCCGCTCAGGGTAAGTCGGGACCTAAGGCGAGGCCGAAAGGCGTAGTCGAAGGACAACAGTTTGAAATTACTGTACCACCGTAATCCGCTATGAGCGATGGGGTGACGCAGGAGGGTAGTGACGCGGACTGATGGATATGTCCGTCTAAGCAGTGAGGCTGATGTGTAGGCAAATCCGCACATCATTAAGGCTGGGCTGTGATGGGGAGCGAAAATTACAGTAGCGAAGGTCATGATCTCACACTGCCAAGAAAAGCCTCTAGCCAGGAGAAGGTGCCCGTACCGCAAACCGACACAGGTAGGCGAGAAGAGAATTCTAAGGCGCGCGGAAGAACTCTCGTTAAGGAACTCGGCAAAATGACCCCGTAACTTCGGGAGAAGGGGTGCCCCGGTAGTGTGAATAGCACGAGGGGGCCGCAGTGAAAAGGCCCAAGCGACTGTTTAGCAAAAACACAGGTCTGTGCGAAGCCGCAAGGCGAAGTATACGGGCTGACGCCTGCCCGGTGCTGGAAGGTTAAGGGGAGTGGTTAGGGGTAACCCGAAGCTATGAACCGAAGCCCCAGTAAACGGCGGCCGTAACTATAACGGTCCTAAGGTAGCGAAATTCCTTGTCAGGTAAATTCTGACCCGCACGAATGGCGTAACGACTTGGGCGCTGTCTCAACGAGAGATCCGGTGAAATTTTAATACCTGTGAAGATGCAGGTTACCCGCGACAAGACGGAAAGACCCCATGGAGCTTTACTGCAGCTTGATATTGAATTTGGGTACGATCTGTACAGGATAGGTGGGAGCCGTAGAAATCGGAGCGCAAGCTTCGGTGGAGGCGCCGTTGGGATACCACCCTGATCGTATCTAGGTTCTAACCTAGTACCCTAATCGGGTACGGGGACCGTGTCAGGCGGGCAGTTTGACTGGGGCGGTCGCCTCCTAAAGAGTAACGGAGGCGTTCCAAGGTTCCCTCAGAATGGTTGGAAATCATTCGAAGAGTGCAAAGGCATAAGGGAGCTTGACTGCGAGACCTACAAGTCGAGCAGGGACGAAAGTCGGACTTAGTGATCCGGTGGTACCGCATGGAAGGGCCATCGCTCAACGGATAAAAGCTACCCTGGGGATAACAGGCTTATCTCCCCCAAGAGTCCACATCGACGGGGAGGTTTGGCACCTCGATGTCGGCTCATCGCATCCTGGGGCTGAAGTAGGTCCCAAGGGTTGGGCTGTTCGCCCATTAAAGCGGTACGCGAGCTGGGTTCAGAACGTCGTGAGACAGTTCGGTCCCTATCTGTCGTGGGCGCAGGAAATTTGAGAGGAGCTGTCCTTAGTACGAGAGGACCGGGATGGACGTACCGCTGGTGCACCAGTTGTTTCGCCAGAAGCATGGCTGGGTAGCTACGTACGGACGGGATAAGCGCTGAAAGCATCTAAGCGTGAAGCCCCCCTCAAGATGAGATTTCCCAATTAGTAAGACCCCTTGAAGACGACGAGGTAGATAGGTTGGAGGTGGAAGTGCAGTAATGCATGGAGCTGACCAATACTAATCGGTCGAGGGCTTATCCTATACTTAAAATGCAAATTCGATTCGGATTCAGTTTTCAGGCGATTAAGCCTGGTATGAATATTCCCTGATAGCTCAGTTGGTAGAGCACTCGACTGTTAATCGAGTTGTCACAGGTTCGAGTCCTGTTCGGGGAGCCATATGGAGAGGTGTCCGAGTTTGGCCGAAGGAGCACGATTGGAAATCGTGTAGGCGCCACAAGCGTCTCGAGGGTTCGAATCCCTCTCTCTCCGCCACAAATTTTTAATTAGTATGGCCCGTTGGTCAAGGGGTTAAGACACCTCCCTTTCACGGAGGTAACATGGGTTCGAATCCCATACGGGTCACCAAATTTTCACTTGATTTTACCTAGTGAACTTTGGTACAATAACAATTGTTGTTTACGGAGGCTTAGCTCAGCTGGGAGAGCATCTGCCTTACAAGCAGAGGGTCGGGGGTTCGATCCCCTCAGCCTCCACCATATTGTATTACTAACGACGCGGGGTGGAGCAGCCCGGTAGCTCGTCGGGCTCATAACCCGAAGGCCGCAGGTTCAAATCCTGCCCCCGCAACCAATTTTACTTAAGCAATTATATCTTTTGGAACCGTGGTGTAGTTGGCCTAACATGCCTGCCTGTCACGCAGGAGATCGCGAGTTCGAATCTCGTCGGTTCCGCCATTTTTATCTTGGCTCGATAGCTCAGTCGGTAGAGCAGAGGACTGAAAATCCTCGTGTCGGCGGTTCGAATCCGTCTCGAGCCACCATGATTTTCACAAAAGAATGAGTGCCATGCCGGTGTAGCTCAATTGGTAGAGCAACTGACTTGTAATCAGTAGGTTGGGGGTTCAAGTCCTCTCGCCGGCACCATCCTTGGAGGATTAGCGAAGTGGCCAAACGCATCAGACTGTAAATCTGCTCACGTAAGTGTTCGGTGGTTCGAATCCATCATCCTCCACCAGTTTTTAGGGGCATAGTTTAAAGGTAGAACAACGGTCTCCAAAACCGTTGGTGTGGGTTCAATTCCTGCTGCCCCTGCCAAGTTCTTTTATAAAGTTTAATATGGCGACCGTGGCGAAGGGGTTAACGCACCGGATTGTGGTTCCGGCATTCGTGGGTTCGAGACCCATCGGTCGCCCCATTTACTTTAACAAAGAAGTATGGCATCAAAATTCAGTATCATATGGCGACTGTGGCGAAGGGGTTAACGCACCGGATTGTGGTTCCGGCATTCGTGGGTTCGAGACCCATCAGTCGCCCCATTTTACTTTAAAATGTTATTGGGGATTAGCCAAGCGGTAAGGCAACGGACTTTGACTCCGTCACTCATAGGTTCGAATCCTATATCCCCAGCCATTTTATGCGGACGTGGCTCAGCGGTAGAGCATCGCCTTGCCAAGGCGAGGGTCGCGGGTTCGATTCCCGTCGTCCGCTCCATATTTTACATGGCGCCATAGCCAAGTGGTAAGGCAAAGCTCTGCAAAAGCTTTATCCCCAGTTCAAATCTGGGTGGCGCCTCCATTAATTTCATATGTGCCGGCGTGGCGGAATGGCAGACGCGCTCGACTCAAAATCGAGAGGGAAACCGTGGAGGTTCGAGTCCTCTCGCCGGTATATCAAAAAGGTTTGTAAAGTCGCTTGTATAAGCAACTTTACAAACCTTTTTTCTTTATGTCTCTGAAGTTTCATTCATAAGCCGTTGAATTAGAGTAGTCTCTAATCAACGGCTTTTTTATGTGAAGTGGAGTGAATTGTAGGTTTAGTGACTGCTTAGTCGGAATGCTCGCGGTGTGAGACCAACTTCACGTTTAAACATATTGCAGAATTGAGCGTCATTCACAAACCCAGCAGCAGCAGATACTTCAGAAATATGCATTTGGGTATGTCGCAAGAGAGACTTCGCATAATCCAGACGCTTCAATAGTAGATAGCGTAGAGGTGAAGAACCGAATCGCTCTTTAAATAAATGGCGGAAATGATCATAGCTGTATCCAGACATCTCAGAGAGTGCTGCAACCGATAGTTTATTGCGGTAGTGCTCATTCATATAGTTTAGAACATATTGTATTCTGTCTTCAGTTGGAGACTGAAAACCAGAAGCGCTAAGAAGTCGTATCAGATGAACAGTAATTTCGCTCATTTGCAGGTTCAATAGTTCGGAGAATCCATCTTGCTTGCGCGTAAACTCTGCTTTCATTCGAAGCAAGATTTGTAAAACAGTATGGTCTTTATCATCTTCAAATACACCTAAAAAATTCTTCATATTCGGGTGATTTGAATGGAAACCTACAAATAATACATCTGCATTCTCACGATGATGTTCGTCATGTTTATGATTGGGTGGCACAAGCGCGAATGAAGATGAACGAAAATGATAACTTCGCGGGCCCACATTGGTTGTTCCTACTCCCTGTATATAATAGACCAGTTCATAGCATTCATGCTGATGGGGAGGAATATAAGTGTTTAGCTCATGTGTTGCGCTTACAATATATAGAACACGATCCATGATGACCCTCCCATATTTGTATTTTAGCCGAATCATACAAAAATGTAACCGAAATCATATAATTATTTTCAATAATATTTGTTATGATCGTATCAATAAATCCGGAAGTTCGCAACCTGACTGGCCACCTCGTTCGGGAATTGAACGGATTATAGGATAATTTAACAATATTATCACTTTTTTTAGCGAAATCCTTAAATTTATTAGATTTAAGATGCTTTGATTTGCAAAAAGTGAGTTTCTAGGCTTAATCGTGAATTATACAATGGACTAAGATGGGGATTTTGCGAGTTACTAACCAACTATAAATAGGGGTGAATAGAAAAATGAAAAAGAAAGTTCTCTCTTTGTTGTTACTTGTAGTAATGGTAATGGTCACAGCTTGTGGAAATAAAACGTCTAATAACGGCTCTGCTGCGAATGCAGGATCAAATGCGGCTGAAGGTGGAGAAACAGGTTCAGGGGATAAACTCAAGGTTGTATTGCTGATTCCGGGAACACTTGGGGATAAATCATTTTTTGACTCCGCAAATAACGGTCTGCAAAAGGTTAAGAATGAACTAGGTGCAGAAACAAAGGTTGTTGAAATGGGCGTTGATAAAACGAAATGGGAGCCTACGTTTAACGATATCGCCGCTGAGGATTGGGATGTTATTATTTCTGGCGGATCAGAAATTACAGAGATGTTTAATGCAACGGCTGAATTATATCCAGATAAAAAATTCATTAACTATGATACCGATATCGATGAAGCACCAGATAATATGTACAACATGTCTTATGCGACAAATGAAGTATCTTTTCTGGCAGGTGCTGTAGCGGCGCTAGCTACACAATCTGACATGCCTAATGCTAATCCTGAGAATGTGATCGGTTTTGTAGGCGGCATGGACATTCCAGGGATTAACGCTTTCTTGGTGGGTTACATTCAAGGTGCTCAATATGTTGATCCTGATGTGAAGGTGGCTGTGTCGTACGCTGGTGATTTTGTTAACCCGGCTAAAGGCAAGGAGCTTTCGCTAATTCAATATAACTCCGGTGTGGATGTTATTTTTAACGTAGCTGGGGGTACAGGCCTAGGGATCTTTGATGCAGCTAAAGAGAAGAAGAAATATGCTATCGGTGTAGACTCCGATCAGGCGATGTTACTTAACGATACGGATAGCGAAAAAGCGAATTTAATCGTTACTTCTTCTATTAAAAAGATTGATACAGCTATTCTAGGTGCAGTGAAGAAATTACAAGAGGGTACGCTTGAAATGGGCAAACGTGATGTTTTGAGTTTTGTAGATGATGGTGTAGGTATTGCCGAGAATGATATCTATAAAAATGTATTTCCAGCCGATCTTCAGGCCAAAGTTGAAGAAGTGAAGCAGAAGCTGATCAATAAAGAAATTAAGGTTGATAATGCGATGGGTATGGAAACCACAGAGATAGAAACTATCCGCAACGCAGTTAAACCTTAAGCCTAAGATCAGCATTATAGTGATAAACCTACAGTTGGAGATTCTTCTAGGTCAGAGGAATTCCAGCTGTATATTTTTGCAGACCTCCAAGTCGAAAGGCGTTGAGACTATGAACAAAGCTCTGCTGGAAATGCGAGGAATTACCAAGGTGTATCCCAATGGCGTCGTTGCAAATAAAGACGTGCATTTTTCTTTACGTGAGGGAGAAATTCATGCGATTGCGGGCGAGAACGGCGCTGGTAAATCAACTTTAATGAAGATTATGTTCGGCATGGAAGAGCCTAGTGAAGGTGAAATCTATATCAAGGGTGAAAAAGTGAAGCTGCAATCCGCTCAGGATGCCATTGATAGAGGGATCGGTATGGTTCACCAGCATTTTATGCTGGTCCCTTCTTTTACGGTAGCAGAGAACATGGTGCTGGGTATGGAGCCTCGTAAAGGCGTCGGCATCAATTATGCAGAAGCTGTACGCATGACCGAAGAGACTGCAAAGAAATACAATCTAGCCGTCGATCCTAAAGCAAAAGTGGAGGATCTCACTGTTGGTATGAAGCAAAAGGTTGAGATTCTGAAGGCGCTGCTGCGTGGAGCGAAAATCCTAGTTCTGGATGAGCCGACCGCGGTGTTGACCCCACAGGAAACAGAGGAACTGTTCCGAGAGCTTAAACAATTAAGAGAGCTGGGTCATACGATAGTTTTTATATCACACAAGTTGAAAGAAGTTAAAGCGATCTGCGACAGAATTACGATTATGCGTAGTGGACGTAGTGAAGGGGTCTTCCAAACGAAGGATGTCACGGAGCAAGAAATCTCGCGACTCATGGTGGGCAGAGATGTCGTGTTGAAATATGACAAGGAGATGCTGTCTATTGGCGAGCCGGTACTCACTGTGCAGGGTTTAGGTGTAAATGATGCACACGGCAAAGCGTTGCTATCAGATATCAACTTTGCGGTACGCGGGGGACAGATTGTCGGGATTGCTGGCGTAGAAGGGAATGGGCAGACACAGCTCATTGAGGCTCTTACGGGTAGCCTAAGAGGGGTCTCAAGCCAGGGCTCTGTGCTAGTGAAGGGAAAGGATATTCGTGAATCGGATATTTTGGATATTCGTAAGCTAGGCGTTTCCTATATCCCAGAGGATCGGATGCATCAAGGGATAGCCAGTGATGCGAGTATAGCGGATAATCTGCTGTCCACTCAGTATCGTACAAAAGCTATGAATAAAGGTCCTTTTTTAAATGGATCACGAATTGCCAAGCTTGCAGTATCACTTATAGAGGAATTTAAAGTCCGCTGTTCGGGACCTTCTCAGCCAATAGGAATGTTATCAGGTGGTAACATGCAGAAGGTTGTCGTAGCTAGAGAGTGTTCTACTGAACCGCAATTGCTTATAGCAGAGCAGCCGACGCGGGGTGTGGATATAGGCGCGGCGCAGTTCATACATCAGAAGCTATTGGAGCTACGCTCAGACGATTGCGCCATTTTGCTAGTGTCAGCAGATTTAAATGAGATTTTAGAGATCAGTGATAGTCTACTAGTGATGTATGAAGGAAAGATTGTCGCCTTTTTCGAGGAGCCTTCTAAGGTTAGTGAAGAAGAATTAGGGCTTTATATGCTAGGGATTCATCGACAGGACGAGGAGCAAATCAGGAGGGCCGTAAATCATGTTTAAAGTAAAATATTTTGAATACATTCGAACATCGGCAGTAATCGTAATTGCACTCGCTATTGCTTTTCTGATCATCTCATTGGTCAGTAATCAGCCGGTGAAGACGATTGGTATATTCCTATTTGAGCCGCTATCCAGTAAAGGACATATCGGTAATGTGATTGAGATGGCCATTCCGCTCATGTTCACAGGGCTAGCAGTTTCCTTGTTGTTCCGGGCAAATATGTTCAACTTGGGAGCTGAAGGGATTTTCTATTTCTCCGGTGTTGTAACTTCCGTGTTGGCTATTCATTTGACGCTGGACGGCTGGTTGCATCCGATAGTAGCTATTGCTGCGGGTTCTATTGTAGGTGCGTTGCTCTCCGCAATACCCGGGATCCTCAAAGCCAAATGGAATGCCAATGAGCTCGTTACATCCTTGATGTTCAATAATATTTTGTTTGGAGTAGGTTTATATCTACTGAACTATCACTTACGTGATGCCAAAGCGTTCGCCAATGTATCCTACAAATTCGAGAAAACGGCACTGCTGAGCAAGATGGTACCTGGCACCCGTATTCATACCGGACTGATCATCGTGATCGTGCTTATTATTGCAGCACATTTATTCCTATACAAGACTAAATGGGGATACGAGCTGAGAATGACAGGCATCAACCGGAACTTTGCACGTTATTCAGGCATGAAGACAGCGAAGGTTATTATACTGGTTCACTTGATTGCAGGTTTTATCGCGGGGATGGGTGGTTCCGTAGAAGTGCTAGGGATGTATAACCGATTCCAATGGACTTCGTTACCAGGTTATGGCTTAGATGGTGCCCTTGTAGCGATGTTAGCCAAGAATAATCCGCTATCCGTAATCGGTGCTGCATTGTTCCTTGCGTATATCCGGATCGGAGCCGACATGATGGCACGTCTATCTGATGTACCTTCAGAGATGATTTCTATCATACAGGCGATTATCATTCTTCTGATTTCGGCTGAGCAATTCCTGAAGTTCTGGAAAAATCGGATGCTCTTGAAGGAGGCGAAGGAAGCGTGAACAGCTTGTTTGATGTGATTTTTACGACTGACTTTGCCTTCTCTGTCCTTCGAGTGACGACACCGATTCTATTCGCTGCACTGGGAGCGCTAATCTCTAATAGGGCTGGAATCATCAACATCGGTATGGAAGGCATCATGCTTGTCGCGGCTTTAGCTGGTGTCATTGTAAGCAGCTACACGCATAGCGCGTGGGTAGGTTTACTTGGGGCTGTGATGTCTGGAACATTGATCGCTGGAATATTAGCTTTTTTCACACTGAAATTCAAAACACATATCATTCTCGGTGGCATAGCTATTAATATGTTCGCTTCGGGGGGAACCGTGTTTATTCTTTATCTACTTAGTGGAGACAAGGGATCTTCTACTTCTCTTGCGAGTAAAGTGCTACCAAGTGTAGAGATTCCTTTGCTTAAGGATATTCCGGTACTTGGGCCTATTCTATCAGGGCATCACATTTTGACATATGTATCTATCATTGCTGTGTTTGTTGTCTACTATCTCTTAAACCGTACACCGCTTGGTCTTCGCATTCGTTCAGTGGGTGAAAATCCTCATGCGGCTCAATCCGTGGGTGTAAGTGTTGTGAAAATACAGTATATGGCTTTGCTGCTTAGTGGATTTTTCGCTGGTTTAGGTGGTGCTTACATGTCGATGGGTTACCTGTCACTCTTTACCCGCGATATGATCGCTGGTCGGGGCTGGATTGCGATTGCCGCAGAGTCTATGGGTAGAAGTACGACAGTGGGTACGGCGCTGACCTCTCTATTATTTGGTACGGCAGACGCGTTATCGAATGCGCTACAGGTCCTGAAGATTCCTGCTGAACTGATCGCGACGCTTCCTTATGTAGCAACGGTAATTGGACTTGTGATCTATGCCGTATCTGAGACACGGAAAAAGAACAAAAAGCTTAAAAGTCCGCTAGTGAAATAGCGATAGGAGTAACGAGGATCTATACAACTAAGGAGTGAATTACTATGCGAACACCTATTATTATTGACTGCGACCCAGGGCATGATGACGCAATCGCTATCCTGCTTGCAATAGCAAATTCGGAGAAGCTGGATCTGCGCGGGATTACAACGGTCGGTGGAAATCAGATTCTGGACAAAATCACGGAAAACGCACTTAAGGTAATCAGCTTTGTGAATGCTGAAATTCCTGTAGCCAAAGGGGCTGCTGGTCCGTTGTTCGGCAAGCTTGTTACAGGTGAGGAAGCGCATGGTGAATCTGGCATGGACGGCCCACTATTGCCACCAAGTAAATTCCGGCCTGTAGAAGAAGGTGCTGTAGAATTTATGCTGAATATCATCCGTTCCTCGGAGGAGAAGATTACACTCGTACCGATGGCTCCCTTAACAAATATCGCTCTGCTAATCACAGCTTATCCAGAGATTAAGGAAAGAATTGAAAAGATTTCGCTGATGGGCGGCGGAATTTCTTATGGGAATGTAACCTCTACTGCGGAGTTTAATATCTATGTAGATCCTGAAGCGGCTCGTATCGTATTTGAATCGGGTATTCCGATCACGATGAGTGGTCTGGATGTGACCGATAAGGCAGCAATTTTCGAAGATGAGATCGTAGCATTGAAAGAGCGTGGTCCTGTATCAACTATGGTCGGAGAGCTGCTAGATTTCTATTCGATTTACGGGAAGAAAATGGGCTATGTTGGCAGTGCGCTACATGATCCATGCGCTGTTGCTTGGCTGCTGCACCCAGAACTGTTTGAATCCGAGCATCTGTATGTAACGGTGGAGACCGAAGGCAAGATGACGCGGGGAATGACGGTTGCGGACAAAAGGAAGAAGACGGATCGTCCAGCGAATGTAGAAGTGCTGGTTGGAGTAGACCGGGAAGCGTTTATGAAGTTGATCTTTGACTCACTGGAAAAGCTTGATCAAGAACTGCTGCTTGCGGCTGAAGGGAAGTAACTTATGGCAGGATGGGAGAGACTTCAAGAGACGGTTCAGTTTGAATTGGTTCAACGTGGAGAAGAAGGCTGCCAGATCGATGGCTTCGCGGAAAAGCTAACTGCTGCAGGAGAAGACGAGATTAAGCTGATGCAAGTATACAACGAGCTAATGGAGCTCACCATTGCTGAGGACTTTCCTTATGAAGAGCCTTCTTCACTGGAGGAGATTCGTCGTCTACGTCCAGAAGGTCCACGCAAGCTGCATGCTGAATGGAGCGAAGCGGAGTGGAGAGACAAGTTCTATGGAGCTTGGCTGGGTAGAAGCGTCGGTTGCGCACTCGGAAAACCACTAGAGTATTGGGACTACTTATACGGTAAAGATGGACGTCCGGGCTGGGAGAATATTGAGCTGTGGTTCCGGGGTGCCGATGCATGGCCAATTACTGGCTATACGCCTGGGCATTCACGGGCAGAGGCAGAATATGGTCTTGGCTTAAGTGAATGGACATACGCTAGTACCCAAGAGACTATTAAGTTTATGGAAAGTGATGATGATATTCGTTATACGGTTCTGGGCCTTATGCTGCTGGAGCAGAAGGGGCTGGACTGGGATTCTTGGGATATCGGGAAGTTATGGCATAAACATCTGACATACGCTCAGGTGTGTACGGCGGAGACACAGTCGTATATGAATTTTGCGCAGGAGACGTCTCATCTGCATGGGGAGAAGCCTGCGGATTGGCTGGTGCGGCAGGAAAGAGTACGGATACACTTAAATCCGTACCGGGAGTGGATCGGTGCGGCTATACGCGCAGATGGACTGGCTTATGGTGCGGCAGGCCATCCTGAGCTTGCGGCGGAGTTAGGCTGGCGCGACGCTTCTTTTTCACATGTGAAGAATGGGATCTATGGCGAGATGTTTAATGCGGCGATGATTTCGGCAGCTTTTGCTGAAAAAGATAACGAGCGTATTCTTGAGATTGGTCTTAGTGAGGTCCCTAGTACTAGTCGTCTGGCAAGTGACGTTCTACGAGGCATAGATATTGCGCAGAAAGCCAAGAGTGAGCGAGAGTTGGTAAGTAAGATTTGGGATACATTCGGCCATTATGATGCGGTGCACACCAATAATAATGCTGCTCTTGTAGCTGCTTCGCTGGTCTATGGCGGGAATGATTTCGAAAAGGCAGTCGTTACTTCCGTATACGGAGGAATGGATACAGACTGCAACGGGGCTACTGTGGGCTCTATTATGGGAGCGAAGCTTGGAGCAAGTGTGTTGCCAGCTTCGTGGATTGAACCGCTCAATGATACGTTATATGCGGATCTTCCCGGATTTCATCCGATAGCGATTTCGGAATGCGCGGAGCGCAGCTATCAGGTTTTCTTAAAGATTCGTGGGGAGCTTGGCGGAAAGTCTTAGATCAGGGAATACGAAAAGAATTAAAGGATGTCTTAAGCTACCGAGCTTAGACATCCTTTTTTTCGTGGCGACCTAGTTCTTGAAATAGATGTAACAGGGGGTTAGGAGTTAGATAACAGGAGAATCCTGATTTGAAGAGGGATTAAGTAAAGTAATTTATTGGGAGATACACACATAAAAATAGCATGGTATAAAGGGATTTATGCTTTCACTATTATTTCCTGATATATCATTTCAAGAAAAATGATGACACAGAACATAAAATGCCTTATTATTTAAAGAGATTTTTAGTGAAACAGTTTTTAAATAATTATAGTACAAACCTTGTCTTAGAAGGTTTCAGTATATCTGGAAAGGAAGGGGGAGTTTGCGATCCTATCGCTGAGTCGGGTGAGTAAAGGATTCAAGCTGAAGGACGGTATTTATCAGGCGGTTGATGATGTATCGCTTGAGGTTAAGAAGAGATCGATTCACGGTATTATTGGTGAAAGCGGGGCAGGGAAATCTACACTGCTGAGACTGATTAATCTGCTGGAAAAGCCGGATCAAGGGACGGTTACCGTAGAAGGGCAACATTTAACCGAAATGCCAAGTAAACAGCTACGGAAAGCTAGGGAAAAGATTGGGATGATTTTCCAACAATTTAATCTGGTCAATAACGTCACGGTTAAACGAAATATTTCGATTCCGCTGGAATTAGCAGGGGTGCCGAAGCGTGAACGGATGAAGCGAGTGAAGGAATGTCTCGATTTTGTCGGATTGGCTGATAAGGCAGAGCAATATCCCGCACAGTTAAGCGGAGGACAACGACAACGTGTAGCGATCGCCCGGGCGCTTTCGAATAGTCCAGGACTATTGCTATGTGACGAACCAACATCCTCACTCGACCCAGGAACAACTGCGGATATTCTGGACGTCCTGAAGCATATTAATTCAAGCCTTGGGGTTACGGTAGTGATTGTTACGCATGAGATGGATGTTGTCAAAAGCATATGCACTCATGTATCTGTGATGGAAAATGGTCAAATCGTAGATTCCTTCTCTCGAGAAGATGGTGATTTCCGACCTGCTGCAGTTCGTACCGGCTCGTACCGGGATCAAATTCTGGGTAAAGCGGGGGAAACTCATGTTTGATAGTGTACTTCAATATCAGGCACAGATGTGGGAATCGATCGGGGAAACTTTTGTAATGGTCGGCATTTCTGTTGGGGCCGCACTGCTGCTGGGGCTTCCGCTCGGGACATTGTTGTTTTTTTGCCGAAAAGGGCAGCTCTATGAGAATAAAACATTGTCACTGGTGCTCAACAGCATCGTAAATATTATCCGTTCGTTTCCATTCCTGTTGCTTGTCGTTGCACTCATTCCAGTCACTCGTTTCCTTGTCGGAACTGCGATTGGAACAATGGCAGCCACGGTTCCGTTATCCATTGTTGCCATAGCTTATTACTCTCGTCTGGTGGAGC
Organism: Paenibacillus sp. FSL K6-0276; assembly: GCF_037977235.1. Classification (NCBI taxonomy): domain Bacteria; kingdom Bacillati; phylum Bacillota; class Bacilli; order Caryophanales; family Paenibacillaceae; genus Paenibacillus; species Paenibacillus sp. FSL K6-0276. Next base: position 5,312,939 of record NZ_CP150276.1, on the reverse strand, counting down.
AGTCTTTGCTGGAGGTTCCTAAAGGAGTCATAGAAGCGGCGTTGTCTATGGGAGCTTCGAAGCTGGGGTTGATCTTTAAATTCCTATATGTAGAGGCTCGTTCGGGTCTAGTGCTCGGACTTACTACCTCAACCATTAGTTTTATCTCTTACTCGACCGTAATGGGGGTTGTTGGAGGGGGCGGGGTTGGCGATTTTGCGATCCGTTATGGATATCAGCGTTTTGAGACTGAAGTGATGATCTATGCGATTATTGTGATGATTGTATTGGTTCAGTTGGTTCAATTCACAGGAGGGACGATCTCACGGCTGTTAGATAAGCGTTGATCCTGTACTTCAAATATATGTAATACAAAATGGTTGAATATATAAACTGGGGGTTAGTTGTAGTAATGAAAAAATCAATGATACTTGTGCTTATGTTAATGGTATTGGTCGTAGCGGGTTGTGGATCTAATAAAGCAGCCGAGAACAATTCTGCAAAAGGTAGCGATGAGCTAACCAAATTAAAGATTGCTACTTTGATTCCACCAATGACGGAAATTCTGGATATTGTGAAGCCACTTCTAAAGGAAGATGGTATTGATCTTGAAATCGTTGTTCTGTCTGACAATGTGCAGCCTAATGAGGCTTTGGCGAATAAAGAGGTAGACGCTAACTTTTTCCAACACGTTCCTTATATGAAGCAATTTAATGAAAGCAAAGGCTCTAATCTGGTAGAGGTACAGCCTGTTTATGACGCTATTTACGGTGGGTACTCGAAGCGTTACAAGAATATAGCTGATCTTCCTGAAGGTGCAACGCTAGTTATGGCTAATGATCCTTCGAATATCGGTCGTTCATTACAAATGTTCGCTGCTGCCGACCTCATTAAGCTGAAAGAAGGTGTTGGTATTCAAGCTACACAAGCAGACATTACTGAGAATCCAAAAAACTTTAAGTTTGAGGAAGTAGATCTGTTGATGTTGGCTCGTATGCTGGATGATGCCGATCTGGTAGCCATGACTCCGGCTTATGCTAGCCCGCTTGGATTAACACCAAAGAAAGATGCGCTGATTACTGAAGGAAAAGATTCAGAATTCACGATCACCTTGGTTGCGCGTGAAGATAACAAGGACTCTGACGCGATTCAGAAGCTAGCTAAACGGATTAGCGGTCCTGAAGTGAAGAAATTCCTTGAAGATAATTACGCGGATATCGCATTACCTGCTTTTAAATAATATAAAAAATAACTGATTATTATAAGAAAAGGGCAAGTCCTGCCGCGTTGGCGGTGGCTTGCCCTTTTTTTAACGTATCAGAGAGTATATATTTGGGGCCCCCACAAAGTACATGTGTACGCATCGAAGAAAAGCTACACTTTGAGGGGATATTTTAAAATATAGAAAGTATAAGTTTCACGCTATACAATATCCTTATACTTCTCGCATAAACGCTTACCGTCCTTTAGGGACGCCGAAGGCGTTTTTGCTTGCTGTGCTGCTACTCTATCTCTCTTAACCGTTCCACAATTGTTGCTTGGGATATTGTTTTATATGCTCTCAGCGTCACTGCGAAAGCAATGATTAACATAACAGGAACGGTGAAGATAAACGGCAACCAGCTCATTCGGAATACCGTAAAGGCTATAACTTCTGTGATGCTTTTGGAAATCTTATAGGTCAGCAGCACACCTAATGTTGACGTTATGAGCACAGTACAAAGCACATTGTAGAGTCCTTCATAAATTAACATACGTTTTAATTGCTTTTTGGTCATGCCGATGCTCTCCAGCATGGCAAATTCATTTCTGCGGGAGATGACTCCAGTAAGTACGGTATTAACATAATTCAACACGCCGATGAGAGCAATGACTAAACTAAGACTATAACCTATGGTTTGAAAAATGCGAATAAATCCGCCAAGCTCCTCCTTGTAATCCTCCCTGGATTTCAAGGTTAATTCATTTGTCGAATCTGTTAGAGCTTTGGCAGCTTGTTCTACCTGGTCCAGCTTAGTCGGATCGACGTGCAGTGTGGCTGAAACGATATAGGCCGGATCGGTGCCTTGCGGTATTTCCTTCTGCAGTTCCGGAGCAGGGAGGAAGGCATTATAGCCTAACACGGAGAAAGCTTTTGTTGTTGCAGCATATACCGCATCATTTTTTAATACCGCCATCACCTCATAAGACTTCCCCGACTTCCCGAAAGTGATTGTATCTCCAGGATGATAATAGGAGCGGTAGCTATCTTCTTCCATTAGATTGGCCTCGGTTATGATCACATATTTTCCTGAAGAAAACTTCTGCCTGTTAAACTCACCTTCGATAATATCCTTGTCCAAAAGATCATACCAACCTGGATCTAATCCATATAGTTTAATGTAGATCATTCCCCCCTTATCTAGAGTGGAGAGAAGATAAGGATGTGGGTCAGCAGCAGCGGCCGATGGCTCTAAAATAGCCCGGACCGCATCATCGACAGGATATGGAACATACCTGTAGTAAACCTTATCTACACTTTCTACACCGTCAATTTTACTTAGATTGTTGGCGAATTCCTCCGAAAGCTTATAAGGATCACCGTCTCGAGCTCCTCTAATACTGACTAACACTTCATTCTGAACCACAAAATCTCCGGAGATAAAAGCACGCAGATATTTATTCACATCCAAAGAGGAGATTACTGTAAAAATGGTGCTGAATAAGATGATACTCAAGGAGAGCGAAGAGAGCATCAAGATCAGCTTTTTTTTGCTTCTGAGCAGGTTGGAGAACGCCATGTTGTGAAGTTTTGCTCCATGTTTTGATTTCTTGGTTTTCCGTTTTCCGATGCTGCTGACTCCAGCAAATTTTACAGCCTCTACTGGCGAGGTTCGCGAGGCCATCCGACCCGGTTTGCTTGCGGCGATCCATACTGTCATAAACGAGAATGCTGCTGCGCCAATAAATATCCACGGGCTAGCAGAATAGACATTACCGGAAGTATTGCTTGAGATTGAGTTGGCCATGGGGAGAACCAGTAAGCCTAGCAGATATCCAAACCCTAATCCAAAGGGCAGCGCGACGAGATAAAGTGAGCGAGCCTGAATGGAGATGATTTTTTTCAGTTGTCGAGGTGTGGTGCCGATGGTCTTTAGCAGTCCATAAAATTTCACATCCCGCACGACGGAAATAAAAAAGATATTGTAAATCAGCAAATAGCCGCTCAGCATTGTGATTAGAATGACAACTGCATAAGGAATGATATTCACTAGATTTTCAGAGAGAGAGACACTCGTATAAGCAGGATTTACACCATAGGGCACATCCAGGCCGGTGTCCGCCAAAATCTTTTGTACCTTCTTTTCAATATTATAAGAATTATTAAACATCACCGCCAAATCTGAGGTGTTCACATAAGAACCCGTTGCTTCAGAGAGGTCCGGATCAATTTGGGAAATGTTCTTCTGTGTGAAAGCTTCTGATACAAAAGCCAATCCTGACATTGCTAAATTTTGATCGGTTTCGTAAAATCCGGAGATCTTAAAGTCTTGGCTTATGACTTTTTCACCCGTGTCTATATCCAGCTTCACAATCTGGCCTAACTCATGTTTTGCTCCAAGCATGTCAAGCGCCCAAGTATTTAGGACGATTTCATCCACACGGGAAGGCAAACCACCAGCTATAAAGTTGATAAATCCATGTTTGACATAATTCTCGTCAACACGAAGTACCTCTACGCGGTTATTCTTGAACAGACTGGTGCTTATATCGCCAACCTTAAGGAAAACGCCATATTCTTTGATGGATGGATGATTCTTCAGCTTCTCCAACTCGGCAGGATTCAGATATTTGAAGCTTCCATGATAATCGCTACCGGTAGTCTGCATTTGTGCGTGTTGCATCGATTTGTTAATACTGAGCGCCATGGTAAACACGGCGGTGATCAAAACGGTAGTCAGTACAATGGCACAGATGATAGTAAAATTGCGAGCCCGGTTGGCTTTGAGGCTTTTTTTGGCTAAAGCAGCAATGGTCTTGCGATTATTCGTACTGATCATGGCTGGCTCACTTCGGAGCTGCGGGGTTGACCAGTGAAAATGATGCCATCTTCAATACGGATAATGCGGTCAGCAGTTTGAGCAATTTGTTCATTGTGCGTGATCATCACGATAGTTTGGTAGAATTTCTCACTCATCTGCTTCAGCAGAATCAGTACTTCCTGGCTTGTTTTACTATCCAGATTACCTGTGGGCTCATCCGCCAAGATAATTGATGGCTTGGTTGCCAATGCTCTGGCAATCGCCACCCGCTGCTGCTGCCCACCAGACAGATTAGAAGGTAGAGTATTCACTTTTTCCTGCAAGCCCAAGGTGCGGATGATCAGATCAAGATAAGCCTCATCTATTTTGCCACCGTCCAGCTCAATAGGCAGTACAATATTCTCCCGCACATTTAATATGGGCACCAAATTATAGTTCTGAAAAACAAACCCCACCGATCTGCGCCGAAAAATGGTCAGCTTCTCGTCACTCATCGCAAAAATATCGTTCCCGTCCACGTAAACCTTGCCCTCAGTTGCCCGATCCAATCCACCTAGCATATGAAGAAGAGTGCTTTTACCGCTGCCGCTAGTACCGACGATAGCGACAAACTCGCCTTTTTCCACCGCCAGTGATACACCGTCCAGAGCCTTAACACCAGAGCCGATCTTTCCATAGTGTTTTTTTAAATTTTCAGTCTGTAAAATAGGCATAACTTTTCCCCTCCAATAAGATCGTTTTGTCCATAATCTAAGGGTAACAAATCAATCTGACAGGAGAATGTCTGAATTCTGACCATAATGACACATTCTATTTTATCGCTGGGGCAAGAAAACGGAGAATGTTGTACCTTTTCCGGCTTCAGAACTGACTTTGATATGACCACCCTGCGCCGTGATAATCTCTTTGGACAAAAATAACCCGATGCCGACCCCCTCGAATTCACGCGCCTGCTTCCCCCGGTAGAACCGCTTAAAGATGTGATGGATTTCTTCGCTGGGGATTCCAAGCCCAGTATCGGTAATGTGAATACAGGTAAACATCTCATTGCTTTCAGCAAGAATGGAAATTTGTCCGCTATGCGGTGTATATTTCACAGCATTCTCCAGCAGGTTGAATAGTGCTTCACTTGTCCATTTAACATCGTGGCTGGCTACGATGTGTGACCTACAGTCAATATTAATGGTAATTTGTTTGCTTTCCGCTTGGGTATACACCTGGGATAATGCCTTCGTCAGAGTCTGAATGAGCGGTTTCGCTTCAAACTGCTGCAGGGAGATCATTCCTGTTTCCAGCCGTGATAATTTGATTAGAGACTGGATTAGCCAATCCAACTTATCCGACTGCGTTTGAATATGCTGCACGTAGTATCGGACATTCTCATTTAGTCCGGGCATCTCCTCCAGCAATTGACTGAATACCATGATATTAGAGAGAGGTGTCTTGGTTTGATGGGAGATATCCGATAACAGCTCTTTTATTTTGTTTTTCTCCGTCTGAAGATTCCGCTCATTCGTCTTAGCAATCCCTATGTAGCGTTTTAGTTTATGTTCCATCGAAGACAGAGCTGTTTCTTCATAGTTAGTGAGTGGTGGCTGGTCATGCATAGCCCGCTCAATCGCTGTATCCAAGGTCTGCATATAGTTTGCGATCTGGCGGTTCCATAACCATACCCATACGGCTCCTGTTGCTAATAGACAGATGATGAATAACGAAGTGAGTTGGAGCAGAGTGGGGTCGAACCCGTACAGAAACATTATTCTACCGATAAAGCAGGCCACGAGGACAATGATGATCAGCAGAAAGAGCCTATGTACTTGCTTGAAATGGGGAGGGACTCCATTTTTATTCATGGCTTTTGTCCTTCAGTCCACATGTATCCCAGTCCGTAGATGGTCTTAATATATTTAGGCGCTGCCGGGTCGTCCTCAAGTTTAGCACGCAGCCGTTTGATGGCTACAGTCAATGCGTTTTCATCTACGAATTCAGCATCCTGGCTCCAGATCTTGTCTATCAGCTGCTCTCTGGTCAGAATGTTGCCCGTATTCGTCACCAGCAGCCGCAGCAGTTTTTGCTCGGTTTTGCTCAGCTGGAGCGGCTGTTTATGTTTGCAGTACTCCAACTTCTCAAAATCGAGTTCTAACGGACCCAGTGTTATTTTGCCAGCGCCTTGCGAGTCCGTCCTCCTGAGCAGTGCCATTACTCTGGCACGTAGAACCATCAGGCTGAACGGTTTGGTGATATAGTCATCGCCTCCCAATCCAAAGCCGGTAATAATGTCGGACTCCATATCATTCGCGGTTAGAAAAATAATGGGTACACGTGAGGTCTTGCGAAGTTGTTCGCAATAATCTAGCCCACTCCCGTCCGGCAAATTGATGTCCAGAATGATGAGATCGATAGGGTGAACTGCAACAATATTTTCCGCCGCAGCAATGTCATAGGCTTGATGGATCACCACATCGTTTTGAGAAAGAGTAAGAGCGATTCCTTTGTTTAAGCTACGGTCGTCTTCAACGATCAGTATGTTCATGGTAATTCTCCTTTGTTTCTTATTTGATCATTATACATTTTTGGGATTTATTCGAAAGTGAGAATTTATTTAGTAGGCACTTGAAAGTAGAGTTTTTCCTTATAATCATTAAAAATGTTTACTGTATATTAAATGTAGTCTTCTAGAATAAATAGTTAGTGTAGTCCTCAAAAATAACATAGTAAACGATTTGTTTTATATAAAATAGTTAGTTTTGGGATAAGGATAATACAAACGTACATCATCCATTTAGGGTGATGTCCGTTCAATTTTTGATGGGTTCGTACCCAATTTATATGTGGATAGGTTGGTTATCTCTTGCAACTAGCCCTGTAATGGTCTGCAGTCGCACACCTACCTCGACTAAGGTCCAGTACCAAAAACCGTCGTTGGTCTGTTTTGAAAGTCTGAGAATTGCTCTAGAATAAGGCTATAAGGTTAAGGACAACGAAAGGCGGTGAGAAAATAATGCAAAGAAGACAAGGAAACGGATTGGCGGTTGTACTGATTGTGATTGGTGCGGTAATGCTGCTCGGTTTAGCGCTTCCTCTGATTCACGGTATTTTCCGACTACTGTTCCCAGTATTGCTGGTTGTTCTCGGGTACTATGGGATTAAGAGTGGACGCAAGATTATCGGTTGGGTATTAATGTTCATTGGTGTCATGAGCTTGATCGCGAAGCTTTCCTGGATCATCGGACCCCTTCTGGGTGTGGCGTTGATCGTATGGGGCGTGTCAGCTTTAAAGGGTAGAAGAAATGGTACTTATTAAGAAGAATTGTACTTAAACAAGAAGCAGGGAGGGAGCAGGAGATTATGAGTGTTTTTCGTCGCATGAGGGATATTACGGTAGCTAATCTAAATGAACGTCTGGAGCAAAGCCAAGATCCTGTGAAGCTAATTGATCAATTTCTACATTCAACCCGTGAGGAAATCAGTGAAGCTGAAAGATTGTATCAGCAATACGCTTCCCATACGAAGCAATTGCAGCAGCAAGTGAACCAAGCGACTGCCATGAGAAACAAACGTGAGGAACAGGCGCTACTTGCGCTAAAAGCGGGCGAGGATCATCTCGCAAAGCTGGCTTTACAAGAAAAAATTATTCACGAGGAAAAATTGGAGCAGTACAGCGGGCTACTTGAACAAAGTAAGCAATCCTTGTTTGAACTTGAAGGACAGCTGAATGAGCTGAAAATAGAGTATCAGACGGTGTACAGCAAACGTCAGTATTATGCAGCACGGATGGAGTCGCTGAGACTACAGCAACGTATGAATCAAAGAGCCAGTACTTATGGTAACGGCGGTGATGTTCCCAAAATGTTCGGACGTCTGGAAGATCGGATGTCAGATTGGGAATTAGAAGCGAAGAGCCTGCGCGATTTACGGCGCATGGGACAGGAATATGCGGTGCAAGCAGGTGAGACCGTAGCAACCGTACTCGAAAGAGAAATGGCTCGCCTAAAGGAGAAACTGAACAATGGTGGAAAGGAGTAGCGCTATGAGTCGATTATATCGTTCAACCAGAGATAAAGTGATGACGGGTCTTGCGGGTGGATTATCTGAGACACTCGGTATTGATTCCACGCTATTCCGGATTCTGTTACTGGTCAGCATTCCGTTTACAGGAGGTGCCGTGATTCCAGTATACTTCATTGCAGCGCTGGTCATTCCGAAGGAGCCTACGCATTATAATCCTTTCGGACCAGGCCCTGGCGCACCGGGTGGCCCATTCGATGGTACTTACTCAGGTAGACCGGAACATGGACACGGACCGCATGCCAATGGTGGACATGGACCTTATGGACGCCAGCCTAATTACAATCCGAATTTTGAGAAGAACAATGCATATTCCGCTCCGGACTCCGGTTTGGATGCGATGATGAAGGATATTGAGAAGAAGGCTCTGCAAAAAGAAGTAGAAGAACTCAAACAAAAACTGTCTAAATATGAGAAAGGGGAATTGTAAATCATGGGAGTATTTCAAAGAATTAAAGATATGACAAAGGCGTCGGTAAATGACTTGTTGGATAAGGTAGAGGACCCAATCGTAATGCTAAACCAATATCTGCGCGATATGGAGGCTGAAATTCACGAAGCGGAAGTTACAGTTGCCAAGCAAATGGCGAACGAGCGTCGCATGAAACAACGCGTGGAAGAAGCAGCGAAAATGTCCGCACAGCGTGGAGCGCAAGCTGAATTGGCACTGAAAAACGGTCAAGAAGAAGTGACTCGCAAGTTGTTGGAGGAAAAAATCTACTTCGACCAAAAACAAGCGGAATACAGCGATCTTCACGCTCAAGCCGAAGTGCAAGCGAAGGAATTGGTTGGGCAGCTGCATGATATGAAGGATGAATTCTACAAGCTGCGCAACAAGCGTAACGAGCTCGTATCCCGCGCTCAAATGGCTAAAGCGAAGAAACAAATGACGCAAATCAGCAGCGTACATTCCATCGAAAGTGGCAGTGCGTCACTCGGATTCCACCGGATGGAAGAGAAAATTATGCAGCTTGAAGCAGAAGCAGATGTAATGCGTGCACCTTACAGCCCATCCGCTGCTTACACTAAACCAGTCGATGTTGAGAAACAACTGAAAGTGGATGAGCAACTAGCTGCGCTGAGAAGCAAGCTGAATGATACACCAGCTGCTCCTTCTTTAAACAAAAAAGAAGAATAAATCCTGTTCCTAAAACTTAAGTAGATATGATATGCTGGACAAGAAGAAGCCATACGGTATGGATCTCCATACCGATATGGCTTTTGTAGCGGCTGGCTATAATATATTTATGAGTAAAGTTTTCCGAAGCAAAACTTAAACTTTAAGGAGGTGCGAAATGGATAAACGAAACCGTTTGATTGCCATCGGACTGATCGGTGTTGGCTGCATGATGATTTTTGGTAGATGGCTCGGCTTTTTCTCCATTGTCGCGCTTCTATTCCTGCTCCTAGGGGTCTACCGCACGACGTCAGGCAAAGTGAAGCAGGGTTATAAGCTGCTCGGAATTGGCGCTGTGTTGCTTTTGCTGGATCATCTTGTGCTAGTGCTGGGGATTTGCTTGATCTCACTGGGAATGTTTTTTACTAAATCCAAAAGGGTTCAGCGTAAGGAAGGGTTCATGCAGAAGCAGAACTTTTCATCTAGATTTGACTGGGATCGCTCACCCTGGGTGATGCATAGCCTCAGCTCATGGCATATCCTTGGAGAGGCCGATCTTGATCTTTCACTGGCTATGGCGGAGCAAAAGGAAACGGTTATGCTATTTCAGGGGATCTTTGGTGATATGGACATTCAATTGTCAGAGGATTATGGTATAGAAATTGAGGCCTTTGTGCTTTTTGGATCGATTGAATTCGGTAATGGGCGTGATACAGGTATGCTAAACCGTCTAAATTGGAAGTCCCCTAACTACGATAGCAGTGAATATAAGGTGAAATTTAGTGTTTCTTATTTGATGGGAGATTTGGATGTGCGATTATCCTGATTAGTTTGATACAGAAGGGAGGGTCCCCGTATGGAAAAAAAGAACAAAAACATGATGTCACGCAGTATGGGTGAGGGGGCTCTGTTCTCTTTTGTCATGCTGCTTGTGATATTGTACACCATGTATACATATGGCTATTTAAAGCCTTTTGAAAGCTGGGCGATTGGATTACGCACGGCATTTACTCTAATTCTGCTACCGATAGGGTTCGGGGTTGGCTTTGGTTTCTATCAGAGCTTTCGTGTAAAGCGAAAGTTGGAACGCCTGAGGGAAACTCTCGTATTGTGGGAGAAGGGGAACTTGACGCTATCTATGCCTGACTTAGGAGACGATGAGCTGGGAAGGCTCGGAGAACAATTGGGCCGAATCAGCGGTAAATGGGAAAACCAAGTGACGACGCTGCAACGATTGTCTACGAATAACGCGAAGCTCGCGGAGCAGGCGCGGGTATCTGCTATTATGGAGGAGCGTCAGCGGCTTGCGCGTGAATTGCATGATGCCGTCTCTCAGCAGCTGTTCGCGATCTCCATGACCGCCACGGCTGTAGGTCGGACACTGGAGAAGGATTTTGACAAGGCGCAGCGGCAAATTGCACTTATAGAAGAAATGTCTGCTGTAGCTCAATCAGAGATGAGAGCACTGCTACTGCATTTGAGACCTGTTTATTTGGAAGGTAAGGGATTAGCGCAGGGTCTGCAGGAGTTGATCAAGGAACTTGAGGTCAAGGTTCCGATCGAAATTGTATTCGAGATGGATCCTGATGTGCAATTGCTAAAAGGGGTAGAGAATCACTTATTCCGAATTGTACAGGAGGCAATCTCCAATACGCTTCGTCATGCGAAAGCGGAAAAGATGGAAATCAAGCTGCATCGGCGAGGAGATACGGTTCGCTTGACGCTGCGTGATGATGGGATTGGCTTTGAATTGGACGATAGTAAACAAACTTCCTACGGTTTGTCGAACATGCAGGAGCGGATGAATGAAATCGGAGGTTCCATTCAGTTTATTACTGCTCCGGGTAAAGGAATGCGGATTGAAATTACCGTTCCATTAGTCAATGAATAATAGGAGGAAAGAGTGACCATGGAGATGGAGGAAGCCATTAAGGTATTACTTGTAGATGATCATGAAATGGTACGGATCGGACTAGCTGCTGTTCTGGGTACTGAGGACGGAATTGAAGTTGTAGGTGAAGCTGGAAGTGGAGAAGAAGGTATCCGCCTGGCACAAGAGTACAATCCTGATGTAGTCCTGATGGATCTCGTAATGGATGGTATGGATGGGATTGAAACAACAAAACAGCTAATGAAGCAGTATCCCGAAATCAAAGTCATTGTGTTAACAAGTTATCTGGACGATGAAAAAATGTATCCAGTTATTGAAGCGGGTGCGTTCAGTTATCTACTAAAGACCTCACGAGCTAGTGAAGTGGCGGATGCAATACGCGCAGCGGCAAGAGGGCAGTCTGTACTCGAGTCACAGGTGGCATCTAAAATGATGAACCGTTTTCGAAACAATGCAAAGGGTGAATCCCCTGCTTATAAAGAGCTTACGGAGCGCGAGATGGAAGTATTACGTCTGCTGGCGCAAGGTAAATCGAATCAGGATATCGCTGATCAACTAATAATTGGGATCAAGACCGTGAAATTTCATGTGACGAATATTCTCGCGAAGCTGGGTGTGGAAGACCGGACCCAAGCAGCAATTTATGCATATAAAAATGGACTAGCTGAATAGAAACCAAAGGACTGAAGCCTCTTGCTTCAGTCCTTTTTTTTAAAATGTAAGAAAGTATGTTTTGGGGCCCCCGCAAAGTACCTGAGTACGCATCGAAGCATAAAACCTCACTTTGTGGGGATATTTCAGGTATAGAATCTCCTAATTGGAACATACTGTCTAGTAGATTGCTAGAGAGACTCGAAAGGGAGAATGAATCATGCTGAAGACAATGTTGAACAACGGAACAAAAAAAGGGACTCTTTTTATATTATTATTCGTGTGCTGCACTGTAGCTCTACTGGTAAACTTTCAAAGCGTTAAAGCGAAATCAATCGCCCTTGACGAGGTTGTTTCTCAAGCTTCTGTAACATCAGAACTGAATGGTTCTCTGATGAGTTTAATAGATCTCGGAAAAAAGACAACGGTATCCGATTCTCCACTGCATATCGTCTTAAAATGGCAAGGGGCAATCAGTGGGTACAATGATCCTTCTGTTGAAGTGGCTAAGCTTTGTGCCCGTCTTGGATTGACTGTGCCATCAGGTATAGAGGAAGAAGGGCGTATGACCTATCGTTCAACAGCGGCAAAACCATATGAATCGCGTCTTTCCTTATTTTGGAGCGAGCTTGAAGAAGGAAATAGTTATGTTATCGTGACGTTAGATACGGCTGATTTACAGAATGAAGCCAGCTTTCAGGTGATTGCCGATGAAGTAAGTACAATGCTAGAACAGAGTAACATCAAGGCAGAATGGAATGTATCCCTTCAAGGAATCGCTGAAAAGCAGGGAGGACCTGAAGAAGTGTTTTCTCAAACGGAAGGGTTACTCAAAGAGCAATTTGAAACTGTAAGTGAGAAAGAGAGCTATAAGGATGTCGCAACAGTCAGCCGTACGTATTCGATTCCTGATTTGAAACGTTCAATAGTTAGCGGAATTCATTCGGTTTCAGCACAAATCGCAGTGCATAAAGAAGATCAACAGGGGACGAATCGCATAACCATAGGCTTTCCTTTAATAACCATCGAATACTGACAAATTACTCTTTTTTAAGCGGAGATTTAGTTAATAATAAGAAATATTAATTGAAAATTGCGAAATCCCGAGAGTATTTGTCAGGAATGTGATAGCATCCTTTTTAGGAATATGCTAAAATGACATAACGTCGTCAATCATCATGTTTTAGTACACGACGCTGAAAATGTCAATAAACTATATTACATACAGAAAGATGAGGAGCCATGGCTGAAAATCAAACCCTTGATGCACTGCACACACCCGGTGCTGTATTTTTTATCTTTGGGGCAACCGGAGATTTAGCCCGGCGTAAGCTTTTCCCGGCGATTTACAGCTTGTACCGTGAAGGTAAGCTGGCACATGATTTTGCGGTAATTGGCGTGGCGCGACGCCCGCGTACTCAGGAAGAATTTAGAAGTGATGTGAAGGAATCCATCCTTGAATTCTGCCGATATAAAGCGGGAGACGAGAGTGAATGGAACGAGTTTGTACAGCATTTTGAATACAAATCTCTAGACATCAACAATATTGATGGCTTCCGCGAATTAAGAGCTCAAACAGAAGTTCTTGAAGAGAAGTTCAGAATTCCGGGTAATCGGATGTTCTATCTTGCGCTGGCACCTGAATTGTTCGGCAGTGTCTCGTTCAACCTTAAGGCTGGCGGCATGCTGGATGGCACGGGATGGAATCGCCTCGTAATCGAGAAGCCTTTTGGATACAATCTGGAGTCAGCTGAGCAGCTGAATGAGCAGATCCGTGAGGTATTCAAGGAAGAGGAGATCTACCGGATCGATCATTATCTTGGTAAAGAAATGGTTCAGAATATCGAAGTCATTCGATTTGCTAATGCTTTTTTTGAACCGCTCTGGAATAATAAGCATATTGCCAATATTCAAATTACACTTGGCGAAACCGTAGGTGTTGAAGAGCGTGGTGGTTATTATGACCATGCTGGAGCCTTACGGGATATGGGCCAGAATCATATATTGCAACTGCTGACTATGATCGCAATGGAACCACCAAGTCGTCTGCTTGCAGAAGATATTCGTGACGAGAAGGTGAAGGTACTTCGTTCACTTCGTCCTTATGGTACATCTGGCGAGGTTCGTGAGAATGTCGTGAGAGCACAGTATATTCAAGGCTTGCACAATGGAAAGACCCTTCCTGCTTATCGTCAGGAAGATAAGGTTGATCCTGAATCAAGTACTGAGACGTATTTTGCTGCCCGTGTATTTGTAGATAACTTCCGCTGGGCTGGAGTTCCTTTCTATATTCGTACAGGTAAACGTCTGCCGGTGAAAACAACGGAAGTGGTAGTTGAGTTCAAGGGAATGCCAACCAATGTTTATTTGGGACAAAAGCATACGCTGGAGCCTAACCTGCTTGTTATCCGTGTGAACCCAATGGAAGGCATTTATGTAAAGATTAATGCCAAGAAGCCGGGTTCCGAGTCTGAGATTCAACCGCTCGCTATGGACTTCTGTCAGAGCTGCTTGGTTGGAATCAATTCTCCAGAAGCTTACGAGCGCTTGCTTCATGATGCGGCACGCGGAGATTCCACTTATTTCACCCGTTGGGATGAGGTATCGTCAGCATGGTCGTTCGTGGATCGTATTGCGAAGGCTTGGAAGGAAGAGTCGAGTGACCTATCTTCTTATCCTGCTGGCACTTGGGGTCCGGTTGAAGCGGATCAATTGCTCGCTCAGGATGGTTTCCATTGGTGGCCTGTGAACGGTCAGGAAGAAGATAATGTAGTATGGCTGAAGAATAACTAAACTTTGAGTTAATGCTATCTCCCTGCAGAGGATGCGGGGAGATTTTTTGTAATGCTGAGATCCAGACGCCCAGACTCCCCAGGCCGCTTGGGCCAACAAGGCCACTCAGCCTCCCAAGTCCACTCTGAACTCCAAATGCCGCTCGGGCGAACTTGAGCATTTTTCAAATAACTGCACTTTGTACAATTAAAATCATATATTGGGTGGAAATTAGTCTTTTAAGTGTATTCTCTGCAACTATATTCTCCGTATAGGGCCGAAAAGCGAGCAAATTGTATTTTTAATTGCATCAAATACAACTAAAGGTTGTTGAATATGCTAATACTTCATATAAGTGTAGGAAATACAACTATATTACTATAAGAGACTGCGGAGAAATGTGAAACGAATTCAAGGGAGGAGCCTATATTCAACGGGTGGCCATGGGGAGCCCTGTTTTCAATTAACACACACCTCTTTGGGATGGACCGAGCGGACCTTATCCTCCGAAATGCATGTTTTAGTCGTGCTTACGGACAAATGTATGCGAAAAACCGATTACATTGTGCCGCCAGTAACGTAAACGAGCCAGCGCTGTTATCCGCCCTGAATCACCCGTAATGGGCTTGTTATTAGGGAATAAATGCAATACGGTCCGTAAGCGGAACCTCACTACGAAGGTGCATATGGATACGAGTATGGAACGGATGTACTCAGCTTGTAACTCTACCTCCAAGGACGCCGTCAGGCGTTTTTCTTGTTGAGCTATAGAACTGGTGAACATTATGTAGATCTGAATTGGGAGATATTTTGCTGCAAAAGCTTTTTTGTAGATAATGACTGCCTTGTTTTGTTATACTTTAGAGGATGCTTTCACTTGAAGCGAACTGGAGCTAGACCTAAGATAGCTATTCATTCAGAAATGAAGGGGTATGAACAATGAGCAGAGCACCGATTTGATGATAACCCCAGTGTAATTGATTGAAGCAAAAGCATGAATTTTATATATGAAGGGATATGTGTAGTCAACTACTCTCACTTAGCTAACCCTAAGGGTCTTAAGCTTGAAGTGAGAGCTTGTGTAGGTTTGTTACAAGCCCCAACACCAATACTCATTGTTGCTGTTTACACTTATTCCTCTCCAGTAGTGCGAACGCACGAGGTGCTCCTACCTTAACTTGAGGGAATATCCGAGTCATGCAACTCGTAGGACGGTTGACTTCGCCCTTGCCACAGCAGTCATGCTGGTGTGGCACCGATACGGATGGCTTCAAGGCCTGTTCGGTGTAGGTTCATGGCACCAATACGGTCATCGTTTGATGTGTAGTGGCACTGCTTACAACAGAATATGTGCAGCTTCTTGTTGCGATTATTTTTTTCTCGATGCCCACATTTAGGGCAGGTTTGCGAAGTGTATCCTGTCATTACTTTTTGTCCATTGAGTCCAGCTTTGTATTCGAGCATTTGACGAAATTGATAGAAGGCCCAAGAGACTTGCACATATCTGTCTTTTACGCGTACTCTTTCCGTTGCATGACGCACACTTGATAAGTCTTCAAGGACAAAACAAGTTCCTAGCGGATATTGTTCAACGAGTGCCTTTGTTACTTGATGATTTACATCAGTTACATAACGGTTTTCTCTTGAACCTACGGCTTTGATTCTCTTACGAGAAGCGGATGTTTGTTTCACTTGAAGCTGTTTGCGTAAAGCCTTGTATTGTCCTCGCTTGTGTTTTACTTCTCGCCCACTGTAAAAAGCCGTCTTCCCACGGCTATCATAAGTGGTTGCTAAGAAGTTAATGCCAAGATCAACACCGACAACATGATTTACATCCGACAGATCTAATTCAGCGAATTCTTTAGTCATTGGGATATGTAAGAACCATTTGCCCGATTTATGTATGAGTTTAGCTGTACCAAATGTCCAAGTGGCATCAAAGTATCGCGTCATGGCTTTCTTCTCAAACCTAAATTTCAAACGACCGCCCAGTGTGTTGACTGAAAACAAATCTTGATGGAGAGAATAGTCACGGTTCCATACAAGATCGTACTCCGGCCGTTTAAATTCAATTTGTGTCCAAGGATGGCCGTTTGACTTCGCTGCTTTGTATTTTGCAATCACGGTTTTCATTGCAGATTGTGCCATCTGACTCTTCAGACCGAAAATACCACGAATCTCATAGTAGTAGAGGTTATTCAGTTTGCTCTGATTAAGCTCTTTCGTGTGAAAGACTTTTTCACTTAACCAGTTGCATGTTCTACGATAAGTGCTTGCTGTTATTTTCAGGTTTTCTGCATCTGCTCGTGGAACATAGATTTGGATTTTAGCTGTAATCGTTGCCATGAAATCCCACCTCTTTTTACTAGAATAATCATATCATTTTTAAGGTAAAACATGCGAACGAATTACGAACATACTACGAACAAAAAAGGAGGATGGCAAGGATGGAAGGCATTCGCTCTGTGAGCGATCGGCAATTCCTTCCCCATTTATAGAAGTGGGAGTATCCTTGTCGAAATTTAATGAACAAAGCAATAGATCAGAAGCTGCAAAAGGAAGTGGACAGACGCAGAACCTTTGCGATCATTTCCCACCCGGATGCGGGTAAAACAACTTTAACGGAAAAACTACTGTTATTTGGTGGCGCCATCCGTCTGGCGGGAACGGTTAAAGCCCGTAAGGCGAACAAGCATGCAACGAGTGACTGGATGGAAATTGAGAAGCAGCGGGGGATTTCTGTTACTTCCTCTGTGATGCAGTTTGATTATTTGAATCACCGTGTGAATATTTTGGATACTCCGGGTCACCAAGATTTCAGTGAGGACACCTACCGTACACTGACAGCTGCTGATAGTGCGGTCATGCTTATTGACGTGGCAAAAGGTGTGGAAACCCAAACGACCAAGCTGTTTCAGGTTTGTGCTAAACGTGGGATTCCGATCTTTACATTTATTAACAAGCTGGACCGTGAAGGACGCAGTCCGTTTGATCTAATGGAAGAGCTGGAGCAGGTACTGGGGATTCGCTCTGTGCCTATGAACTGGCCGATCGGTAGTGGACGTGAGCTATGCGGCGTATATGACCGGATGAAGAATCAGGTAGAATTATTCCAAGGTGACGATCACTCCGTAATCAAGGTACAAAAGGTTGACGGATATCGTGATCCAATCATTCGTGAAATGGCTGGAGATTATCTGCATGATCAACTGTGTCAGGATCTGGAGCTGCTGGATGTAGCAGGCGACGCTTTTGACTATGAAAAAGTACTAAATGGTGAACTTACGCCTGTGTTCTTTGGTAGTGCGATTAACAATTTCGGCGTACAGACCTTCCTCGATAATTTCTTGGATTTGGCACCGAAGCCTGAACCACGCCGCAGTACTTCAGGTTTGATAGAGCCATTGAATGAGAAGTTCACGGGCTATGTGTTCAAAATCCAAGCCAATATGAACCCGGCTCACCGTGACCGGATTGCTTTCCTGCGTATTGTGTCTGGGAAGTTCGAACGGGGTATGAGCGTGAAGCATGTACGTGCGGGTAAGGACATTAAGCTGGCCCAGCCGCAACAATTCTTGGCGCAAGACCGTGATATCGTAGAGGAAGCTTATCCGGGAGATATTATCGGGTTGTTTGATCCAGGTATTTTTAGAATTGGAGATACACTGAGTCAGGCTGGAGATTTGGAATTCGATGAGCTGCCAACATTCTCACCAGAGATTTTTGCTAAAGTGAGTATTAAAAATGCTTTGAAATCGAAGCAGTTCCAAAAGGGTGTCGATCAGCTAACCGAAGAGGGAATGATTCAGGTGTTCCGCACGGTTAACTTTGACGATATTTTGCTCGGCGTAGTTGGACAGCTGCAGTTTGAGGTGTTCGAGTACCGCATGAAGGGTGAATATGGTGTTGATGTTCAGTTGCAGCGTATGCCATACCAGTTCGCACGTTGGATCGTAGATGATGCTAAGCCGGATGCGAGCAAGTTCCGTATTAACTCTACGCTGGTTACAGATAAGAAGGGCAATTTTGTCGTGTTGTTCGAGAATGAATATGCTATGCGGACATCGATGGATAAGAACCCGACAGCTAAGTTCCTGGAGATGGCTCCAAAAGCATTACTATAGTAAGGAAGCCACATCTTCCTGATTGTTAATAAAAACCTCCGCCTCCATTGGTGATGTTTCGCCATGGAGAAGCGGAGGTTTTTGACTAGTTGCGGCTAGTTATAAAGTGATATTCCCAGGAGTAATCGTCTCCAGGTGATCATGCAGCATAGAAACCAAATTATCTTGCTTAACGGTATCTAAATCCTTCCATATCATTTCGAATACGGCGCCAAGTCCTGGGAGTGCTGCCTCCGGTCCGTCTACAGAACCTTCAATCATATGCCGCAAATCTTCTTCAGATTGCCCATGCACTTTATGAATAATCGCCTGGCGTAAGTCAATAGTAACCGGCATAAAGTACCTCCTTTTTGAAATGTAGTGATATTCACTTCGTTTTAATGTACCCTGTATAGGTACTGGAAATTCAAGTTTTTGTTCGAATATAAGATAGTATAAGTTTGACACTATACATCATCCTTATATTTCTACGAGAAACGGTTGTCATCCATAAAGGACGACAATGACGTTTCTTCTTGGCTTATGCTATACTGTTTGAGATATAGAAATGCTACGGGAGGTACATATAGACATGGCCAAAAAACAATATGCCATCATTGGCATGGGACGTTTCGGATCCAGTGTTGCAAGAGCGCTCAGCGGTATGGGGTTTGACGTACTTGCGATTGATGCGGACGAGCAGCGGACACAGGAGATTTCAAATATAGTAACACACGCCGTATCTGCAGATTCAACGGATGAGGAAGCGCTACGCGCACTTGGGATTCGCAATTTTGATGTGGTGGTTGTGGCTATTGGAGAGGACATCCAAGCAAGTATTCTGACAACTTTAATCCTGAAGGATCTTGGTGTGCCAGCAATTATCGCGAAAGCCAAAAGTGAGCTCCACGGCAAAGTATTAGGTAAAATTGGTGCGGACAAGGTGATTTATCCTGAACGGGATATGGGCATGCGGGTTGCTCATCATTTGGCTTCGCCTAATATATTGGATTATATCGAGCTGTCGCCTGATTATAGTATTTTGGACATGAAGGTATCCGGATCGATGCTCGGGAAAAATCTACAAGAGCTCGATATCCGTGCAAAATACGGCTGTAACGTAATGGCTATTCGCCAAGGTGAAGAGATGAACATCTCCCCCCGTGCAGAGGATCGCTTGGTCGATGGAGATATCCTTGTTATCGTTGGGCATAAGGACAACTTGACGAAGTTGGAGATTGAGTATCAGTAGGTGAGGGGGCCTGATGATAAGCGTTATTGCGAGGAAAGTTTGACTTCCGGTCGCTGTTGTCTCCAGATTTTTTGATTTGAACCGCTTGCTGCGGATAAAATCTGGAGACTGCTTATGCTTTCGAAGCGAGCTTTACTACGTAAAGCTTTCGGGCGAACGCTACGCTCCTCCAGCTCTAAATTTCCTCTCCATAACGTAATCATCAGGTTTATAGGGGAGTAGAAGAGAAGAAGAACAAAGACAATGATAAAGAGCAAAGATGTAAGAACAAGAATAAATGGCAAGGCATAAGAAAGGAAGACTTTATGGAAATCATGTCTCCGCAAAATACGCGGGTTAAAGAGTGGGCCGGTCTGCAGGAGAAAAAGCAACGTGACAAGGCTCGTAAATATATCGTAGAAGGTGTCCATCTGGTACAGGAAGCGCTGCTGGCTGAAGCAGATGTGGAATGTCTGGCTTATGACCTCGACAAAGGAATGCCCGCTGAACTTAAGGGGCTTCTTCAGTCCGTTCAGGGCATGGAAGTGATTGGCGTCTCGGCGACGATCATCTCGAAATGCAGCAGCACCAATACGCCGCAGCCGGTGTTCGCAATCGTACGGAAGGAACAGCAGGCGGTAGATGCTATCCTTGCGAAGAAAGATAGTCTGGTGGTTGTTCTGGACGGGGTTCAGGACCCCGGTAATGTCGGCACCATCATCCGCAGCGCGGATGCTGCGGGAGCAAATGGAGTGATCCTCGGCCAAGGCTGTGCCGACCTCTACAACCCGAAGACCATCCGTTCCACGATGGGTTCGATGTTCCATCTCCCGGTGGTGGAGGGAGATTTAAGTGAGATTTTGCCACAGGCCCGGGAACGCGGGGCATTGCTGGTGAGCACTTCGCTACAAGGAGAAGAATCTTGCTATACACACGATTTTCACGGCAGCCAGTGGCTGCTTATTGGCAGCGAGGGCAAGGGCATCTCAACGGAAACCGCGCGACTTGTGGACAAGAGTATCATTATCCCGATGGCAGGCAGAGCTGAATCGCTGAATGCAGCGATGGCGGCGACGATTTTGCTGTTTGAGGGAATGAGACAGCGGGGATTTAATCAAACAATAATTCCTGTCTCCGCCCCTAAATAACTGTCTTTCACTCAAATAACTGTCCTCAACTCACCAAAGACTGGAAACTGGTTGGCTAAACCCCGATCAAACCTCCAGTCTTTTTCTCTATTTTATAAAGCCCTTCTCAATCTTTTCCTCAATTATTCATTCAATCATAAACTCAGTCATAGCAAGGATTTCTCCGATTATTGACTCGGTTTTCACCGATCTTTCACTCGATTCATTTCCTATCATCGATCTTTCCCCAGCCCTTCCCCTGGTTTTGCAGGACACCAATTATTATCTCTTTTCGTTCACAATTGACCCAGTTTAATTCCAGTTTTCAGCCTGTTTTACCTCACGTGAGAGGACACTAATTATTATCTCAGAAATAGGGTTGAGGGCAGGTGGGAGTAGGGAAGTCGGGTTTTGCGGTCGAGGACAGTTATTTTTATCTTTCTACAGGGGATAGATCGTAAATAAACACATTCGCTGTGAGTTGTAATTCAGATTGTCACCGATTTGGAACGTAGTTTTGTCACAACAAAGTCAGTCCCGATGTGTCTGAAAGCCTTGGTACATCGGGATTTTTTTGTTTTTATTTTTTTAGTGAGTTATCTTTTATAAGAAAATAAAGAGAAGATAGGCGGGAAAAAACATTGAAAAATCTCTGTAACAACCTTTGACACAATTCGTATTCATGGAGGGGTATTTTTTTGAATGTCATTGGAGAAAACGTAAAAGACTTAGAAAGATACATAACTATAATCAAATTGAGTTTGCTAAGTTAATCGGAATATCACAAGGCGGAATTATCCTGGCAACTATGACATTTATAGAGTGAATGATTCTACAGTAGTTATGATTAAATTTGATCCACGAAAATCTGAATTCGCTTTTCTAATAAAGATCTAGTTCGATGCTTCAAACAATGGCACGGCATTGCGACCATTATCCAGGCAATATTTATTCTGTAATTCTTCATGAACAAAGGAAAAATCTACGAGGTCATTTATTTGTCGTAGCATATTATCTTTAGGTACGACGATATCGTAAATAGCCATAAATGGACTGAGGTTAAGGGATTGTTGGTTTGAAATCATCCGAGACACCACCTGAAATTAATACAATCATTATACAGCAAAACAGGACACCCATCCTCGAAAAGATCGAGGATGGGTGTCCTGGAATGGAGTTTTCATGGGCCTCCAAAAGGCGCCTTTATAAACTTGAACTTAAAAACATTAGAGGGGCGTAGCGAAGGGGAAATTTGGAACTGGAGGAGCGATAGCGACCGCCTTTGTCTCCGGATTCTAACCGCTAACAGCGGTACAATTCAGGAAATCTGGAGACAACAGCGGCCGGAAGTCCAAATATTCTCCGTAGTTACGACTGACTCCTTAAATGTATGATCTAGAAAGAACTTTTTCAGTGGCCTCGTAATACCGCTCTCTCTTTTTTTTCTCTGAGTGCTTAGCTCGTCTTCCATCATGGATTGATGGGGGTCTAGATTATTTTTTTGTAACCTATTAATCATGAAACTTTTGTATAGTTAGAAGCGTCAAATGAGTAGGTAAAAAATGTATTCGTCATTCCAGGAGGGTGGATCTGTGAAGAAGTTATGGATTTCAATTTTAGTAGTTTTAGTAGTCTTTCCGATGATGTTTCAATCTTCTGTGAAGGCTGCTACTCCGATCAGTATTATTATTGACGGGGTTCGATTGTCTACAGATCAAGCACCAGTGATGGTGAATGGGCGGACGATGGTGCCGTTGCGGGCTATTTTTGAAGCCTTTAATGCCACCATCAAGTGGAATCAAAAAGCACAAACTGTAACTGCAACTAAAGATGATACAACGATTATGTTAAAGATTGGCTCAAAGACAGCCACCATTAACAATAAGGCTGTAACTCTAGACGTGCCTGGTTTGAATCTGAAGGGGAGAACAATGGTCCCAACAAGGTTCGTCAGTGAAGCACTGGGCCATGAAGTGGGATGGAACCCCAAGACACAAGTTGTAACTATAACGACTTCAGCCTCGAACGTTGGAAATGCAGGCCCAGTATCCAACGTAGTAGCGCAGGATGTAAGTGATTTCGGTGATGGTCGTGATCTTCAGGCTAGCTTCACTCGAGCGGCAAATGAGTCATTAGTGGATCATTACCGTGTTCTGATTGTGAAATCAGGGAATATTCTCAACTTGTCGTCCGCACAAACGATAGCCTCTTACAATTATTCTACTGTATTACCAACAGGTACTAATCCTTCGATTAAATTGACGTCTGCTTCGAGGACTGTTGATGGTGATTTAATTAAGAGTAATCAAGGATATGTGGCTTATGTCTTGACGGTTGGCAAAGGAAGTAATGCCAGTGCACTTTCTAGTGGGTCCTCTACTATGACACTAGTGAATAAGACTGTAGCAGTAATCAATAATGTACAAGTAAATGATATAAGTGATTATGGCGATGGAAGAGATTTATCGGTAAGCTTCAATAAGCTGTCAGATGAGTCGAAGATAAGTTCTTATCGGATATTCGTTGTCAAAGCTACTAATTATTCAAATTTTAATTTAGCGACAGCAAATAATGTATCCAGTGCTAATTACACGCTAGTCAGCAAGACGGGGAATAATATTACCCAAATTTTATCTTCAGGAGCCAAAGATGTGGACGGAGCTCTTGTTAAAACAGGCGTCAGCTACAGAGTGTTTGTCATGGCGATTGACAGCAGTAATTCAGCTAATAATGTGTTGTCTTCTGTTTCATCTGCAATTATGCTGTCCAGCATAGGTATTTCTAACTTAAGTGTTAGCGACGTTAACAACTATAATGATGGCCGAGATTTGAGGGTGTCATTTACTCATGCGACGGACGAAACCTACATTAGCCAGTACCGAATCATGGTAGTTCCGACGTCATATTACAGTAGCTTTAGTTTAGCCGAAGCTAATAATGTATCCAGTGCCTACTATACAGCGGTGAGTACAACTGGAACAACAACCAATCAAGTATTGACTTCGTCAACCAGAGATGTACGTGGAGCTTTGATAAAGAATGGAGTCAACTATAAAGTATATATCTTATCTATTGGAAGTGGCAGTAATACTGGAGGCAATGTACTTTCGTCACCTTCATCGGTCATTACGTTGTTGAATGATTCTAGTGTGAGTATCGTCTCAAACTTGAGTGTCAGCGATGTTAACGACTATGGTGATGGCCGAGATCTGAGAGTGTCCTTCACTCATCCGACGGACGAAACCTATATTAGCCAGTATCGGATTATGGTAGTACCCACATCCTATTACAGTAGCTTTAGTCTAGCCGAAGCGAATAATGTATCAAGTAGCAACTATACATCGGTGAGTACATCTGGGTCTTCTACCAGTCTGACTTCGTCAACTAGAGACGTTCTCGGAGCTTTGATTAAGAATGGAACTAGCTATAGAGTGTATGTGTTGTCCATCGGAAGCGGGATTTATTGGGATTCGAATGTACTCTCTTCCGCTTCATCGGTCATTACTTTGTTGAATGATTCTAGCGTAAAAGCCGTTACAAACTTGAGTGTTAGCGATGTTAACGACTATGGCGATGGCCGAGATTTGAAGGTGTCGTTTAGCCATGCCACAGATGAAACGTACATTAACCAATACCGAATTATGGTGGTGCCTACGTCATATTACAGCAGCTTTAGCTTATCCGAAGCGAATAATGTATCCAGTTCCAACTACACTTTGGTAAGTACATCAGGAAACAGTACCAGTCAAGTATTAGACTCTTCAGCAAGAGATGTACGTGGCACTTTGATAAAGGATGGAACCAGCTATAAAGTGTATGTGCTATCTATCGGTAGTGGGAATTTTTCGGGTCCAAATGCATTGTCCTGGGAGTCGTCGGCCATTACGTTGTCGACGACCAAGAGCCCAGTGATCTCTGTAACAAATGTAACGTATAAAGAGGACAATGGTAGAATCCTGATCAGTTTCGATAAATCAGCCAATGAGACCAATATTTTAGAATACCGAGTATTGGTGGTTCCGTCCAAACAAGGGTTTGGTTCGGCGGATGCTATTGGGGTGAAATCCTCGTATTATACGTCGGTGACCCCTAACGGAACGAATCCTTCAATATTCACTGCGACAAGGGATGTTAACGGAGATTCAATTGTTAAAGGTGTCAAATATAAGGTGTATGTTCTTGCTGTGGCCAATAATAGTGGTGTACAGAATGGTGGTCTTTCAAATTCGACGGAAGAGTTTGAAATATAACTGAAATGAATTAAATGTGTAAACATTTCAAGTTGACACCCTGTGTGATTTGTCATATTATAATTCGTGTTGTTATAAGTGAATAAACCAAACTCTATCCTGTGGATGGAGTGGCGGAATTTTGTCAAAGATGTATTCTTTGGTTTCAGTCGCCCCTTGTCATTTCGATGACAAGGGGCTTTATTATGTTATTTGGACTGTTCAATAGGATTGTTCAATAGGAAGGAAAGAGGTTTACAATGAATATGAAGTTGATCAAATATGCTTTACTAGTATTTATAGGTGCATGTAGTTATGGATCGCTCTCCACGATCGTCAAGCTTGGAATGAATGATGGATTTAGAATGCAGCAATTGGTCGGGTCGCAATACTTTTTTGGATGGTGCATGCTGCTGCTGTTAGTTGTATTGTTTTCTCGAAAAAAATTGGGGTTAAAGGTAGGTCTTTCGTTATTAAGCGCGGGGATTACCATTAGTATGACGGGTATTTTCTATGGGTTTGCCGTTGAACAATTACCTGCTTCGATTGCGATCGTTCTCTTATTCCAATTTACTTGGATTGGTGTGATTCTGGAGGCTGTTGTAGATAGAAAATTGCCAAGTCGAGAGAAATGTATTTCGATGGTTATCCTTCTGATAGGAACAGTGTTAGCTGGGGGGATTCTAGAACCTAGTGTCGGTGAAATGACTACGAGTGGTATTGTTTTCGGTTTAATGTCTGCGGTGTCGTTTGCCTTTTATATTTTTGTCAGTGGGAGAGTGGCTACGCAGGTACCTGCTGTGAATAAAAGCTTGTATATGACTACAAGTGCAATGATTATTATTATGGTTGTTTTTTCGCCTTCCTTTATTTATGACGGAGCGCTTACAGATGGACTTTGGAAGTACGGTCTTCCTTTAGGGCTGCTTGGTATAGTTATTCCTGTGCTTTTCTTTTCTATTGGTGTTCCGAAATTGGGTTCAGGTCTGGGAACGATTCTTGGTGCGGCGGAGTTGCCGGCAGCTGTAGTAGCCTCCGTGTTAGTCCTGCAAGAAGAAGTATCCCTGCTTCGCTGGGTTGGAATTTTCGTTGTTCTGATTGGAATTGCTGCTCCACAAATCATACCGATGTGGACAGAGAAAAAGTCACCCAAACAATCATCCCAACAATCACTCCGCAAGGTAGAGCTATAAACTTGAGAACTGACATCGATCGTATGATGGGATCCTGACTAGGATGACATCATTCATCGGTGTTTTTTTTCAAAATATAAGAATTTATATGTTCCACGTTATAAATTATCCTTATATTTCTCGCATAAACGCTTACCGTCCTTATATGGACGCCGAAGGCGTTTATGCTTGTGCATGAAAAAAAGATTGGTGTTAATTTTTCTGTTGGTAGATCAGGAGAATGGAACTCAAAAGGATGATTACAGTGATTACCACGATTAGAACGATTCTGGAAGATTTAATGGGAACTGAGGAACAGATAGATGGGACTGTGGAGACTCTTAAGCCGGGCAATCCAGAAACTGAGATTACAGGGATTGTTACTGCGTTCTGCGCTACGCAATATGTTGTGGAACGAGCTATCGCTATAGGTGCTAATTTGCTGATCACGCATGAAGGTGTGTTTTACAGTCATCATGAGACGAGCAAGTGGCTAGAGGATGACCCTGTTTATCGCGCGAAAATGAGTTTGATCAAGCGATCCGAAATGGCTATTTTTCGTTATCATGATTATTGGCATCGGCATAAACCGGATGGAATCATGGTGGGTTTGCTGCGAGAACTTGAGTGGTCAGCCTATGTGGATGAGCAGCAACCCGCTGCTACAATCCTAACGATTCCCGCCATGACAGTAAGTGAAGCGGCTCAGTATATAAAAAGAAAGCTAGGCATCTCCTATGTACGTGTTGCCGGCGATCTATCTCGGACATGCAGATATGTGGGGATATTAGTAGGTTACAGAGGGGGCGGGACGATGGCTATTCCTCTTTTTAATCAGCACAATCTTGATTTAATTATTGCTGGCGAGGGACCCGAGTGGGAAACCCTGGAATATGCGAGGGATGCAGTGCACCAAGGAAGATCGAAAGCTTTGATCATGTTGGGTCATGCGGAGAGTGAAGCCCCAGGGATGAAATATTTTGCTGAAATCCTAGCAGAGAAATACCCCATGATTCCTACCTGTTTCATTGCTGAACAACCGATCTCTCAGCTAGTTTGATCCGTCGAAATCAAAAATGAAGAATAAATTTGCATATTATGGAGAAAATGATTGGAAACAGGTCACTGAGAAAGGAGTGTTTCAATGGAAATTCCTTTGGAGGCTGATGAAGTGTTAAGTCGCATCAAAAAGCTTCAAACCGACGGAAGCTCGATCAGCAAAAAACAAGTGAAGCAAAGCGACCCTGACCTCATGAGAAGTGCGCTGTTCTTTTTTCCGAGCTGGGAGCATGCATTGAAAAACGCCGATCTTTTGTAGCCGCATGATTGTATGAAGGAGCCGAGTGGTTCAGGGATTGATCTCTGAAGACCGCTCGGCTTTTTTTAAAATATTAGAATTTATATGCTGCGCAACTATAAAAATCCTTATATTTCTACGAGAAACGGTTGTCGTCTCTTCTTGATATAGCGAGTAAACAAGAGCAAAAGAAAGAGAGAATGACGAGTTTACACAATATGAAATGAAAAGCACTGCATTCCACATTATTTTGCCCAGATCCATCCTTTACAAGGAAACCTTACACGGGGTATGATTCATCACATAACCGATAATTACATAAGAAATCCGCTTAATTTCCGTTAAGGAAAGCGGGGGAACCAACAACTGGAAATCGATATGACAGTCGGTACTAGTTATGGGGTGAATCCTGTTACAGGTGCATAGTAATGCATCCATGCAGGTAGGGCAACTCTCACTGCCCGAATCCGACAGCTAACCTCGTAAGCGTATGGAGAGAGGATGAATGGCGTATTTGAAGATGAATAGCCACAGAGAATCCCTCTGTGGTTTTTTGCTGCGTTCAAAAGCAGATATAGTTGTAGAACCTATTTATGAAAGAGGTGTTAACTTTGCCTATTGCTAAACTGAATGGAACTTCGCTCTATTATGAAATTAATGGTACAGGGACTCCGGTTGTGTTTATCCATGGACATGGATTAACACATACTATGTTCAAGCCGCAGCTGGAGTATTTTTCTGATAAATATAAAGTGATTCTGTGCGATTTACGGGGGAATGGCAAGTCAGGTGAACTGCTGCAGGCCCCAAACGAGATTATTGAAACTCAATGTCTAGATCTGATTATGCTATTGAATGATTTGGGCATCCGCGAAGCGGTTTTTGTCGGGATCGCCTATGGTGGTCTGGTTGTTCAACATATTGCGAAACAATATCCTGAGCGGGTAAAAGCAATTGTTATCGTGGATAGTTTCTGTAGAAGTCAAGCGTCGACCATTATAGGTAAAATCCAGCTTATGGCTGCTTATTGTAGTTGGTTAATGTATTACGCTCCAAGTGAGCTGGTGTTACCTTCGATTCGTATGATGTACCGAGAACGTTGGAACCTTGCTTATAACGAGATTAGAAGAGGACTTCTGGAGAAACGTCCACGGGAATTGTATCGGCAAAGGCTGGCTACGAGCCATGTGGATTACACTAGATGCTTAAAGTCTTTTAAGCGTCCTGCGTTATGTATTGTCGGTGACTTTAGTGAATTTGGAGTAAACTGTATGAAGGATATGGTGTCTCAGTTACCACAAGCTCAGTTAGCGATTATTCCTAACGCATTAGATCCTAGTAATCTGTGTCAGCCGGAGAAATTTAATGATATTCTTCAGCGGTTTTTGGAGAAGCAGCAGGGAACTCAGCAGATTAGTTGATCTATTGGAGGATTGACGACGGGCGTTTATACGAGAAAAGAGGGCGTCCCCATAGCCGGGAAGAATGAACAGGCTGTGGGACGCCCTTTTGTATAGAACTATAGGGAAAACCTCCCTAAAGTATTAAAGGTTATGTCTTCTAGAACATGATATAGGGAAAATCTCCTTATAAGTAGGATGTATTTAGCCATAAACGGGTATTTACCCTAATTTATAGGGAGGATTTACCTAAAGACCTCATTTTCGAGCGATTATCGATGAATTATAGGGAGGTTTTCCCTAAAGTACTGGATATCAAACTAAAGGCTGGCTCAAAGGTATTGAATTCTACGAATGAGCCAGCCTTAGCCTTTGATACTACTATCAAGGTTCCAATTATAGCATAATGAAATCAAATCAGTAGCTTTGTATTTTGTACAATGCTGTCAACTGATGTAAGATTAAAGATATTCGACATTTCTATTAAAGGAGCTGAGTCATGATGTCTCAAGCCGAAACCATAAAATTGACTTCATTATCTTCAAAAGGGGGCTGCGGTTGCAAAATCGGTCCTGCCGATCTCATGCAGGTTATTCGCAGTCTGCCACCAACCGTTCCTAACCCGGATCTACTTGTAGGTCTGGATACCAGTGATGACGCAGGGGTATACCGTTTAAGTGATGATCTAGCGTTGGTGCAAACTGTTGATTTTTTCACGCCGATCGTGGACGACCCTTATTCCTTTGGTCAAATTGCAGCAGCCAATGCGTTAAGTGATATTTATGCTATGGGCGGAAAGCCGCTTACGGTGCTTAATATTGTGGCTTTTCCTATCTCTGTTCTGGACAAAAGCATTCTCGGTGACATTTTGCGCGGTGCAGCGGATAAAGTGCAGGAAGCAGGAGCGACGCTTGTAGGTGGACATTCCATCGATGATAAGGAGCCTAAATTTGGATTGGCCGTTACGGGCCTTGTGCATCCGGACAAAGTAAGAACCAATGCGGGTGCGCAGGTGGGGGACAAGCTGATTTTGACAAAACCTATCGGTGTGGGCATCTTAACGACTTCTATTAAAAAGGATCAGCTATCCCCTGAAGAAACCACACGCCTTACGACAGTAATGTCTACACTGAATAAAAAAGCGGCTGAGATTATGGAGCCTTATAATGTACATGCTTGTACAGATGTTACTGGATTTGGGCTGCTGGGACATGCTTCGGAAATGGCAAAGGGGAGCAACCACGGACTGATAATTCGTCAAGCATCCGTACCTATGCTTCCGAGAGTTAGAGAACTCGCGGAACAAGGATTTGTTCCAGGCGGCACTAAGAATAACTTTGCCCATTTAGAAGGCAGCATTCTGTATCCGGAAGAAATGGACCAATTGAGCCGTTATATTCTGTGTGACGCTGTAACTTCTGGCGGACTGCTGATCTCTATTGCTCCTGAACAAAGTGAAGACTTGTTAAAAGAGTTAGTAGATGCTGGTGTAGAGGCAGCATTGATCGGAGAGGTAACGGAAGACCATCCGGGTCAGATTGCAGTTATAGCAGCGCAATAACGATTGAGTCCAGCTTAGAGGCAACCTAAGAAGTTAGCTACCAGAGGAGAGAGCGCATTGTTTCAGGATATTACACTGGAAGAACTAAGAGTGTTAAAGAACAAGAAGCAGATCACGGTTATCGACGTTCGATCTCCTTCTGAATATAAAGATTCGACACTGCCGGATAGTCTGAATATTCCTTTTTTTGATGATGAAGAACGGGCTGAAGTAGGTACCTTGTATAAACAGACAAGTGTTCAGGCTGCTAAAGAACGCGGTTTGGAAATTGCTGCGGCGAAGCTACCTTCCTTTGTTAAAGAATTCGCTGCGATTCAAGGAGACAAGGCTGTGTTTTGCTGGAGGGGAGGTATGCGTAGCCGTACAACAGCGACGGTACTCTCTTTAATGGATATTCACGCTTACCGACTGATTGGCGGCTATAAAGCTTACCGTAAATGGGTACTCGACGAACTGGAAACGTATGATTTCAAACCGAAGTCTTTTGTGATTCATGGAAATACCGGTACAGGCAAAACAAACCTGCTGCACCGCCTGAAGGCACAGGGTTATCCTGTTCTAGATTTGGAAGGGATGGCTGGTCATCGCGGTTCTATCTTTGGTGAGATCGGACTTCATGCAAACAATCAGAAAACGTTCGATAGCCTTCTTTTGGAGGAGTTAATTAAGATCGAGGATGCTCCTTATGTACTTTTTGAAGCGGAGAGTAAAAAGATTGGTAAGGTAGTGATGCCCCCATTCATGGCTGAGCAAAAAGAGACCGGAACGCAGATTTGGATTGAACTACCTTTGCAAGCCAGAGTGCAGCAAATCCTTGAGGACTACCGACCGGAAGAATACAAGGAGCAGTGCATCTCAGCGTTTCGGCGTATCAAATCCCGGATTCATATCCCCATTGCGGTAGAAATCGAGCGGTGCTTGCAAGCCGATTTGTTCGGGGAGGCTGTGGCGCTGTTGTTAGAATACTACTATGATCCTAAATATGACTATTCGTCCAATCAGTATGATGAAATCGAGAAGGTTACCTTTAAGGTGAACAATATGGATGAAGCTGAGATTGCGGTGCGCTCTTTCTTAGCCAGTCGTAATGTATGAGGGGTTAAGGGAGGTTTGGCGTAACCATATGATCTACTTAGATTACAACGCTACAACGCCTGTAGATAAAGAAGTAGCAGAGGTTATGATTCCTTATCTTTATGGTCATTTTGGGAATCCCTCAAGCAGTCATTCTTTGGGGCGAGAAGCTAAACTCGGAATAGAGCAGGCAAGAACACAGGTGGCTGATTTCTTGAATTGTGCGCCGGGAGAGGTGCTTTTTACAAGCGGGGGCAGCGAATCGAATAATACGGTCATTAAGGGCGTCGCCCAAACGTATCGACATAGAGGCAATCACATTATCCTGTCTGCTGTGGAGCATCCGGCGGTGATTAAACCCTGTCAGTATCTGGAGCAGATGGGCTATACGATTACTTATGTACCTGTTGACTCGTACGGAATGGTGCATGTAGACGATGTGAAAAAGCAGCTTACGGACCAAACTATACTGGTCTCCATTATGCACTCTAACAACGAAACAGGTACGATCCAGCCGATCAAGGAAATAGCCGAGGTTTGCCACGAACGGGGTGTTCTTGTTCACACCGATGCTTCACAGTCCGCTGGAAAAGTAGTGCTCGATGTGGCTGATTTAGGAGTGGATTTTCTAACGCTGGCAGGCCATAAATTATATGCGCCGAAAGGTATTGGAGCACTTTTTATCCGAGATGGCATTCACATCGAACCTTTGATTCACGGAGCGGGGCACGAGCAGGGGAGACGAGCGGGAACCGAAAACACACCCTACATTATTGGCTTAGGAAAAGCTTGTGAGCTAGCTGCGGATTCCACTTCCAGAGAACGTGTGAAGCAAGTTACAGATTATTTCTATGAAAGACTACAGGAGACTTTTGGCGACAAGATTCACCTGAACGGCCACATGCATAAGCGATTGCCTAACACTCTTAGCGTTAGTTTTCTTGGAGCAGTGGGTCATGAGATCATTGATTCACTGGAAGATGTGGCGGCCTCTACAGGATCGGCATGTCATTCTGGTGAAACGTTGATTTCGCCTGTTTTAAGGGCTATGAATGTCTCTGCGAGTATTGGGCAGGGAGCGGTTCGATTTAGTGTGGGACGGTATACGACGATTGCTGAAATTGATGTGGTTATAGATAAATTAAAGAATAGCGGCATATAAGTCCGAAAGATCAGAAAGTTGAATCATCATTAGTTTTCAAACAAAGCATCTGCCACTCCTTTGATGGAATGGCAGATGCTTTTGTTTGTATTAGTGATTTATTCAATAGTATAGCTAGCACTTGCATAACATTTTGTATTCTAGGGGATTACGAGAAGCGCTGGCGGAATTCCCGCGGAGTGGTTCCCTCAATGCGGACGAAGCTGGAGCTGAAGTAAGGCGCCTGGTTGAAGCCGACCTCCTCGGCGATCCGGGCGATCGTATAACTGGTCTGCATCAGCAACAGTTTACTCTGCTGAATCCGGTAGTGCAGCAGGTAATCCATTGGTGCACAGCCGTACTCCTTCTTCATGCAGCGAGCGATATATACAGGGTGAAAGTTCAGGTTCTCCCCTAGCTGCTGTGCTGTGATGTGCTCACGGAAATGGCTGCGCAAATAGGAGGCAGCTTGCTCTGCACATATTTTGGAAGGTGAGGGGCGTTCATGGCTCAGGGAGGCGGTTAACTGCTGAAGAACCTCTTGGAATAGCAACTGCTGCTGAAATGGAGTATCGCTCAAATGGGAATTAGGAACTAGTTGATTGAGCTGCGAGAGCAGTTCTTCCATCTTTGATGGTTGTAGCAGAGTGGTATATTGGGGCAGGCGTAAGGTAAAAGTGCGTATATTAAATTCGTCAGAATGAAGTGGGTGCTCCAATCTGCCGTTTTCTGTCTCTAGTGCTGTAGTCGTAGCCTCAGAGATATTCCAATCGCCTACTGTCTGAAAATGCAGCCAATAATAAGAGGTGGGTTCCTTGCAGCTGTCCGTACTGAAATGATGGCTATCTGGACGAAGAAGCAGTGCCTGACCTGCCCGTACCTGAAAGGTGAGACCTCCTTCACTCATATATAAGCAACCCTGCTTGACTACAAGCAAGTCGAATACCCTGATATTGTGGCGGCTCATGTGGTAATGACCTGGTGAGAAGGTGTGCAATCCACTAACGATATAGTAGAGCATTGGCGGGACGGTGAAATTCAAAATGTTCATGGGGGTACCTCCTTTTATGAGGTTGGAATAATGAAATTATAGGTTTGAAATCTGTACCACCACTAAAAGTATATCATCTATAATTTATTCTGACCTAAAGAAAAAAACATGCTGTTTCTCAGGTCCAGTCTGTATGTTTGGTTTAAGAGGAGGGTTTGTTTAGTGAAAAAAGAAAG
The DNA here is from genome assembly GCF_037977235.1 of Paenibacillus sp. FSL K6-0276. Lineage (NCBI taxonomy): Bacteria > Bacillati > Bacillota > Bacilli > Caryophanales > Paenibacillaceae > Paenibacillus > Paenibacillus sp. FSL K6-0276. Next base: position 5,278,877 of record NZ_CP150276.1, on the reverse strand, counting down.
ACAGGGCTTTGGACTATGGGTATTGGCTTGGCCTATATTTATAGAGGTATTTCTTCAGACCCTGCTAGGTACGGTGGATACGTTGATGGTCAGCCGTATTTCTGACGATGCAGTCGCCGTAGTCGGCATTTCCAATCAATTGTTCGGTGCGTTGACCACACTCTTTACCACCTTTGCGGGCGGGGCGGGTATCCTGATCGCGCAGAGAATGGGTTCAAAGCGTTTCGGTGAAGCGCGTACGATTGCAATTATGGGCGTATCGGTTAGTCTCATACTTGGTATTGTCGTGAGTATCATACTGTTCTTCTATGCGGGTCCAATAGCGGGAATTCTAAATATATCGCCTGAGCTATTATTACTGTCCAATGTCTATATCTCGTATGTCGGCGGCGGTCTGTTTTTGGTTGGGATGATTGCTTCCCTAGGCACAGCGATCCGTAATACAGGGAATACTAGAGGACCGATGTACACAGGGATCATTATAAATGTCATCCATATTATTCTGAACTATACCTTTATATTCGGGATGTTCGGTCTGCCACAGCTAGGACTTGCAGGAATTGCGATCTCAAGTATCATCAGTAGACTGGTCGGAGTGATCATGCTGTATACCATGTTTAGAGGTTCCTTCGAGATTAAGATTAGACTTAGGGATTTCCGTATATTCAACGGTAAGCTATTCAAGGAAATTATAAAGATTGCTTGGCCACTTGGAATTAATTCTTCCTGCTGGGTGTTCTCTCAGCTGATTGTGTATTCCTTTCTAGCCGCACTGGGAGCTGAAGCGTTAGCAGCACGGACTTATCTCAATACCTTAGAGTCCTTTTGCTTCACGTTAGGGTATGCAATCGCGCTAGCCGGACAGATACAGATCGCGCATTTGTTCGGGGCAGGCAAACTGAAAGAGGCTTACCGTAGTGCATATCGCACACTGTATATCGGCTTGGCCATTGTAACAGCGAACATGTTACTGCTTTTTCTTTTCGGCAGGAATCTGTTAGGTTATTTCACTTCCGACCCGCGGATAATTGCTATCGGGATTTCCCTGTTGGCTCTAAATCTCCTGCTGCAGCCTTGCAAAATGCTGAATATGGCCATGGGTAATTCGCTGAACGCCATCGGGGATACTCGTTATACGATGTATACTTCTATCGTATCTATGTCCATCATTGGTGTAGGCTGTTCCTATTGGTTTGGAATCAGCTTAGGCTGGGGGCTTACCGGGATCTACTGCTGTATGATAGCTGATGAATTTGTGAGGGGCATGCTAGTTCTTATGCGTTGGAGGGGGAGAAAAGTTCTCCGTCAGGCGGATACTTTAAAAAGCGAAGAGAATGCCTCTATCCACAGAGGTGGCAAAAGAAGAGCCTCTCTAACCATATAAGGGGCTGAATAGAATACAGGCAGCGATTTTGTTCTTGTATTTTTGGAGAAAGAGGCTACCTCATGAGTAGAATTTATTACTTTTGAGATAACCTCTTTTTTTATTCATATTAAATTTGATTCAAAGGTATAAATGAGTTAGCCTTTATAACATGGGGAGCTGTTTTATAAATACATACTACTGAAGGGTTTGAGGGAAATGCTGTTGAAATGGAGAGGTTTGTCGATCCTAGCACTGCTCTTAATGATTATACTTATATCGGGATGCTCTAATGGTACGGTTCACGTCACGGTGAATAAAAATCAAAGCGTAGATCTGACAATGAATGTGAAATTGGATTCCCGTACTGAAGCATTGATCAGCGATAAAATGGAGAAAAGCCTGACAGACAAACTGAAGGATGAAGGGATTCAGCTAGAAAAAAGACAAGAAGGAAAGTCTACAGTTTATCAAATCCAGAAAAATTACACTTCATTTGGGGATATAAGTTCAACCTCTATGGGGCTGGATATTGTGAATCTACAGCTGAATACTAAAGAGAATTGGTTGTATACCAGATATGACGTTGAGGCGCAGCCTAAATTTAATAGCTACATGGATACCATCATGGATAATATGGGGACGCTGAGTCTATCGAAGCCGATTATCCAGGCGGTTTTGAAGAACTTGGCATTTGATTTTAAACTAACGTTGCCTATAGATCTATTTGGTGAAAATAATGCAACTGTTGAGGAAGGCAGAACACTTACCTGGAATGTTACGCTGGGGGATACAGAGCCGATCAAAATGCAGGTTTATGTGCCGAATGTATGGAATATTGTGATCGTGTTAATCATCCTAGTGGTGGTTATAATTACTACGATAATACTTTTCATCAGAAAAAGAAAACACCGCAATGTAAAACGTACTTAAGTGTGTTCGAAAGTGGATTGAGAGTGCCGGGAAGCAATGATGCTTTACCGGCTTTCTTTACTTTATAGCAAGCGTAGAGTTATAATTAGTACCAAGTGCTAATATCAGATGCTAAAAGAAGAGGTGATTTGAATGGCAGGTGCAAAAATTACAGCTATCGGAACTTATGTCCCGGAAAGAAGACTGACTAATGCTGATCTAGAGCAGATGGTGGATACTAATAATGAGTGGATTGTTCAGCGGACTGGAATTCGTGAACGCAGAATTAGTCGACAGGATGAATACACGAGTGATTTATGTGTAGCCGCAGTGCAGGATCTAATGAAACGTTATGGAAAAATCGTTCAGGATGTGGATATGGTCCTAGTAGCTACTAGTACACCTGATTTTTCATTTCCCTCTGTAGCTTCTTTGATTCAAAATCGCTTAAATATTCCGCAGACAGCTGGAGCTATGGATTTGAGTGCAGCGTGCGCGGGTTTTGTATATGCACTTCATACGGCTCATAGCTATGTTGCATCAGGGATGCACCGTAAGGTTCTGGTTATTGGTGCGGATACGATCTCCAAGATTACAGATTACACCGATCGCAGTACATGTATCCTTTTTGGGGATGGAGCCGGAGCAGTGCTTGTGGAGATTGATGAGCAATCGACGGGATTTTTGGGCTTTCATCTAGCTAGTGATGGCGGTGGGGCGCATCATGTGTATCGCACAGGTCTAGCCCACACTGTAAACAATATTGAATTAGTAGATACTCAAATGCTGGTACAGAATGGTCGCGAGGTATTTCGCTGGGCAGTCAGAACGGTTCCTCAAGGTGTACAGCAGCTGCTTGAAAAAGCGAAAGTGAGTCTGGAGCAAGTAGACTGGTTTATTCCGCACAGCGCGAATATGCGGATGATTGAGCCGATTTGCGAACGAATGAACTATCCGATGGAGCAAGTGCTGTACAGTCTTGTGAATTTTGGGAACACTTCTGCTGCCACAATTCCCTTAGCCCTTGATTTGGGGATTCGCGAGGGCAAAGTACAGAATGGGCAAAAGATTCTGATGTATGGCTTTGGTGCTGGCTTGACACAGGCGGGTCAACTTGTAGAGCTGAACTTAGATGAGCAGGTTGGGAATCCTACTCCTTATTAAAAAAATATCCAAAATCAGAAAAATATGTATTGAAATGCTAAAGAGGATGGGACATAATATCATCGAAAGCGATTTCGATAAAAACGGATTATCTCTCAGTGATTTTCGAATTCCGAGGGTTTTATCGCCTATTTTTACGAAATTCGCTTTCAATCCCATTCCTTAAGGAGGGTTTCAAAATGAAACATAGGTTTCGATTTGGATTAGTATTCCTTCTTTTGCTTAACATGCTGCCGGGCATAGGCCATGCTTTTTCCGGTGAGGTACCACTAGGCGCAGGAAGTTATTCGACGGTGCTACCACCGGGTGCTGTGGATGTACAATCTCAGATCTACAAGACTAGTAATGTAACTGGGAAAATGCCGACGAATGACTGGTGGAGCAGCCTTGCTTGGACGCAGTATTCCAATGCACAATTCCCGCATCCACTGGCACTCAAGAATCAAAGTGATGGAATGCGGATTTATTATCCCGGTAATCGGATTACTGCGAATGAAGCCGCTATTGCTGGTTGGATGAATGACATTCATGATTTTACCGTAGGCCATTCTGCTTCAGCAACGTTTCCCGATGCCAAAGTAGATGGTTTTAATGACTGGTTTGTGAAAGCGATTTATCAAAATGGTTCAAGCTCCATGACAGCAACTTACGGCCATGGTTCGCCATTTATTTACTACACTTATGGAGGCGGAAATCCCGTCCTGAAGTTTTACACTCCACCAACTATATGGTCCGGAACCGCGACTAGCCCGGTACTAGGAATTACAATGGAAGGTGCACATTATGCACTGTTCGGTCCGACAGGTAGCACCTGGTCCGGAATCGGGACGACTGCTTTGACGAACAATCTGAATGGAAAAAACTATTTTTCGATAGCGGTGCTCCCCGATAATACGGTGGCAACGCTAAATAAATTCAAGCAGTACGCATACTCCCACGTTACCGACTCTAAGATCAATTACTCCTATAACGCTGCGAGCAGCGAGGTATCCACTACCTTTACTTACACCACAACAGCCAAGGAAGGCAGCCAAAACGGCACTATTTACGCCCTCTATCCACACCAATGGAAGAATACGACACAAACTTTACTACCCTACACTTATAACTCCGTACGTGGCACGATGAAGACTGGGGAAGGCACTTCTTTTACTACTAATATGAAGTTTACAGGTGTATTGCCCTCTCTTCCTGATAAAGGAAGCTACAACAAAACAACGCTAGGTAGTTATGTGAATGAAGAGGAAGCCTTAACTTACACCGGTGGCACTGACACCTATATCTTAGGCAAAAGATTGGGCAAGTTAGCGGTCCTGGCACCCATAGCAGATCAGGTAGGAGATACCACTGCAGCGAACCAGTTCCGGGGTGAAATCAAGAGCCGATTACAAGATTGGCTAAAGGCGAGCAATAGCAGCGGAAATCTGAAAAGTGAGAATCTTTTTTATTACAACAATAATTGGGGCACCTTGATTGGCTATCCGGCCAGTTTCGGAAGTGCGGATGAGCTGAATGATCATCATTTCCATTACGGTTATTTCATCAAAGCAGCCGCAGAGGTGGCACGTACCGATAAGACTTGGGCGGCCAACAATGCGCCAATGGTGAACCTGCTGATCCGCGACATCGCAAATTGGGATCGCAGTGATACGATGTTCCCATTTCTGCGTAACTTTGATCCGTATGCAGGACATTCCTGGGCTTCGGGTCATGCCAAATTTGATGATGGCAACAATAACGAGTCTTCATCTGAAGCGATGAATGCTTGGACAGGATTGATTTTATGGGGGGAAGCTACAGATAATACAACCATTCGTGACCTCGGCATCTATCTTTACACTACAGAAATGAATGCAATTAACGATTATTGGTTTGACGTTCAGGACAATACTCATCCGGTTTCTTACACACCTTCAGTTGTAACGATGATTTGGGGCGGCAAAGGTGCTAACGGAACATGGTTCACCGCTAATCCAGAGCAGGTGCACGGTATTAACTGGTTGCCGATTACAGGTGGATCACTATATCTGACTCATTATCCAAGCTATACTAACAAAAATTACAATGCCATGCTTGCGGAGAATGGCGGCAGTAACTGGGATATGTGGAGAGATCTGATCTGGATGTACAGGGCAATATCAAATCCAGCGGATGCTAAGGCTCAGTTCAGTTCAGGAATCGGCTCGATGGTTACCGGAGCCCCTGAAGGATCAGGGGGAACAGAGGGGGGCAACTCCAAAGCGAATACGTATCACTGGATTTACAATCTGGATGCGATGGGGAATGCGGATGGGGCGATAACAGCTAACTCCCCAACAGCAGCGGTGTTTAACAAAGGTGGAGTGAAGACCTACGTTGCATACAACTATACCAATGCTGAGAAGACAGTTACTTTCTCTGACGGTACAAGTGTTACAGTTCCAGCCAACAGCTTCAACACTGGGAACGGTGGCGGAGGTGATACGTCGCCTCCTACAGCTCCAGCGAATCTTGCTTCTACCAGCAAGACATCTAGTAGCGTATCTCTGTCCTGGTCAGCTTCCACCGATAATGTGGGTGTGACAGGTTATACCATCTATTACAGCGGGGGTTCTCTTCCTGTGAATGGAACCACAGCGACGGTAAGTGGTTTATCATCAAATACAGCTTACACCTTTACAGTAAAAGCCAAAGACGCGGCGGGTAATGAGTCTAGTGCTAGTAATGCCGTAACTGTGACAACAGACAGCAGTGGCGGAGGTGGCGGGGTGATCACTACGCCAGATTATAGTGTGCTGGTTACGAAGACGGGGACGACTGCTGCCAAAATTTCTTTTACCCCAACTACTTCCGCGCTCTATGTGGATGTTCACTATACAATTAATAACGGCCAGCAGCTTAACTTGCGCATGACGTTGAATGGAGCAGCCTGGGAATACACGGTTAATGGAATTAGCTCCGGTCAGAGCTTGAAGTATTGGTTCACCTACGAGAAATCCGGTCCGCAGTACGATTCACCTCAATATACATTTACGATGGAATAAAAATTAGAAACGAAGCAGCGCCATCAGCTGAGTAATCAACTGACGGCGCTACTTGTGTTGCTCTATGTAATCATTTGTATTGTTCTTTAAGCGTTCAATAGACTTCCACAGGATTCACGTACAACAAGTACGGGCTCTACCACGAATGAACCGCCACCTGACTGATTGTGAATCAAATCATAGAGCATACGGGCAGCGAGGATACCAAGACGTTCTTTGTTCTGGCGGATGGTCGACAGTTTTGGACTGGTATATTTGCAGGCTTCAATGTCGTCACACCCGATAATGGCAATATCTTCAGGAACACGGAGACCGTGTTCTTTCAAAGCCCGGATCGCTCCAAGAGCCAGCATATCAGAAGCCGCAAAAATGGCTTTTGGTAAATTTCCGGTCTGAATTAATTGCTGCATGGCTGCATAGCCGCTAGGCTCAAAGAAATCATCGCCATGAACAAACCACTGACGGTTTAAAGTGAGGCCGAAGCTTTCAATGGCTTTGACATATCCTGATTCCCGCAGGTTGGAGATATCCGAATCAGCGGTACTTCCAATGAATCCAAGCTCTCTATAGCCGAGTAGATAAAAATGCTCCACAACCTTGGATGAAACCTGAAAGTTATCCGACATCACAAAACCGGATTTTTTCCCCTTTAGCTCGAGATCTACCCCAATACAAGGGATGCTGCTCATATCCAGATCGCGGATGGTAGGCTCCATCTTTTGTCCAGAAATAATGACACATCCATCCACATTAAAATGAACAGATCGGGCGAAGTAATCACCGCTACTGATAAATTTCTCGTTGGAAAAGAAAATGAGATCGTAGCCCAGAACTCCCATCTGCTTCTTAAAGGAATTTAGCACTTCTACGAAAAAGGGATGCGTAAATTCGACATTAAGCTCGCCAGCGAAAATAACCCCGATCAGATTCGACTTCTTAGTTGCGAGTGTCTTGGCGGAGTTGGAAGGTGAATATCCGGTTTGTTCGATGATCTCCAAAACCCTTTGCTTGGTCTTTTCGGAAACATCGCTGTAATTGTTCATAATTTTCGAAACGGTCGAGACAGAAACGCCTGCCATTTCGGCAATCATTTTGATATTCATATGTAATATAAGCCACCCTCCGCTTAATAGTTGGAATATGGGGAAAAGACTGTAGTAGAGCGGTTATTTGTGAGTTTTTTTGAATAGAGTGAAGAAAAAAATCAGTTATTTCAAGTCTATTCTTATTGCCGAAACAAGTCAAACGGATATTTTAACGATGAGAAATATTCCGAAATATCAAATGTAAAAAAATTCAAAATTATGTCTTTACAAAAATAGAAATTTAAGTAACAATATCTTTGTCGAAACCGATTTCGATTTTTGACTTGAATTACGAATATTACGAAATTCGAGGAGTGATGTTTAGGATGAAGAGGAATTTCACAGCAGCATTAGCTGCTATGCTCCTTGTCACCGGGGTGCTATCACCGGTTGGGAGCATGAATGCTTCAGCGGCAACGAAAGTGGAAAATGCAGCAGTCGATGTATTGAAAGCGTTTACGGATGTATCTCCAAGCCATTGGGCAGCAGGTCCATTACAACGTTGGAGCGCAAATGGGATTATAAGCGGATATGAGGACGGGTCGTTTCGACCAGGCAAGGAAGTCACGAAAGCAGAATTCGCAGTTTTTATGAATCGTATTTTTAATTATCAGGAGCAATCGGGTAAGGTCCCAGCCGATGTCCTGGCTACAGACTGGTATAAAAGTGATATTGCCAAAGGGATTGCAGCTGGATATTTTAGCAGTGATCAGAACAACAATATTTATCCTTCACGCACGCTTTCGCGAGCTGAGGCGGCGTTAGCCTTGGAGAAGGTATTTCGATTCAATACGGACAAAAGCAGCACAGCAGCATTCACCGATCTGAACGGAGTCAATGATGAAACTGCGAGAGCGATAGCAGCACTATCGAGTGCTGGCTTTATTAAAGGTTATCCTGGAGGTTTGTTCAAGCCTGAGGGAGGGATCACACGTGCAGAGCTAGCTCAGCTGGCTGATCGAATGGTTTCGGGACTCATCCTGAAATCAGGAGAGACTTCGCTTGGAACAGTAAAGGGCAATGTAGTCATTAATCATGCCGATGTGATTCTTAAAGATACGGTCATCCAAGGCAATCTTTATTTAACCGAGGGGATTACCGAAGGGAATGCGAAGCTTGAGGGTGTGAAGGTAACAGGGACTACGTTTGTCCGCGGGGGCGGTGAGCAGAGTATTGGCTTACAGAATGCTTCTCTTGGGCAGATTCAAGTAGCCAAATCTAATGGCAAGGTGCGAATTTATGCCAGCGGTTCAACAGCTGTGGGTACTGTACAACTGCAATCCGGGGCAATCTTGGAAGAAAGCAGCGATCTTACGGGGGCAGGCTTTGGGGATGTTGTGATGAACGCGGTTCCCCATAATATCTCACTTCGAGGGGTATTTGCAGCGGTTAGCTCAGCAGACTCAGCAGTCAGCGGTTCTTTGTTAAGAATCTTTGGAACTGTCGGCAGTCTTACTGTGGGCAGCCCGACCCAATTGATACTGGAGAACAATGCACAGGTTGCCGCGCTAATCCTAACTGCGAGTGCTGGAGGAACAGCGATTCAAGGCAGCGGAAGCGTAACCTCTATTGATAACAAGGCCGACGGAGTCACGATTGGCGGCGCACCAGTGAAAAAAGGAAACACTGGTAAAACGACACTGCCAGCAGCAACTTCAGCTTCTAGCAGTTCAGGTAATACACCAACACCAACACCAACACCAACACCTGATCCGTGGACGCTGGTGTGGGGAGATGAATTCAATGAGGGGACCATTGATCCTACGAAATGGACGTATGACCTTGGAGACGGTTCGCAATTTAACAATCCAGGTTGGGGCAACAATGAGAAGCAATGGTATACCTCTGATGAGAAGAATGTAAAAGTACAGGACGGTAATCTAATCATTACCGCTCGCAAAGAAGCAAAAGCCGGGAAGGAATACACTTCTTCGCGGATTAAAACCAAAGGCCTGTTCAGTAAGAAATATGGGAAATTTGAGATTAGAGCCAAAGCTCCTACTGGAAAAGGGTACTGGCCGGCGATCTGGATGCTGCCGGAGAACTACAAGTATGGTAGTTGGGCTTCCTCCGGTGAGATCGATATTATGGAAGGCTGGGGTAGTCGCCCTAATACGGTTGCAGGTACGATTCATTACGGTGCTGAATGGCCGAACAATGTATATTCCGGCAAAGAGTATGTATTTCCGGGAGGTTCTACAATTGAGCAGTACCATACCTACTCCATGGAGTGGGAGCCAGGCGAAATTCGCTGGTATGTAGATGGTGAATTGTTCTCGACCAAAAATGACTGGTACAGCCTCAGCAATGGGCAGCCAGCGAATAATGCTTATCCTGCACCGTTCAATCAGGAGTTCCATTTGCTGTTAAATCTGGCCGTAGGCGGCAACTTTGATGGTGATCCGACACCTGAGACCGTATTTCCAAAATCGATGGAGGTTGATTATGTTAGAGTCTACGAGCTGACAGGACGCGAGTATCGTGAACCCGTGCCCGTTACTCTAGATAAGGAACCTTACTTGGAAGGTTCTAAGCTTGCGCTTGCCGATGGCAATCTTGTCTATAACAGCAACTTCTCGGAGCAGATTCCAGGAGATGCCGGAATGGGTATTCCGAATACTGCACACTGGGCATTCTTTAAAGAAGCTGGGGCTGATGCTACAGTTTCTACTGTACCGATGGATGGGAAAAATTATCTCAAGGTGAATATCAGTAGTGCTGGCGGCAATGCCTATTCCATTCAACCTCAAGCCATCATATCGGTCGCTAAAGGTAGATTCTATAAGCTCAGCTTCGATGCCAAAACAGATATATCGCGTAATATGAGCGTACGATTAACGGGTGGAGAGTCGCGTGGATTTGCTGCTTATTCACCGGGCCTCAAGGCAGAGCTGACTTCAGCGATGACGCATTACGAAACCATGTTTCAAATGAAGGAGAACTCTGATATTGCAGCACGGATAGAGTTTAACATGGGCACTAACGCTTCGCCAGTATGGCTTGGGAATGTCCGTCTCGAAGAAATAGACAGTATCCCATTCGATCATGATGGCCCGAAGGCTCCGCTTGGCAGCGGCAATCATCTGTACAATGGCACTTTCGATCTCGGGGAGCCAAATCGGATGAGCTATTGGCACACTGAAGCAGCTAATGGTGCAATTGTCACTGCTAATGTAGACGACGCAGGCCAGCTGAAGCTGCAGATTGGTGGCGACGAAAATGGTGAGATTAGATTGCTTCAGAAGGGAACTCAGCTCATCCAGGGTCGGAATTATGAGCTTACCTTCAAGGCTACGGTTTCCTCTGATCGTACAGCGACCGTTCAACTGCTAGGAAAAGACGGCAGTGTGCATGCACAACAAACCGTTAACCTAATACAAGGCGAGCATGTCGTTAAAGCAGTCTTCACCAATCTTGCAGGTGCTACCGATCATGAAGGACAATTCGTATTGCTGTTAAATGGCGCCGCGGATACAATTACGCTGGATAATTTCCAGCTGCTGCGTACCAGCTTTTATTATGATCCTTCACTCGTATATTACCCACTCCTGAATGGTGAGTTCAACTTCGGATTTAACGCTTGGGATCGTCTTTTGACAGAGCAGGGTGGTCAGAGTAGTGCTACGGCTGCGGATGGAGCAGCGAAATTCAATATTACGAATACCGGCAGCCAGCCTTATTCTGTTATGTTGTTTCAAAACAATTTGAAAGCTGCCAATGCTACGGATTATGTGCTGGAGTTTGATGCCAGTTCAACTGTAGCCCGAAAAATTGGGGTGAATGTTGAAAATGCGTCATATCAGGCTTCTTTTAGCAATATTGTAGAGCTTAAACCGGAAACGAATCATTACAGATTTGAATTCCGTCAAGGCAGCAAGGATACACTGTCTCTTAAATTCCTGCTGGGTAAGGTTGAGGGTGTTAGTATTGCCCAAGGGCATGATATTATCATCGATAACGTGAAATTTGAGATCAAAAATGCACCAGCCAAACCGCAGGAGCTGTTAAGCGACAGCAGCAATAACAGAGTTTCGCAGCCGATTGAGCTTACTTTTATAGACAATGTTGATTGGCGAAATAAAATTGTTGCGGTGAAGGTTAACAGTACAACACTTGATGCGGGGCAATATAGCCTTGAACCAGGCAAAATTACTATCGACGCAGCAGTATTTCCAGTCGAGGGAAGCTATACAATCACTGTAGAAGCTGACCATTATGTTAGTGCAACTGTCGCACAAACCATTCTAGTTAATGATAACAATCTGATCATCAATGGCTCGTTCGGCAGTGGTAAGACGGGTTGGTCTACATGGTCTGGAGAAGGTGGTGTTTCTGCGTTTGATGTGAAGGATGGTGTGGCAGAAATCTTGATTACGTCAGCCGGATGGGAAGCGTGGCATACACAATTCTTCCAAGAGGGTATTCCACTGGAAGGTGGAAAAACATATGAGGTGAGCTTCAAAGCCAAATCAACGGTTCCGCGTCAAATCGTCCTAGAATACTCCAATACTTCAGCGGCTTCGTCGCAAGCTAAGTTTGATATTAGTGCCGATTGGGCGACTTATACTGCTCAATTTACGGTGTCGAACAGCAACCCGCTGAAGCTTAATTATCTGATCGGCAAAACGCTGGGCGCTGATCCTGCGGCTAACAGTACGCCGCATACAATTTCTTTTGACGATATTGTGGTCAGTGAAGCTCGAGGGGGTCCGCCAGTGACGCCACCAAGTGGTACCCTGGATAATGGAACCTTCGATGTAGATTCTAAAGGCTGGAGCCAATATTTTGACGGGATAGGCTCTGCTAAAGTGAAGAATAGAGAATTCGCAATAGACTTAACAGGTACAGGGCAAGCTTCCTACAGTGCGCAAGTAGATTACGAAAATCTGAAGCTTGTTCAGGGAAAAACTTACACTTTGAAGTTTAAGGCTCGTTCTACAGTAAACCGAAATATTCAGGTTGCTGTGGAACATAAGGGCGGTGACTACACGAAGTATATGGAAGCCGAGCTAGTAGCTTTAACTGAAAGTATGGCCGATTACAGCTACACTTTTACAATGAAAGGCGCGACTGATGCAGGTGTGCATCTGGTATTTTTAATAGGGCTCATAGACGGGAACAGCGCAGAGACAAACAGTGCTATTAGCGCCGGAAGTACGATTTATTTGGATGATGTAAGCTTAATCGAGGGTTAAACGAAAAAAAACGGCAGTGTTTTCCTTTTTACAGGAGCACTGTCGTTTTTTTGCTTGGAACTAAGATTCTTCTTTAGGGATAAATTCGAAGATCTTACCATTCTCAAAAGATTCTATTAATTTCAGCAACCAGCGGTAGTAATTAATGGATTCTGCAATCTTTTCTTCATCTGTATTTAAGAGCTGCATAAGTTTACTATCGTCACTATATTCTTTTTTCATATTGTTAATTTCTGCAAGTGATTTCGCTAGTGAGATCATATTTCCTTCGACGGCTTTTCTCCATTTAATAGAGAAGTAATCACTGAAGTTCTGATGCCAGTCTGGCACAGTGGTGAACAGGTCTTTGCGAGTCCCTCTCCCCCAAACTTTATCGATCATTTTCAGATCTAGGAGGGTACGGACTCCAGTACTCATGGACGTCTTGCTCATTCCCATTGTTTTGCTAAGTTCATCCAGTGTCACTGGACCTTGATTGAAATACATATAACCGTATAAATGCCCAATAGATAAGGTGATGCCGTATAGGTCCATGTTTTTACCGATAGAGTCTATCACACGTTCACGGGCCTTACTAATCTTCTCTATTTGTTCGGGTGTTAACCCTTCTAAATCGTTCATGATGTCCCTCCTGAGGAATAGGTCGATAGACTGCTGCAACCTTATACAATGTATTGTAATCAAATCCCCCTCAAGAAGTAAAGAAATCATGAAGAAAGGAATTTGGTGTAAAACAGAGTATTCTATACGTAAAGTACGTAAAGTTAAAACTGTACACTAAATTTTATCCGATTATGGTGTTTGCATGAATTTTCAATAGTCCGGTACACTACTATAAGTGAACTAAACCCGGATAAAACTTCGGGAGAAGGAGGACGGCATGGCTATTATAGAGGTGAAAAAGCTAACCAAAGTATTCGGTCATGATGCGGGACGGGCGATTCCATTATTAGAGCAAGGGTGGTCGAAGGAAAAGATCGCTCAGGAATTAAAGTTGACTGTCGGAGTCAACAAAGCCGAATTCAGCATTGAAGAAGGAGAAATATTCGTCATTATGGGATTGTCCGGTAGCGGTAAGTCAACGTTGGTTCGTTTGTTGAACCGTTTGATTGAGCCTACAGGGGGACAAGTCCTTTTTAAAGGGAAAGACGTCGTCAAAATGAACCCGGAAGAACTGCGGCAATTTCGGCGCAAGAACATCGGTATGGTGTTTCAGAAGTTCGCATTGTTTCCACATCGGACGGTACTGGAGAATGCGGAATACGGACTTGAGGTTCAGGGCGTAGATAAAAAGAAGAGAACTGAACGGGCCATGGAGGCATTGCATTTAGTAGGTCTGAAGGGTTGGGAGAACCATCGCCCGGATCAACTCAGTGGAGGTATGCAACAGCGTGTTGGCTTAGCAAGAGGACTTGCTAACGACCCTGATATCCTGCTCATGGACGAAGCATTTAGTGCACTGGATCCGCTTATTCGTAAAGACATGCAGCAGGAGCTGCTGGAATTACAGTCCAGAGTGAAGAAGACCATTGTGTTCATTACTCATGATCTAGACGAGGCCTTGCGGATTGGTGATCGGATTGCACTGATGAAGGACGGTGTCATCGTGCAGATTGGTACACCGGAAGAGATTCTCATCCAACCTGCTAATAAATATGTAGAGCGGTTCGTGGAGGATGTGGACTTGTCCAAAGTGTTGACTGCAGCTCATGTGATGCGTCAACCGGAAACCGTTAGACCTGAGCGCGGACCTCGTGTAGCTCTTCAATTGATGCGTGATAGCGGCATATTCAGCCTGTATGTGGTGGATAAGGAAATGAAATTGCTGGGTGTTGTTACAGCTGAGGATGCAGCACAGGCACTGAAAGATAATAAATCCATACTGGAGGTTACGCGGAGAGAAATTCCACGTGTACATCCAGAAACGCTGCTCAATGATTTCTTTGAATTAATATCTGAGACACATTTGCCTGTAGCCGTCGTAGATGAAGCGGATAAATTAAAAGGCATTGTGATTAAGGGAGCCGTTCTTTCCGCACTCGCGGGTAACGCGGTACCGGAAGGAGAAGGATCATAATGGACATTCCAAAACTGCCTTTGGGAAAAGCACTCGAGTGGTTGGAAAACTGGCTAACGACGTATTGTGACCCCTTGTTTGATTTTATCGCTACGATTATCGGTGGGATGGTTTCTGCGATTGAAGGTGCGCTCACCTTTCTGCCTGCACTAGTGCTTATCGTACTTATTGCAGCGTTGTCTTATTGGATTGGGAAATGGCGCATGGCATTATTTGCGTTAATTGGACTACTTTTAATCGATAATCTCGGATTATGGGGACCTTCGATGCAATCCTTGGCCCTTGTTCTAACCGCCTCGATATTGGCTGTAGTAATCGGCGTACCGATTGGTATTCTATGTGCGCAGCGAAATGCGGTTAGAAATACAGTTACGCCTATTTTGGACTTTATGCAGACGATGCCGGCGTTTGTGTATTTATTGCCAGCAGTATCTTTTTTCTCACTTGGCGTAGTTCCAGGTGTAATTGCATCGATTATTTTTGCGATTCCACCAACGATTCGTTTGACCAATCTCGGTATTCGTCAAGTTTCAGAGGAGCTAGTAGAAGCAGCCGATGCTTTTGGTTCAACACCTACTCAGAAACTGGTTAAATTGCAGTTGCCGATTGCTCTGCCAACGATTATGGCAGGCGTCAATCAGACGATTATGTTGTCACTCTCGATGGTTGTCATCTCATCTATGATTGGTGCGCAAGGTGTGGGTGCTTATGTATACCGTGCGGTATCACAGGCTAAGACAGGAGATGGGTTCGAGGCGGGAATTGCTATCGTTATTATTGCTATTCTACTTGACCGTTTGACACAGAACGCACTAAAACCAAAACAAAGATAGGGGTTTTAAATATATATGAAGAAAAAAAATATAGGTTTGTCCCTTTTAGTGATCATGATGATTACTGTTATAGCTGGATGTTCATCCGCAAGTAATGGGAAGGTAAAACTGGCTTATGTGGCATGGGATTCGGAAATTGCAAGTACTTATGTAGTTAAAGAAGTACTTGAAACTAAGCTTGGAGCTACCGTTGAAATGCTGCAGGTGGATGCAGGCCCAATGTGGGCAGGAATTGCTGACGGTAGTGCGGATGCTATGGTCGCTGCTTGGTTACCAAGCACGCATGCAGCTTATTTAGAGAAGTATGGTTCGAAAATCGAAGATCTAGGACCTAATTTGAACGGGACTAAAGTTGGTTTGGCTGTTCCAGCTTACATGGATATCAATTCTATTGAAGACTTGAAGAACAGTGACCTGGCAGGAACATTGAGCAATCGAATTATCGGGATTGAGCCGGGTGCTGGTATTATGACGACAACCGAAAAGGCTATAGCAGAATATGGTCTTAGTGATTATACACTTCTTGAAAGTTCATCGGCAGCGATGGCTCAGGAGCTGCAAAAAGCTTATGACAACAAAGAACCTATCGTTGTAACGGGTTGGACACCACACTGGATGTTCGCCAATATGGACCTGAAATATCTGGAAGATCCAAAAGGTGTATACGGTGCGGACGAGCAAATCCATACTATGGTTCGCCAAGGTCTGAAAGATGACATGCCAAATGTCTATAAATTCTTGGATCAATTCGAGTGGACAGCTGAAGATATGGCAAAAGTAATGGTTGAGGTTCAAGGTGGGAAGTCACCGGAAGAAGCTGCTAAGACTTGGGTAGAGAACAACCCAGATAAAGTGAATGCATGGACTCAAGGTGTAGAATTGTAAGTAGATAGAATTCTGTGGTATGATGTGAAGAATCAATGGATTACAAAAGTGTAACTTGACGCTAACCACTGTTCTTTACAAATGCACTTTATAAGCAACCTCATTCAATAAAACACCCCGAAAGGGGTGTTTTTCTTGGGAATATAAGCAAAGTAATAAAAGTTATAGATGTGCTTTTCTTATATTTTAATGCTTACACTTATGCTTTAGCGAAGTAAATCAGGAGGCAGCTGCTGCAAGGAGTCAAGAAAGGAGACTGCTTCATGACAGAGACCATAAACACCTGGATAGATTGGCTGCTGCAAACGCTAGGCCTTAGTGGACCCTCTATTTTATTTGTGACGATTCCATTGGCGCTTTTGCAGAGTATATTAGGATTCTTTCCGTTCGTAATTTTGATTGTCCTCCATGTTTCTGTATTTAACGTTATTGGAGGTATGCTGATCAGTTGGCTGGCTTGTAATCTAGGTGGAATACTGATGTACTTCCTCATTCGGCGATACCTGTACAATTGGTTTGATCGAAAATGGAGGTCCAAGCTGAAACGGTATGACAAGTGGCAGCGTTACTTGGATCGATATGGAATATGGACTTTAGTGCTTCTACGTACCATTCCTATTATTCCGAACAATGTAATTAATTTTATGTCCGCTGTTTCACCGATAAAAGCTTCTTCGTTTATCTGGGGAACTATTCTTGGGAATTTGTCTTATATATGGCTATTCGGTACGATCGGCTCAACCTTAATTGTCCTGAGAGAAGAATGGAATGGCTATCTTACTTGGTATGCTGTGTTTATTGCTATTCTAATCGGTATCTTTATTCGGCGGCACTGGGATCATTTGCAGGAAGATAAACGGAGTAGAATGCACTAATTTTATATTTTCAATTTATCTTCAAATGAATGAAGAACGTTTCTTGGCATCATCCGCCGGAGGGAACGTTCTTCTTTTTTGCTTTCTTTCCGAATACCTTAAACTAAGTGGAGGTGGCTTGACCTCTACGTAAGGTGGGAGGGACTATCGCAATGGGTAGATTGAAAAAATGGGGGAACCGAGGGCTGAGACTACCTGATCTAGGCCAACTTCGGCTGCCAAAAATAAATGGGAGCGGGATGTCGAGATTCTCTGGGAGAAGCTCTGCGTTCAAGTCAAAACCTAGCAGGGCAGCGGCTAGACCACAGAGTGCACGATTTGAAGCCAAACGAAGCAGAAGCCATATGAGGTTATCTAGTAGGGCAGAGAGAAAGCTGACTGTTTCCGGCGGGAACACGCGCAAGCCAAGAAGCCGGCGCAAATTTTGGTTGATTGCATCCTTAGTATTGATAGTGCTTGTGCTACAGGCCCTGCGATATGTGGAGCTGCACATGAAGCCGCCTATCTTGCATTTAGCTCAAATTCGTGTGAAGCAAATCGCTACAGAGTCGATAAATAAGGCGATTACTTCACAAGTTGCGAATGGAGGAAATGCAGAGGAACTGATTGATTGGAAGACCGATAAGAATGGGAAAATATCTGGCTTTATGCTTAACTATGCGGAGCATATGCGTATTACTTCACAAGCAGCAGAGGTGATTCAGACTACGCTGCAGGATTTGCATAATCAGACAGAATATATTCCGCTGGGTCAGGCGCTTGGTAGTCCTCTCATCGCCTCTTATGGACCTGATATCCCGATCAAGATTGAGCCGCAAGGTGCTGTTAAGGTTGAACTCAACACCCGCCAGCAAAATGCCGGAATCAATATGATTCTAGTGGAGGTCTATATCCACATTGTGACGGAGGTCGCTGTGGTCATTCCTTTTGACATGGAGCCGCAAGTAGTGGATACGGAAATTCCTGTGTCTTATTTGATGGTCGTCGGAGACGTGCCTATGTATTACTACGATAATCAGGGTCAGCCTGTCGGAGCCAACGGAAATAGTGCCCCGGGAATTGCTATTCCTGCACCTTCAGTAAGCGGGGATAAGAACGGAGTATCGGATCAGAGCAAGGATACTACTGACAATAGCCAGAAGGAAAGCAACCAGTCTCCAGCTGCATCCGATTCTTTGAATACAGGTGCGGATCATACAGAAGAAGGCGATAAAGGTGTAAACGGAGGAAATTAAGGGGTACTTTTTCTCGAAAATGGATCATCATGTTCTTAGACTCCCGCTCTCCTATCATGGATTGCGGGTATTCTTGCTGAGCAGCCAACGAATAATATCCTTGGAAGCTCGGCTACCAGCGGGATGACCTTTCAACAACCTATAACAGTGCTGAACCTTGACATCATTTGGGTTAAGCTTTTACATAAAAGGATGGAATGCATAGAAAATAAAGGGGATTGGCATTATACAATAAAGTTGCAAGTCAGATTGGAATGTGAAAAGAGGGACAATTATGGAAAGTTGTTTATTTATTCATGGCTTTACCGGAGGTGAGCATGAGATCTCTCCCTTGTCCCAGTTTATGGAGCAGCATAATTACCGTTCCAGAACGTTTACCCTGAAAGGGCATGGGGGCAGTAGGAATGATTTACTGCATTCGGATAGACATGATTGGCAGCAGAGTGCTGAAGATGAATTGACAGAGCTGTTAAAGACGGATGAAGGCGTTCATCTGATCGGCTTTTCAACCGGTGCTCTTATTGCTTCTCATCTTTCTGTACGGTATAAACCCTGGATCAAATCTCTTACTTTATTGTCCACTCCCGTATTTCCGCTGAATCCCGTGGAAATTATTAAGACTCTTACGAGCATCTCCATGCTAAAAACTTATATTAGCAAATTCACTTCAACGCCCCCAAAGGCGACGAGAGAGTTTCAACGACTGGTCCGGGAGAGTTTTTCAATCTATCCGCATATTGAGACTCCAACCCTGATCGTGCAGGGTAAGCGAGACCATCTGGTAAAGACTAGAAGCGCTGACTACCTGCAGCATACGATCCCTACGACCCGAAAACAGGTGCTGATGGTGGATAACAGTGGTCATATGGTCTGTCATTGTGAAGATAAGGACCGAATCATGAATGAAGTATTGCATTTTATTCAGAGTGTAGGAAGCTGAGCGTAAAAGGTGAATAATCAACCCAAAAGAGCCCCAATTATGGAGGCTCTTTTTCTTGTGAAGTTTAATTTTATGCCTTGACAACGTATTCACAATCATGGTAATTTTTAGTTGGGAAACCGGTTTCCCTAAAATTATTGGTTTTTGTGTTAAAGACATCACTGGGCAGGGTTGGTTTTTAATCAAGGAAGTAAGTTTTAGAGTGTTGTGAATACGCTTTAATAAGAGAGGGAGATGCACGCAATGAAACGTAAGTTATGGTATGTACCCGTTCTAATTACATCTATTCTTCTTTCTACCGTGATTAATTTGTTTGTCTTAACACCGCAAAAGGCTGAAGCGGCCAGCATCGGCACGATTAATGAGAACGACACTATTTATCAGATTATGGTTGACCGATTTAATGATGGAGACACTTCCAACAATGCTACTGGTGCGGCAATTCGCTATGGAGAAAACTCTGAAGAAGATTTCCGTTATATGAAAGGCGGAGACTGGCAGGGGATTATCGACAAGCTATCATATATTAAAAATATGGGCTATACCGCGATTTGGATTTCCCCAGTGGCTGAGCCACAAATGACTAACCGGGAAAACAATGGTACTGGTAAAAATACAGCCTATCACGGATACAACGTTAAGAACCCTAACGCTGCCAATCCATACTTCGGAACTAAGGAGAAGCTGAAGGAGCTTGTAGATTCCGCACATGCGCTTGGCATCAAAGTAGTGATTGACGTTGTGCCAAACCACATCGGTGATTATATGCTTGGTACCCAAGCCTATTATGATATCCCATCATTGCAGCCAGTGGCTCCGTTCAATAATCCAGCATGGTACCACCATAATGGAGATATTAACTGGTCTCTAGCGGATGGAAGATATGATCAGTGGGCGCAGGATTACTTAGAAAATCATGATTTGGGCGGGCTAGATGACATTGATTTCGATGTTCCTGCGGCTAAGCAGGCGATATTCGATTCTATCAAAGGCTGGTTTGATTATACAGGCGCTGACGGTGCGCGTGTGGATGCTGCCAAGCTGATGAAGCCAACAGATATTGGTGAACTACAAAATTATCTGGGCGTTAATACATTTGGCGAGAATTTCGACGGTAATGCTGAATTTGTCTCACGTTGGGTCGGAAACAACAAGGAGTGGGGCATGCTCGATTTCCCAATGTTCTTCTCCGTACTTAACAGCTTTGCTTATGGGCAGTCTTTTGAGTCCAATATCAAAAGCACCTTGGCACAGGATTCCTACTACAACGGGAATGCCAATCACATGGTTACCTTTATTGATAATCATGACCGCAACCGTTTTCTCACGGAAGCCGGGGGAAGCGTAGATAAGCTGCAGAACGCTTTGACCTTTATTTTTACCGTTCGAGGAACACCGGTTGTCTTCCAAGGGACAGAGCAGAACAAAGGCAATGGCAACAGTCAGATTATGACGGGCGGTATTGCTGATACTTGGAACCGTTGGTCTATGGTGAAACGGGATGCAAGCGGAAACGTGATCGAGAACTATTTTAATGAAAATGCCAGCACCTACAAACACGTAGCCAAACTTAATGAGATTCGTAAAAATAACCCAGCACTACGTACAGGTACTCAACGTGAAATGTGGGCTGCACAGAACTTATATGCTTTCTCACGTCGTATCGACAGTGGAACTAATCAAGGCCAAGAAGCTATCTCCGTATTCAGTAATCAATCTAATGGTTCGCAAACGGTAACCATCCCACTGCGCGCTGAGAGTAGTTTGACCGCAGGGACAGTTTTGTACAATCAGCTGAATACTGCAGATACAGTGACCGTACAATCGGGCGGAGTAACTGGCAAGCAAATTATTGTAACCGTAGGTGCGAATTCAGCCAAAATCTATGCGAAACAACAACAGCCAACAGAAACAGTTCCTCCAACTACGCCAACCAACGTAACCGCAACTGTTCAAAATGCATCTAGCGCTTTGATCAGCTGGACGGCTTCTACCGACAACGTAGGCGTAACTGGATATGAAGTTTATCGTAATGGTATCAAGGTAGGCACAACGGCAACCACTTCCTATACGGACAATGGATTATCCGCTAGCACTACCTATAACTACACGGTAAAAGCATTTGATGCCGCAGGCAATCTATCTCTTCTTAGTGCGATTGCATCTATTACAACACCAGCAGGGAACAGTGTCACGATTTACTATAAGCAGGGTTATACCTCGCCTTATATTCATTATCGCCCTGTAGGAGGAACATGGACGACAGCTCCGGGTGTAGCTATACCTGTATCTGATGTAGCAGGATACAACAAAATAACGATTAATATCGGTTCAGCCAGCCAGCTTGAAGCATGCTTTAACAATGGCAGTGGCACATGGGACAGTAACGGGGGTAGCAATTATCTATTCGGTACTGGAACCTGGACTTATACGCCTACAGGAAGTATTACGTCGGGTGGACCAGTGACACCAACGTCGACACCAACACCAACGCCAACGGTAACGCCGACACCAACACCGATACCGACAGTAACGCCAACGCCGACACCAACACCAACACCAACACCAACACCAACGGTAACGCCAACACCAACGCCGACAGTAACCCCAACACCAACGGCTACACCGACTGGCAACACGGCAACGATCTATTATAAGAATACGGCTTATAGCAGCTCGTACATTTATTACAAGCTGGACGGATCGACAGTCTGGACGACGGCTCCTGGTGAACAGCTTCAAGCTTCTACTTTCCCAGGATACAAGGCGATCACAATTCAGCTCGGCACTGCAGCCGGACTGAACGCAGCCTTTAATAATGGCAGTGGTACATGGGATAGCAATGGCGGCAGTAATTATTATTTTGCTGCTGGAACCTGGAGTCTGGTGAACGGTAGTATCAGCGCAGGGGAACCTCAAGCAGACAGTGTTACGTTCCGTGTAAACGTTCCAACGGCTACTCCGGCGAGCGGACCTGTGTATCTTACGGGTACCTTCAACAGCTGGAATGCAGCGGATCCAGCCTATCAACTGACTAAAGGTAGTGATGGGGTGTATTCCATCACACTGAGCTTACCAGCAGGAACAGCGGTGCAATATAAGATTACACGGGGCGCTTGGACTAATGTGGAGGTAAACTCGAACGGATCGGACATTTCCAATCGAACGCTAACTCCAGCAGGTGGCGCTCAAACAGTGAATCTGACCGTACAGCGTTGGAAAGATCTATGAGTTGCTATTCAAGTGGATCATAATATCTTTCAGATGACAAGGAGCGGCTCCCGTGTGGGGCCGCTCCTTGGTAAGTAGTACGAAGCTTTTTCATTGCAGAAGGTACAATAGAATTTCTCTATTAGAACTGAAAGAATGAATTTACTGTACTTTGTGCAATAGAATTGAATTTGATCCATTTTACAACGAATTCTATTGCATCAAATGCAATCAAACTCATCAAGTTTCATCAAACTCGATCAAGCTCCATTGGTCTGCTCTCCACCAAATGCAATGAAACCAATTCAGCCTTTCTTAGCAGACCTAATTCTAAGTAGTCCAATTACGAAGTTCCCCCAAAGAATTTGGTTCTCATCGTAGATTGACGGGGAATTAGTTCTGGCTCCATTAGCAAATGCTTGTGGGGCATATCATTGCCACGAATGCGTTCCATCAGCAGCTGCCCTGAAGATACACCCAGCTTGAACGTGTCAATATTAAGCGAAGTTAAAGGAGGTGTTGTATAACGGGACAGAGGATATTCATCGAAAGCGGCGATGCCGAGTTGCGACGGAACATCAAGTCCCAGTGTTTTTGCGGCTTGAAGCACCCCAAAGGCTACATAACTGTTCATGCACACTACTGAGTCTGGTCGTTCTTCGCGCTGCAGAAGCTCAAGTGCAGCATGATAGCTGTCATGTTCATCTGCCTTGCAGTTAATAATCCATTGCTGGTGAACGGTAAGGTCAGTCTGCTGTAATGCGCTTAAGTATCCACCTAGGCGATGGGTATAAATCTTTTCCTGCTGCTGCCCGCCTATGAAGGCTATTTTAGAATAACTCTGTTCGACGAGATGCTCGGTCAGCATGCTGCCGCCTGCTTCATTATCGAAATCAACCCAACTTCCGGGGGCTATAATCTCTCCAATGGAGATGTAAGGAAACTTCAGTTGGTTCAGTTCTTCAGATAGCTCTTCTGTCAGCACAGAGTTGTTGGCAATAATGCCGTCGACACGTTTGCTAAACACAAGTCTATTTAGAAAATGCCCTTCCGGACTACTATGTTGCACATTGGAAATGGTCAGCTCATATTTTAAAGGTGCAATTACGCTCTCTACTCCACCAATAATGTTGTAGAAGAATTGGTTTAGAAACTCACTTTCTTTAGACATATCGACCAGTAGACCGATATTGCAGCTGCTTTGTCTGGCTAACCCAGTAGCAATACTGCTTGGTGTGTAGTTCATTTGCTTCATAATCTCTCGAACCTTTTGTTTCGTATCCTGTGATATTTTTGGGGAATCATTTAGTACTTTAGATACAGTAGATTTGGCCACATTGGCTGCTTTAGCAATATCAGAAATCGTTACTTTCATCGTCGTCCCTCATAACTTGAAAACGGTATTTGTAACCATAATAACACAAATTTAGCAGTCTCTCTAATGATGTAAGATCAGATAGATAGAACGATAAAAGTATAGAAGGAGTCCATAAGTTATGTCTCAATCATGGTTTTTATATCATACGAGTGAAGATCCATTTGCCTATCCTGTAGGCATGGGTATCCTGAAGCTCAGACTATTCACACAAGCTGGCCAGCAATTATCCTGTACCGTTATCCACTCAGACCGTTATGATTCTCCAGGACAGGAAGTTCCTTTGCAGATGGATCGGATCGGATCGGCCGGTATTTATGAGATTCATGAAGCAATTATTCACACCAGCACTAGAAGATGCAGATATCTATTTCATATAGCGAATGCCGCGGGACAGTATGTCTGGTATGGAGAGAGGGGCTCATCTGAGAATCGGGAACGTGCGGGTTCTTTTCAATATGCATACCTTCACCATTCTGAGGCTTTGAAGTTACCTTCATGGAGCCAGGATGCGGTGACCTATCAAATTTATCCTAGCAGCTATAATGGTGGAACAATAAAGGGCATTACGGATAAAATACCCTATCTGCAGCAGCTTGGTGTGAACTCTATTTACATGACGCCTGTATTTGAGTCTCCTTCCGAGCATAAATATAACACCTCCGATTATTATAAGATCGACCCTGCATTCGGTGATGTAGACGGATTGAAGGCGCTGGTCAGTGAGGCGCATCGTCATGGAATTAAGGTCATTTTGGATGCCGTGTTTAATCATTCGGGAGATCACTTCTTTGCTTTTAAAGATGTGATGGAAAAAGGTGAGCAGTCTTCGTATAAAGATTGGTTCTTTATTCGTTCTTTTCCCGTTACACAGACGCCTGCGCCGAATTATGAGACATTCGCTAAAGCTGAAGCGCATATGCCAAAGCTGAATATGGATCATCTTGAGACGGCTAATTATATGATTGAAGTTGCCAAGTATTGGATTCGTGAAACAGAGATCGACGGCTGGCGTCTTGATGTAGCGAATGAGGTCAACCCAGCTTTTTGGTCCCGATTTCGGCAAGAACTCAAGTCTGAATTTCCTGAAATCCTACTCATTGGAGAGATAATGCATGCTTCTGGGCCCTGGCTTAGAGGGGATCAATTTGATGGTGGTATGAATTATGTGCTTCGGGATGCCATGCTGGAATTCTTTGCAGAGCAGTCAACAGGGCCAGATCGCTTTATGGAGCAATTACTCCATCAGGAGGCGTTGTATAATGACCAGGCGAATTCGGCTATGTTTCAGTTGATTGGCAGTCATGATACGTTGCGTTTTCTTACAGCATGTAAGGAAGGGGGACGTGGCTGGGACCGCGAGAGCACCGCAATACAGCGCATGAGGTTGGCAGTTTTTTTTCAGATGACCTATATCGGTATTCCAATGATCTATTATGGGGATGAGGTTGGGATGGAAGGGGCCACGGACCCTCACTGTAGAAAAGCTATGGTATGGCAAGAGCAAGCTCAGAATACAGCGCTGCTGAAATGGTATCAAGAACTGATCTTCTTAAGAAAAAGCTGTGATATTCTACGAAAAGGCACGTTTCGTCCTTGGTTCACAGATGAAGTCCGTAATGTGCTCGGTTATACGCGGGGTGTGGGTCAAGAGAAGATTGGGTTAATTATCAATAATTCTCCGAACGCGTACGAGCTTGAGCTTAATGCATATCGTTCGGATAAGAATGTGCTAACCGATTTACTGTCAGGAGCAACTTTTAAAAATACTAACAAGCTTATAGTGAGCATTGAACCGTTTGGCTGTTTAATGTTGTATTAAATTAGTATAAGGCCTCTCTCCAAAGAAGGGGCCTTATTGTTCATCAAGAAACGGGTGTCATCTCAAAAGGATGGCGAAGCCGATTCTTTTTAAAAATATAAGAAAGTATAAGTTTCACGCTATACATTATCCTTATATTTCTCGCATAAACGCTTACCGTCCTTTAGGGACGCTGAAGGCGTTTTTCCTTGTTTGTAGCACTCTTTTTATTTTTGTTCTTTAGGTCTCTATACTCCTGATTCTCCCATTGTTTTAGCAACGGAAAAGGGTCAAAAGCCCATTCAGTAATCCCTCGGTCACGGTAGATGCCAAAATGTAGATGTGGCGGGAATTTCCCTTGTGTTCCTGGATTTCCGTAGCCTGAGCTGCCAACCCAGCCAATGATTTCACCTGGTGAGACGATATCTCCACGCGAAATAGATTTGTTATACCCGGATAAATGGGCGTAATAATGGTAACGGTTCTCGATATCGCGAATCCCAATTCTCCAGCCACCATAGCGGTTCCAGCCTTTAGTTTCCACTAGGCCAAAGCAGGTGCTGCGTACCGGCATGCCTTGAGGTGCAAAGAGATCAGTCCCTTCGTGGATACGAGCTCCACCCCAGTTTCTGCCGGTTCCCCAAGTGCTGCGATAAGAATAAGAATTACTTAAGGGAAGTGGAAAAGCATTACCTGATAGGTCAAGCCGCCCAAAATGTTCATATAGCCTGGCGAACTGAGCTATGCGCTGAGAGGCACGGCCATTGTGATAATACTCCCAAATACCGATACTGAAATCATTAGCTGAATCACCATATTTCAGCAAGTGTCTAGCCATACTATATAGAACGTCAGCATCATTCTCTGGATCAGCGATTGCGTCTCCTGATCCATCACTGCCAAAGCCGTCAAAGAAGCTGATGGATTCCGGGGAAGTATCCTCCTGATCCGGGTTGAGTGGACCGGACCATACGGGTGATGGAATCTTGATTCCTGTAAGACGGTTGGAAACGGGCTTGTCTGAGGACCCTTTTTTGGCGATGGTGCGTTCATATTGATCAATGGCTGCGAATCTAAACCAAGGGATTCCAGTGGCTGCACTCAGTTGATCATAAATCCCCCTACGGGCAGACCATATGGATTCCTTGCTAGCATTAACGGGATTGCCGCTGCTTTCCACCGGTTGGACTGTAGCCTGTACTGCAGCTGCTGGAACGGGAAGGTCTAAACCACCCCAAAGGATAGCAGCCGCGGACAGACACAACATGGTTCTCCGGTTATTAATATTCTTAAATAGGGCCAGCAAGATAACAGCCTCCTTTTGTCCGGGCGTAGAATTGAATGCAGGCACTTCGGTTGAAGCTTTTGTTATAGATTGAAGCAAAAAGCTACTTTTTATCCGTTCTTGTCTAAAGGTACCAGTAAATTCTCCGCCGGAATCTAAGTTGGCATGCCTTGCATATTTCACAAAAACAGGCAATTGTAAAGCGCACATGGTATAATATGATGCAGCATCTTTCATCTGCAGCATCACATTCAGGAGGAAGCGGGGTTTATTATTTTGACGAATAAAACAGCAAAGCAACCTAAGCCGGATTGGATTAGAATCAAGCTAACTACCGGTGATAACTATCAGGAAATCAAGAGCATGATGCGTTCTAAAACTTTACATACCGTATGTGAAGAAGCTAGGTGTCCAAATATATATGAATGCTGGGCAAATCGAACGGCTACCTTTATGATTCTTGGTGATATATGTACTCGCGCATGTCGTTTCTGCGCTGTGAATACAGGGCTGCCGACAGAGCTGGACCTGCAGGAGCCTGAACGTGTAGCAGAAGCTGCAGAGGGAATGAACCTTCGCCATTGCGTGGTGACCAGTGTGGCCCGCGATGATCTTGCGGATGGTGGCGCCCAGATTTTTGCTGAGACGGTAGCGGCAATCCGTAAACGCCTTCCGTTATGTAGTGTTGAAGTACTTATTCCAGACTTCTTGGGAGACCGGAATAGTCTAGAGATTGTTATGAACAGTAATCCGGACATTCTTAATCATAATATCGAGACGGTGGAACGGATGTCAGATCGTGTCCGGGCTAAAGCGAAGTATCGCCGTTCGTTGGAGCTGCTGCGCAGAGCCAAGGAGATTAAGCCTGACATTCCTACCAAATCAAGCATTATGCTTGGAGTCGGTGAAGAGTGGGATGAGATTTTACAAGCCATGGATGATTTGCGAGCCGTAAATTGTGATATATTGACTTTAGGACAATACTTGCAGCCTTCTCCAAAGCATTTGAATGTGGAGAAATATTATCCACCAGAGGAATTTGCGCTGCTTAAGGAAGAGGGATTGAAGCGTGGCTTTAGCCATGTGGAGTCAGCCCCGCTTGTTCGCAGCTCTTATCGTGCGCATGAGCAGGTGAAGTCTGCCGCTCAAGTTCGTGAGGAGCGTGCGGTTTCTTCTAGTTAATTTTTTATTTTTCAAGGTAGCAGGGGGCAGAAGGAGCGGAGCGATCTGAGGCTCCCCACCCCTAGGTTACACATAAAAAAACGTTGATTTGAGTCATTGGAGAGAAATGTTGGAGCTGTAGGAGCGTAGCGTTCGCCTTTGTTGATTAATTTCAACCGCTGAATGCGGTTCAAATAAAAGAAATTAATCAACAACAGCGACCGAAAGCCCAATTTTTCTCGCAAATGACGGCATAATCAACGTAAAGACCCCCAAAGAAAGGCAGGCGACAAAAGGTTTGATCGTTATAGGCGGAAAAGGCTACGAACTTATGTTAGATCATAAGGATGGTTGGAATCCGGAGGCGTTTCGCGGAAGATATAGCGAGGTGCTGGAAAGATACGACTACATTATTGGTGACTGGGGTTACAGTCAGTTGCGTTTGAAAGGCTTTTACCGGGATAACCACCCTAAGGTGAATCGGGATACAGCGATTTCTGGCATGGTCGATTATATTAATGAATACTGCAATTTTGGCTGCGCATATTTTGTGTTGCATAAGTTAAAAGAGGTACCACAAGAAGGCTTGTTCAAGGATATTCTGATCAAAGAAATACCAGAGCCGAGTGAGGAAGACGATTCGGAGCTAGAAGCTGAAGATAATGATGGAGCGGCTACAGAAAAAGAGTTCTCCTCTAAAGAAACGTCATCTAAGCAAGGTTCGAATTCATCTGCTGCATTTAAAGAGATGACTTCTGCTAAGGATAGACCCTTGAGAGAACATCAAAGCCGAAATCATCGGGGTAAGGATTCGCAGGGGAAGAAATCCAAAAAGGAATTTCAAAGCAGACCGCCACAAGGTCAGTCCCAGAAGCCCCAAAACACACAAAAGCCTCAAAATAATCAAAATACTCAAAACGCAGAAAATCCACAATCTTAATGATGAAAGCTGAACCATAAGTAGAGTCCTTCTACGAATGAGGCAGCTTTTTTCTAAATATAAGAATGTATAAGTTTCACGCTATACATTATCCTTATATTTCTCGCATAAACGCTTACCGTCCATTTGGGACGCCGAAGGCGTTTTTGCTTGTTTGAAATGGATATCGTACAAAACATAAAAGCAGCAAACCTCCCTCTCTGGAGAATTGCTGCCTTTTCATGTTGTTATGGATTATTTTACAGATAATTTCAACTGTTTCTGTGCAGTATTGTAACTCCACACAAGTGCCGGGAACTTCTTCTTAAAGGCATTTAATTCAATGTAGGTCTCACCATTCTGGGAAAGCGCCTCTTTGGAGGAAAGCGTAAAGCCGGTGGCGGTGCCTGTTCCGTTCTTTACGATAACCTTCTTGTTCTTAGCATCCCACGTGATCTCGCCTTCGACAAGCGCAGCCAGCACAACCGAAGAAGCATAAATCTTATCACCCTGCTTCACCAGACCGACATTACCAGCAAAAGGAACGCCATTGATATTCAAGATATGATGATCTCCGGTGACTTCTAAAGTCTTCATTCCAGCAATCTGCAGGGCGGTAATCAGCTGTGCAGTTTTGCCTTTAACCTCAATATCCGGTGCAAGACCGATGTGATTAAAGTCTTCTTTCTTAGGGGTTAGATATTTCTGCGTGGTCAATTTCAGCATGTCGCCATTAGACACCTTAAGTAGGCTTTGAATACGCGCTTTGCCGTAAGAACGAGTGCCTACGACAGTAGCCAGTTTGTTGTCACGTAGGGCGCCAGTAAGAGCTTCAGATGCACTTGCAGTGTATTCG
Organism: Paenibacillus sp. FSL K6-0276; assembly: GCF_037977235.1. Taxonomy (NCBI): domain Bacteria; kingdom Bacillati; phylum Bacillota; class Bacilli; order Caryophanales; family Paenibacillaceae; genus Paenibacillus; species Paenibacillus sp. FSL K6-0276. The sequence continues at coordinate 5,248,683 of NZ_CP150276.1, read as the reverse complement.
TTGGTTAGAATTACAACGGGTACACCGATTTTACTGCCACTAGTAATCGTTACAGGAGTTAGTGCGCCACTTTGATCAGAGGTATACATCATGATGCCTTTATCCATAAAGTTAGAGGCAATGTTGTATGCCGAATCCATATAGCCACCCAAGTTATCACGTAAATCAAGCACTATGGATTTCATTCCCGCTGCACGCATCTTCTTCAGCATAGCGGCGAATTCTTCATCAGAATTCTGGGTGAAACCACTGAGCGAAATATAGGCAATCTTCGGTCCGATAAGGGTTCCAAAAACGGAAGTCGAGTTCAATTCATTTCGGGTGACAATATAATTTTTAGAGACGCCATTTCTGAGAATCAATAGGGTGACCTTGGTGCCTGCGGCTCCACTCAGTTCGGAATCATCCGTTTCGTCAACAGGTATTCCATTGATTTTGAGAATCGTATCGCCGCGTTTCAGGCCTGCCTTTTCAGCAGGAGAACCTGGAGAAATTTCTTCGATGTAGAGTTCTGTCGGCGTATATTGTAGTTTAACACCGATGCCAACGTATTCGAGATCAACAGCATGTTCAAATTGTGCGGCTTCCTCGGAGTTGAAGTATTGGCTGTATGGATCGTCCAGTGTGTTCACCATGCCGTCAATGGCTCCGCGAATCAAAGTATCCTTATCTACATCTGAAAGGTTGTAGTTCTCCAATAACTTCATCACTTCATTGATAAGATCACTGTTGTCTGTGGAAGCTTTAGCGGCATCAGCAGCTGAAGCTAGTGGAGCAAATGTAATAGATAAAGCTAGACAGCTGGTTAACAGTGCACTTATTACTTTTTTGGATTTCATGGAATCAAACACCCTTTTTATTAGGATTTCACAAGTTTATTGTAGACGTTATATGTGGTATCGATTGTCCATACACCGGTATCCGACTTGGATAGAATATAGATAAGACCCTGCTCGTAAGTCTCCTCTTCACTAGCTTCCTTGTCTTTGCTTTCTACATATATCGCTGCTTCTTTGGCACTGTAAAAATAGACATTTGAAATGCCTGGAGTATAGGTAATATCGTACGAAGCGAAGAAATCATCCAAATCTGCCTTGAGAGAGGAATCATATTCTTCACCATAAGAAGTCATCGTGGTAAGAACTGCGGTAGGATTCTCTTCGTTCATTGCTTGATAATATTTGGTAATAGTTCCTTTAATGGCATCCGTATCATTTTGAGGGATGTTGGCTGCTGGTTTTAGGGCTTGTTCACGAGTAAGGAGAATGGTCGAGCTTTGGGATTCCACGGATGATATCTTCCAGCTTCCGTTCTTGCGGACCAGGGTATATACGTATTCATCCTCTGTATCTGGAGTATAGGCCCCACCTATTCTGCGAGAACTTTCCAGCGTATACACAGTGGCTTCGTCAGCTTTAAAGTCGAGGATTTCCAAACTATCAATAGTATTTTTTATGTCGAAAGCTTTAAAAGATTCATTGAGCTCGGCCACTGATTCCGTGTAAGAGGACTCAGAATCCATAAGGGAGTAGAAGCTAGTAGCTTTTTCTTCATTGAAATACTGATTAGACAAACGGATTAATGCTGTAAAGGCTGCTTCGTCCTTATCTTTGGAGACAGGAGTAGTAATCTGTACACTTCTACTGGTGGAATTCCAGACGGCTGTGCCTCCTGTTGCCTCGGCGATAAAACGCAATGGGATGTATGTAGTGCCAGCTGAGGAGACTGGTGCGGTGGTTAGTTTTTTTACGGTTCCGTTAACAGTAGCGCGGTTGCTGCCAATTTTGAGGGTAATCGCAAGATTTGAACTTTTACCTGTCACCGTTCCAGTCTTGGCATCCCAGAGGACTTGAAGTCCAAGCTTCTCAAAGACGACCCGAAAAGGTACAAGTACAGAATTGTTCGCTAAGTATGGGGATCCAGCAGTGAAGGAAACCTTACTACCGTTGATATAAACATCAATCGGTTTCGAAGCTGCAAAAGCCGGGACCGCAAGTATGAGGGCCAGTAGACTTATGCTAAAGAGGGAAAATAATCTTTTCAACAGTACTCTCTCCTTTTATGTAACTCTTTGTAAAATAGCCTCATTATACCATTTGGCTTCTCTCTCAGTCTATCAGCTGGTGTTAGTTTTGTCACACAAAAAAGCCGGAGAAATAGATATCTCCAGCCACTGAAAAACGTTGGATCGAAGGTTAATCTTAAACCAAAAAAGCTTCACGAACACGGTTCCAGAACGGGAAAGGACGGTATCTGGCGAAACTGACTTTCTTGTCCGATACTTGGCAGCGTACTGAAATTAGGTCGTCTACTGGGATATTGTTATGATCTATCGTCAGTAGTAAGCGCTGATCTTTACATGAAAGAATATCGCAATGATGATGCTTCGGCAGTAGTAATGGCGATCCCATTGTTCGGAATACACGGTTGTTAATGGAGGCGATTTCGGCAATCTGCAGCGCTTCTATAGATGGGTGAACCATGGCCCCCCCAAGGCTTTTGTTATAGGCCGTGCTACCAGAAGGCGTAGAAATACAAAGTCCGTCGCCCCGGAACATTTCGAAGGTAACATCATTGATGTCAACTTGAATCATTATAGTTCCATCTACCCCTTTAAGAGTAAATTCATTTAGGGCAATGTGGGACGAAGAACCGGATTTCTTGTGAATTTCCAGCTCTATTAACGGATATTTCACGATGCGGGGTTTCTGCGGTCCAGCGTCACCAGTTCCGCACATATAGTCGATTAAAGTGGGCAGCTCTTCCGCTTGCCAGTCCGCATAGAAGCCTAAGTGTCCAGTGTGCACACCTACGAAGGCTAAATTGGGGATTTGATCGATAAAGGTATGAAAAGCGTGCAGCATTGTGCCGTCTCCGCCAATAGAGATGACGATTTCGGGAGACTCGGCATCCAGTTGCAGGTCCCGCTCCGCCGCCAGCTTGTGAAACTGCTCGGCAAGTTTGATTGATAGTTCATCACCGCGGTCCAGAACATAATATCTCAAGATGTACAGGCTCCTTTTGTATAATTCAGTCATACACCGATCATAATCAATCTTGACCCGGAACACAATATGTTAATCAACTTCGCCGTATCCATCGAATCATTGCCATGAAAGCAGGGATAAGCAGTGAGACTAGAATTGCAGCAGTTAATAATAGGCTGAGCAGAGCGAGGCTAGCCGTGATCCCTGTGGCAGAAGGTGTAAAGGCAACAGAGGCCGGTAATGATATCCATGCAGTAGACAGTCCTGTGTTCATCACAGGGTTCCAGAGCAGCAAGACCAATCCTGATGCGAGTAAGGCGTGAATTAGACGTGCAGTTAAAAATGGCAGATACCGCAACCCGGTACCGTTCAGAATACTAGCCACCTGGGCATGTACAGATAAGCCACCCCAAGAAAGAATGAAGGCAGCTGCCGCTACCTTGAACTGGAGCGGGATGGAAGAAGCGGCTTCACCCGCTGAACGAGCGCCGATAGTGACCTCGAAGAATCCACTTATCAGGGCCTGAGCCAGTTCGGGAGGTCCACCTACAAGGGACACAAGATGTCCGGTCATGCTAAAGAGTGAGGATAGGATTCCGGCTCGGGCTAACAGTTCCATTAGAACATTGAAGAATACAACCAAACCACCTACGACAATAATAAGCTTTAACGAGGACTGGATCGCCCCCTTTAATAGCTCCCCAAAGCTCCGTCCATCTTTGCGCCGAGCCTCTTCCATTGCAAGAAGTGCTGCATGGATTCTTCCGAATCCTTGTTTTGATGGAGTAGAGGGGGCGGCAGAACTAGTTTTTGATAGGTCTTGGGTTGGAGGGCTCTGTTCCTTGCGTCCATGGAATGACATTAGCAAGCCAACAATCAAACCGCTTCCGTAGTGGGCTAGGGCTAGTATGAGCCCCAATGATGCGTCTCGAAAGAATCCGACAGATACTGCACCTAACAGAAAGATTGGATCGGAGGAGGTTGTGAAGGCTACTAAACGTTCGCCCTCGACTCTGCTAATCAGATTCTGTTCCCGCAGCTTGGCGGTTAATTTAGCGCCAACAGGATATCCTGATACATATCCCATGGCAGCGACGAACCCACCGCTACCTGGTATACCGAAAAGGGGACGCATCAACGGATCAAGTAGAGCGCCGAAGAGATGAACAATACCTAAGCCTAGCATGATTTCGGAAATGACGAAGAATGGAAATAGGGAGGGGAATAGCACATCCCACCAGATGGCTAGGCCGCGTAAGGCTGCGCCAAGGGATGCCTCCGGATGAAACAGCATCAGCAGCATACAGCCCGCCAATGTTAATCCCAGCAGTGGGCCGCCAATCTTTTTAAAAATCATAATTAACGCCTCCTGGTCTATGGTTAGATGTATGCGAAAAGAAGGACAAACAGCACAAAAAAATAAAGGAAGCGGTTACATTAATCTGTGCTTTTTCGCTCGAATTATGATATTATGTAAATAAGAAATGCACCCTCTGTTACAAGAATAAATGGGATGGAGTGATGGCGATGAGCGTTGTAGCCGGAGTTCTCGTTTGTGCTTTTGTATATGTGATCCGGATCTCTCTCGTCCCTGCAGGTGATGAGGAATTTCGGACCTACTGACAATAACCTCCAGGCGCTAAACTATGGTTTAGCGTCTTTTTTCTGTCGTTTAGGGGCACTTTCGACGGATATCCGAGTAGTGCTTTTTTTTGGTATAATAAATATAAGAAACGTTTCATTAATATGGAAGAAAGCTGGTAACCTCAATGAATCCAAATGAGAGTATATATGAGAACCTAGGGGGAGCTGAGGCGCTACATCGATTGGTGGAAGTATTCTATGCCAAAGTGCAGCTTCATCCGCAGCTGGGTCCGTTATTTCCTGAAGACATTTCTCCTGTTCTGGAGAAGCAATATCAATTCCTGACGCAGTTTTTTGGCGGTGGTCCACTTTATTCAGAACTACATGGACATCCCATGATGAGAGCAAGACATATGCATATCCCCATTACTCCTGAACGTGCTGAAGAATGGCTGCAGTGTATGAAAGAGGCGCTCATGGAGACTGGAGTAGAAGAGCCGTTGCGTTCTTTCGTGCTTAGTCGCCTTGCAGGTCCCGCACATCATTTTGTTAACATGCCCCAGGAATAATAAGGGACAGGTTGATCCTGAAAGGAATGAGAGTACTTGCCAGACTTAATACCCCTATATTCTATTAAGGTCAAATGTTGTAATTGTGAACATGAATTTTCAACCTCTCGCGTACGCCCTAGCCTGAAAAAGGCTGTTCGCCGCGATGCTGATTTCTGCGCATATTACAAAAACGAGAATCCGGATTATTATGTTGTACGTGTCTGCCCGAGTTGCGGGTTTGCCTCTACAGAAAATTCAGCGGACAAGCTGACGGAGTGGCAGCGAAAGGCATTTAATGAACAGGTAGGAAAACGCTGGAAGAGTCGTGATTTTGGGGATAAACGAAGCTGGGAAGCTGCACTTGAGACCTATAAGCTGGCGCTTCTATGCGCTCAGAGTATTAACGATAAGGATCGAATTATTGCGAGTCTGCTGCATCACATTGCCTGGCTGTATCGTTACCAAGGGAATACTGAGCAGGAACAACGCTTTTTGCGTTATTCACTGGATGAATATGTGAAGGTGTACGAAAGAGACGGAATTGGTGGTAATGATGCCCGGCTCATGTATCTTATCGGCGAGCTTAATCGGCGCATCGGAGAATTCTCTATGGCTGTAATGTGGTTCTCCCGCCTTATTAATGATCAGAAGATTATGGATGCCGCGATGATTCGAGCCGCTCGGGAGCAGTGGGTTGTGCTAAGAGAGCAAATGCGCGGCGAAGCTGTAGATGTTGATGTCGATGGATTGCCTTCAGGTTCTTAAAGCTTTACGAACAACAAAAAGCGCAGAAGAGAGTAATGCTCTCGTCTGCGCTTTATAAAAATGTTAATATTGGGATTTAGATGACCTTCTACTTATCGGACTGCCCGATCGAATAGGAGGTAATCCCCGTCGTTATCTACAACTGTGGGGCTGGCGCTGCAACATGGGAAGACAAGCAGTTTTTTCTTGCCGTCACGAACGATTTGCAATTCTTTTGGCTTCATAGGGAGAAGGACATTCTCCGAGTTGCAGAACGGGCAGTACTGCACATACATATCGCCTAAAATAATATCATAAGGCCAGGTATGACTAAAGGGAATCATTGTGAATCCTTCCCAGAAGGAGACTCATCATTTCCACCCTCAGCTTGCGGGGAATTCTGCTTCTTGGATAGCTCCGCTATTTTTTGCAGCAAAATATGTTGGGGCATATGCATCAAGTGTTCCAGAGGAACGCCTAGTTGCTTGGATAACGTTATGGCTGTTTCCGGTGAAATTTGTAGTGGCTTCATATGGATGCCCTCCTAAAGTTTATCGGCTATGAATGTTCCGGTATCGTTATTCACTTTACCATGGTGTTAAGTCAATTACAAAGAAAACCAAATGAGAGCAAAGGAATGGTGAGTACACATGAAACAACCATTATCACTGACTTGGGAACTCGATTCCATATTTCCCGGAGGATCCTCCTCTTCTGAATTAGAAAGATTTTTGAAGAATCTTGAGCAAGATATTGCAGCTTTACAGGGGCTGGTGAAGAATGCTGTGTCGCCAAAGGATGTTGAGTCTACAAAGGGGCTGGACGAGGTTATAGAACTGCTTCAGAGCTGCTCAGGAAGACTTGTAGAGGTATCATCATTCGCAGGTTGTCTTGGAGCGCAGAATCAGTTAGACAAAGGTGCTGTTCGATTGTCAGCGAAAGTGACGAGTATGCGCGCTGGATTCGAGGGGATTAGCTCTCAATTCGATAATGTGCTTCGTCAGACTTCGGACAAGGTGTGGGCGGAGTGGATGGCACGGCCGGAGATTGCCCCTCTAACATTCGTGCTAAGCGAAAGCCGTGATCTGGCCCGTGAGAAGATGAGCCCTGAGCTAGAAAGCTTAGCTTTGGAGTTAGCTGTTGATGGATATCACGGATGGAGCGAGCACTATGATACGATTGTAAGCTCGATTAAGATCCCATTTGAGGATGAAGAAGGAACGAAGCTGCTCTCTGCGGGTCAAGCTTCTAACAAGCTGGATGATCCAGATCCGAAAGTACGCGAAGCCATGTTCCACAAATGGGAAGAGGCATGGACCGAAGCGGAAGATAACTGTGCGGATACGTTGAATCACTTAGCAGGCTTCCGTCTGAAGCTCTATAAAGGTAGAGGTTGGGATGATATTCTGAAAGATCCTCTGAGCATCAATCGTATGTCACAAGATACTTTGAATGCGATGTGGGACGTGATTACGAATAGCAAGCCTGCGCTCGTGGCCTACCTTCAGCGCAAAGCAAAGCTGCTTGGATTGGATGCTCTCTCATGGGTGGATGTCGATGCTCCTGTGGGCAAATCTTCTGGTAAAATCCCTTATGATCAGGCCGCTAAAGATATCGTTACCCAGTTCCGCAAATTTAGTCCGAAGATGGCGGAGTTTGCAGAGCACGCTTTTGATAATAACTGGATTGAGGTTGAGGATCGTCCCGGCAAACGACCTGGAGGGTTCTGTACATCCTTCCCTGAGAGCAAGGAATCACGGATATTCATGACTTATAGCGGCACACCTTCCAATGTTTCAACATTGGCGCATGAGCTGGGGCATGCTTATCATTCTTATCTGCTAGATGACCAACCGGTATTTAATCAGAATTATGCAATGAACGTAGCAGAGACCGCTTCGACCTTCGCAGAGGTTATTGTGTCTGACGCTCAGGTTAAAGCTGCTGGCGATGCAGAAGAGAAGCTGGCGCTGCTTGAAACGAAGATACAGAACAGCGTGGCCTTCTTTATGAACATTCACGCCCGATTCTTGTTCGAAACTCGCTTTTATGAGAAACGTAAGGAAGGTCTTGTGAACGCTGAGGAGCTGTCCGCATTGATGGTGGAAGCACAGAAGGAAGCTTTTTGTGGAGTGCTTTCCGAATACCACCCTCATTTCTGGGCTTCTAAGCTGCATTTTTATATCACTGATGTGCCGTTCTATAATTTCCCGTATACCGTTGGTTACATGTTCAGCACAGGCTTGTATCGACTGGCTCTGCAAGAAGGAGCTTCCTTTGCAGACAAATACGATAGCTTGTTGCAGGATACTGGTGTGATGACTTTAGAGGATTTGGTGCTTAAGCATCTGGGTGTGGATCTGACGAAGCCGGACTTCTGGCAAGGCGCTACAGATCTGATCGTGGCTGACATTAACGAGTTCTTGGAGATGACTGCGGATTTAGCATGAAAATGTCTTAACTAAGACAAATTTCACGATGAGAAAAATTACGATTTTTCAGCATGAATACGCAAAAGCCCCTATATCAGGGGGCTTTTTTTAATGATAAAATGTCGAAAAAACCCGATTTATAAACACTAATATACGATTGATCTATGAATTTCGCGCATATATAGGAATAATAACCCAATTTTGCCGAATAATGTTGTTTGCTATTAGTTAGTAACCTATAATGAGCCTTAAGCCTTATATAAGGCGTGCTAGAAAATTACTTAGCTAAGCTCACAAAACTAAGCAAACGCTTACGAAGCCAGTTTTGTACGAAGTAAAATCGGATGAAGCTAAGCTCACAAAACTAAGTGGATGCTTACGAAGTCAGTTTTGTACGAAGTGAACTCGAACGAAGCTAAGGCTCACAAAACTTTTAGGAGGAAAAGTAATGCTTAAGACGGAACAACTATCATTAGCAAGACAGATGGATCTGGTGTTTAAGGAGTTACAGGAGGAATTATCGGGGTTAACTTCTGGTACGGTATTTGTGCAAATAAGAAATAACATGATTGGCAAATTCGGTATACGACATAATCCTCTTACTGGGCGGAATGGGGGATTTACTGATGTGAAGGAAGGGATGACAGATGGACAGCAGTCTTCTTTTCGCCTAATGGCGCTGGAAAGTCTTAAATACAAGCGTCGCTGGACTCATGGTGAAATCGCTTACGAATTCGCCATCAGACAGGGAATGGTGATTGTAGATGCTACCTTGGAGTCCAATTACAATATGGCGAATCTGATGATTCGATCTCCTCGCAATGCCTACGCTGAAAGCACTGAACATTACGGTTAAGTGTTATTTACATAAACTTTGCAGTTCATATTAAAACGGAAACCGTCCCCAAAAGGACGGCAAAGCCGCTTCTTCTTGTAGAAATCAAAAACCCTCCCACAGCTTCAAGAAGAAGCGTGAGAGGGCTCAAAAGCTACTCGGCTTTAGGCTCTTTTAGTGCCTGGCCGGATAAAACACTTAAGATTACGTTGTTACTGACGACCGGACAGTTGTTGTTCTGCCATTTGTACTAGACGTTTGGTGATGTAACCGCCCAGAGAACCAGTTTCGCGGGAAGTGTGATTCCCGTAATAACCGTCTGCGGGGATCGATACTCCAAGCTCCTGTGCTGCTTCATATTTCAACTGTTGCAATGCTGCAGTTGCTTGAGGAACGACCAGGTTGGAACGGCTGCTACGACCTTGGCTTTGACCTGCTTGACCCATGTGTGTCACCTCCTTCGCCCGTTGTGAAGATAGTATGAGCGCTAAGAGGTTAATTCATGCATCCCTTCGAAAGGTTTTAAGGATGGTAATTATTAGTGAAATACAAGTGAGGATAGAAAATCTTTATTGCTAGGAAGCACACAAAAAATCGGTCTTCCCTTACGTAATCGCAAGGTAAGACCGATATAATGTATATCTGCTTTAAATCTCAGGATAGATCATTTCCAACATGGTGGACAGATTCAGACTCTGACCTGGATCTATCTTTAAGAGGCCTGTGAAGGATGGGTCCTCAGATACATTTGGCGCATTCGGGAGCCATGTATAGGGCTCTATGCACAGAAACTGTTCTGCTGGTCCTTTTGTATATAGCACCCAGTGACGGAATAGATTCTCGTCAGCAGTATAACGAAGGCCATAACCATCATCGCGTAATAACAAGGCTTCTACCGGTTGTTTTTCTCCAATACGAAGAGCAGTATCAAAATTAGTCCCCTGCATGTTCATTCCAGTGTTCAAGGCTTCCAGATCACCGAGTGGAATTAGATTGCCGCTAGGGAGCAATTCATCGTTTTGTTCATAAATACTATTTACTGGAAGTCTAAGATTCCAGCGCTCAGGTTCTCCATCAATCATAAACCAGGTGTGATAACCAACCCCAAAAGGAATTCGATGATCTCCGAGATTAGTAACCTTTAAAGTTTGGGTGAGCCGGGCTTCCTGAAGCCTAAATGTCATTTCGAATTTAAGTGGGATAGGGAATTGCTCCATCCAATGCGGATCATCTTCAGTTCGGAATTCAGTAGTGACCGCACAACCATCTTCATCTTCTTCAATATCGCTGACACACCAGGCCTGAGTTCGGTGTAGACCATGAATATGATTGTCATTAGCGGTATTCTGGTCAAATTGATAACTTGTACCCTCGAACTGAAATTGGCCCTTACGAATTCTTCCGGGTGGAATTAAGAGCGGCATGCCAAAATGGTAAGGTTTTTGCATAAAGAAAGCTTGATCGCTTTCATCAGGCCGCCGCAGAATTTCCCGTTGTTTCTTTACATCAAATAATGAAATCACGTTATTTCCTAGTCGCGGCAAAAGCGTGACTTCCAGTTCACGGCTGTGCAAAATATAAGTATCATAACCGCCCCACTGCCCTTTGGTCACCTGTTTCATGAGATATGCTCCTTTATCGTAACTGTAATCGAATAGAACATGGATAACCTTATCATAACAGATTTATACCGTAGTGGTTAAGTGATTTGACAACTTCTCTTTATGGTTCTATGATGAAGGCATTAATTCATGATGATAATGTGATGACGGGGACAAGTAGGCAGGTATTGCACCTTCAGAAAGCCGGTGGTTGATGCGAACCGGTAGGACACTCCTGATGAATGGACCCCTGAGCGCCGAGCTTGAACGGGAGCTAGATGCCCTAGTAGACCGGCCGGATCTTCTCCGTTAACGGAAGACTAAGGCTGTTTTCTTTTTGTCTAAACAAGATTAAGCAGCGAATAAGGGTGGCACCACGGTCTCACGTCCCTTGCGGATGAGGCTTTTTTTGCGTTCTCGGAAACTTAGAAATTACATCAAACGGAGGTCTATACTATGTTAAAAAAAGTAATGTCAGGCATTCAGCCGAGCGGTTCACTTACACTTGGGAACTATATTGGAGCTCTGAAAAATTTTGTGAAGCTGCAAGATGATCATCAATGTTTCTTTATGGTTGTCGATATGCATGCGATCACTGTAGCTCAAGATCCTGTGGCGCTTCGTGAGCAGTCAGAGTCTGTAGCGGCCCTCTTTATTGCAGCGGGAATTGATCCTGCACGTTCTAATGTTTATATGCAGTCGCATGTACCACAACATGCTGAACTTGGCTGGATCATGACGACACTTACAGCGATGGGCGAGCTGGAGCGTATGACCCAGTTCAAAGATAAATCATCAGGTAAGGATTCTGTTGGCGCTGGACTTTTCGTCTATCCTTCCTTGATGGCAGCAGATATTCTTGTTTATAATGCGGATCTCGTACCGGTAGGAGAAGATCAGAAGCAGCATTTGGAGCTGACTCGTGATTTAGCTGGCCGCTTCAATAATCGTTTTGGTGAATTCTTTACCATTCCTGAGCCGTATATCCCAAAAGTGGGCGCACGTATCATGTCTCTGGATGATGGCACCAAAAAAATGAGCAAGAGCAATCCGAACGCAGGAAGCTATATTGCTCTGTTAGATTCACCGGACGTGATCCGTAAAAAAATCAGCCGTGCAACGACTGATTCGGGACGTGAAGTGATTTTTGATCCAGCTAATAAGCCAGAGATCAGTAATTTGATGAGTATTTATTCCGAATGTTCTGGAATGACACTCCAGCAAATTGCCGATCGTTATGAAGGGCAAATGTATGGTGGCTTTAAGAAGGATCTTGCTGAAGTGGTTGTATCCACGCTTGAGCCATTACAACAAAGATATAATGAAATTCGCAGTTCGGGTGCGATCACAGATATTCTTGCGGAAGGTGCAGATCGCGCACGCATTGTTGCAGCAGAGACGCTGAATGGAGTTAAAGAGCGGATGGGTTTTCTGCCAGCTCGTTAATCTAATCAGCGCTTAGGCTTTCCTGTTTGCGTCTGATCTTGGCTTTGAGGATAAAGCCCCAGCCAATATTCATTACGCAGAGAAACCCGAGCAGAAGTGCCAGCCAGAAGCTATAACTGATCGCGATTGAAGCGGCAGTGAGAATAAGAATAGAAGAACAAGCGAACCAAAGTGAAAGTCCTTTACCCATTAGGAGAGCCTTCCTTTCCGTGTCTGCTAAAATGAATCCCGGAGTATTATAATACTCCGGGATTTTTTGTGATTATAGAATAGATCTCTGCGTAAGTCTACAGTTTCATCGTAAAGAACCAGGATCAATGGAAAATCGTTTGTCGAGCTTCTCGCTGCTAAGCCAACCTACATAAGTATTTAAAGGTCGATATTCGTTGTCCATAACTAATACCGCCACAAAAGGGTATTGTTTACGGTGCAAATAACGCACGTCCCCCCAGCGTACCATATATCCTGAAGGAAGCTCCTCTACTTCGGCAACTGCATACGAGGTGAAGTATAGAAAGGACTGAATATCAGGATGTGACTTGGATATCTCCACAGCGGGATGATTCGAGCATACAGCATGTTTAAACCATTCCAGTCGATTGTTAACTAGTTGCCCTACGACATAGCTACCGTCTATCTTAACCTTGACGACGTTCCAGCGTTTAAGTGAAATTGTGGGAATTACAACATAACGTTCGCCGACGCTATGATGTAAATCTTTAAGCTTGATATTACGTGTAAGGCGTGCGTGAACAACGGTTCTCCAAATATAATAAAGAATGGTACAAGCATAGAGAGTGATAAATAAAGGTTTAGGCGGAACGATTCCGGTGATCCAGAGAAGGATGGCTGCGATATGGCTACCAAATATAAACGGATCAAAAATGTGGATGATGTTCCATGCGATCCATTTCTCTGTGAACGGACGAGCAGCCTGAGTTCCATAGGTATTAAATAGATCAGAGAATACGTGAACACCTACGCCAATGAAGCTCCAGAGCGCAATATGGCTTAGGGCTTGTAAATCGGTAAAGCCAAATAATGGCCCTAACACGAAGGAAATCAGGGCAGGCCACAGAATTAGAAAGGGTAGGGAATGTGTGATTCCACGGTGATTACGGATATACAATGCATTGTCCTTCAGTCGCAGCGCAGTATCAGCATCAGGAGCCTGAGAGGCGAGGACCGTTGCCAGCATAACAGCTCCGGCCAGTTTCGGATCAGAAGCAACGATGGGATCAACGAAGGAAAGCCCAGCTAAGCCTAGGCCCATAACTAAATGTGTAGCGGTATCCATTGGTCAGTTCTCCTTTGTTGTTCGGAAGTTCTCTATTAATAATTACCCAAATACAGCTCAGGTTATTAAGGGGAATGAAATAAAAAAAATAAATATTGTCACGTAATTGTCGAATTCATGAACTTACTGTCCCATGACTGTCAAACTCTTCACGGGTTTGATATGATAAAGTTAACAGCGAAGTCATTAATGCTTCGGCGAGAACGTTAAAAGTTCTTTTAGAAGGAGGATCATTAGGTGTGGACAATCAATTAACATTTCAAGCTTCTTCCGACTCTGCAGCCATGTCTGCAAAATCTCCACCGGAAGGTGCAAGCTGGCGTGATTTCATTGCCGTAACAAAACCCGGTATTATCCGCTCTAACCTCATTGCGGCCTTTGCGGGATATTGGCTGGCCTCGGGTTGGGATGTTCTTTACGGCAGATTAGTTCTAACTCTGCTTGGTACAATGCTGGTTATGGCTTCGGCCTGCGTTTTTAATAACTATTTCGACCGTGATCTGGACATGAAGATGGAAAGAACCCGTGAACGTGGACTTCCTACAGGACGACTGAAACCAAACACTGTATTATTATATGCCATTGGGCTTGGTATTGCAGGTTTGATCGTGCTGTTTGCTTTTTCTGGTATGCTTGCTGGTCTGTTTGGGATTGTTGGCATGTTCGTTTACGTTGTAGTATACACCCTTTGGTTGAAACGGACATCTACATGGAGCACTTCAGTAGGTGCAATTTCTGGAGCAATGCCCCCAGTAATTGGTTATGTTGCGGTTTCAGGAACCGTTGATCTAGGTGCTTGGCTGATTTTTGCGATGTTGTTTCTATGGCAACCTCCTCACTTCTGGGCTTTGGGTATTAGACGTAAAGAAGAATATAGAGCGGCAGGATTTCCATTGCTACCTGTAGTTAAAGGAACACGTCGTACGAAGTTTCAGATGATTCCTTATGTAGCCCTTTTGCTGCCTATTCCAGTGTTAATGTACGCCTACGATTACGCAGGCATATTTTATCTAATCATTTCATCAGCGTTGTCCTTGGCTTGGTTAGTATTGACCTTGATGGGCTTTAAGGCTAAGGATGATGAAGTCTGGGCGAAGAAGAACTTCCTCTTCTCCATTAACTACCTGACGGTTAGTTTGATCGTACTTGTATTGAATACGATTCATGGTTAAGAAGAGGGAGGGTATACGTGTCCGTGCAGACCTTTAAGCGTTATAAATGGACTTGGCTTCTGCTATTACTTGCTTTGGTTATGGCTGGTTATCTGGCAATTAACTCTTTGAATTTAGGAAAAGAAAAATTGCCAGTAATCGGAGAAGTACAGGACTTTTCTCTTGAAAATGTGAATGGAGACCAGGTTACTCTGGCTGATACACAAGGTAAAGCACGGCTGGTATACTTCTTTTTTACACAATGTCCGGATGTATGTCCTATAACTACGTTTTTGTTATCTCAGACACAGAAGATTCTGGTCGAGGATGGCAGTTTTGGTAAAGATGCGGAGTTTGTCTCTATTTCTTTTGATCCGAAGAACGATACTCGGGAAGCGATTAAGACGTTTGCAGACCGGTTTCAGGCGGATTATGATGGATGGTATTTCTTGCGTGGGGATCAGGAAGAAGTTCGTAAGTTAGCGACGGATTCTTTTAAAGTACTAATCGCAGGGGATTCCAAAGAAAATTTCGTACATGCCAACCGTATAGCGTTAGTTGATCGAGACAATCGTCTTCGTGCATTGTATGACGCAGGAGATACGGAGAACGTAACTCCTGAATTTCTTGCCGATCAGCTGAAGGAATTGGCTCGTGAATAGAACATAGCAACACATCAAAAACGCCTTTTTCGAATCCCTTTTAATGAAGGGATAACGAAGAAGGCGTTTTTTTAAAATATAAGAAAGTATAATTTTCACGCTATACATTATCCTTATATTTCTCGTTTAAACGCTTATCGTCCTAATAAGGACGCAGAGGGCGTTTATACTTTTTCAGATTAAAAAGGGAAGTGGTTCAGGGTAGATGATAAAATCTTCCAATCCAGCTTTTTCAAGATGGGTGATATTGTATTCATCGGGCGTACCTTCCACCCCAGCATATCCGCGACGAGTATAGATGTGATCGGCATCGGGGAAGGCATCGCGGAGAACACTGCGTATTTTTTTGCCAGAACTGTCGTTATCCAAATAAAGGTATACTTCTCCATCTCCTACTTGTTGCCGGAGGGACTCTAATTTAAGTGTATTTAATGTACCGAAGGTACATAGGATTTCTACTTCCGGTACCAGCACGCGTCGTAATCTGCTGCGATCGTTTTTACCTTCGACAATAATCGTAATGGACATTAGCTGACAATCACCTCCGGAAATGGGCCCAAGCTTTAGGTTCATTATAGTTTACCGAAGGATCGTCATTTTTAACAACTGTTTATGCAGGAAAGTCTTCATTCCCCGGGAAATGTCGTAAAAGCAAAGAATCATGCGGCCCGCCCATTCCATTTGGAATTGAAGCTGGATAGTTTCCCTGTGTTTTTAGGTGGAAGAAGAAGCAACGCTATCATTAGTATTAGAAAGGCGATGAAGTAAGGAGAAACGAAGGCCCTTAGCTGACCGGCGGCGACGGGTCCAGCGAATGCGCCAAGTGACATGGCTATCGACTGCAAAGAGAAGGTCCGACCCATTCGACCAGGGCCACCTAGACTAATAAAGAGTGATGCCATTGCAGGAAACAATACCCCTTTGGCTGCACCGAGCATAAAGAGAATAGCGGAAGTCGGAATACTATGGAATGAGGCGAGTGCAAAGAAGCAGATGGCCATTCCTAGCAATGCCGTTGCTATTCTTCCTCCTGGGGAAAGACGGTTCAGGAAGAGCATGCTGAGCGTTACTAAAGCACCTAAACTGAGGAGTGACAACAGTATGCCTGTTGAAAGAATGCTATTACTCCCTGTTTGAGATAGTGGGAGCTCGAAGAAGAGAACGCCTTGTGAACAGGAAACGAAAAAAGGTAAGAAGTAGTAACGTTTGGATACCGGGTCGTCATCTTTCGCAGGAATTGAAGGTTTATCTGGAACTTTTAATGGTAATTCCGCTGGGCTGAGCGGTCTTAATATACGTCTAGAAGGTGCAGGTACGCTGAAAAAAGCCATGATGCCTGTTGCGATAAGTAGCCATCCAAGTGTGGTGAAGGTGCCAGAGTAGCCGGCCTTAGCTACGATAAATGCTCCCGCTGCAGGGGATACAACTGAAGCTAAAGTATGAACGATACCATGTCCGGACATATATTTGCCCTGCTCTGTGGCATCAGATGACAATGATGCCAGCAGTGTCATACACGCCGGAGAGAGGAAGGCAAGGACGAACCCACTTGCTGCTCTTAGCATAAGCAGATGCCATGGAAGCTGTGCATGAGCCTGTAGCAGTAGAATGGCTCCCGCAGCGACAAGGCTGAAGACAATGTAGCGGCGGGAGCCATTACGATCGACGAGTACGCCTGCAAGCAGATTACCGGGAAGGTGGGTCAACGAGTACATGCCCATCATCCAGCCGATAAAGGTGGGTCCTGCACCAAGAGAGATGGCAAAGGGCGTAAGGACGGGATACTGTGCATGTAGATCGAAGAACGCCAGAAAGAGAAATAGGTATAGCCACAGCGCAGTTTTCACAGGGAAACACCTCCGAGAGCCACCTACAGCACAAGTAAATGTAGGACGGCGTAATTATGAAGAATAAATATAAAGCAACTACTTGTACTTTACGTGGGACAGAGAGGGCTTATACCGCTTTTTTAAATCCGCTAATAGGTATACCTTTCACGGAGGGTGGAACCATGAATTATGATGGGCATTCATGTATAATAATTAATATTGGCGTTATGTCTTTGGGAAGAGAGAATTCTTAGGACGAAACTAGGCGATAGGGGTGTTGTGAAATTGATGGATCCAGAGGTATGGTCACAGTTTATAAGGGAAAATTGGCTAGTTATTGTTATTGCGCTTGTCCTACTGTTTGCGGTTGTTAATTTGGTCAAAACCGTTCTGAAATGGGCGATTGTTATTGTTATCGTTGTAGGTTTATTCATCTATAGTGGTGTTACAATGGACCAAATTGGTAACGCTGTGAATAAGGTGGCGGATGGAACGGTAAGTACGCTGAAGAAGGAAGCGCAAGAGGTTATGCTTAAAGAAGCGCAGGATGCGAAGTACACTTCAAATGGAGATGGGACGTTTACGATCACAACACCGAATATTGAAGTGAAGGGTACAGCGGGTGAAGATAAAGTAGAGGTTACTTTCCGTGGCGTTAGTCTTGGAAAATGGAGTGTTACAGATACGACAAAAACATTTATCGAGGAAGCTCGAAAACAGCAATAACAGGCTTGAACTCAAAAAAATATAAAATGTGAGCAAGCGGATGACAGAAAGGGGAGAGCGAATATGATAAACGGGTGGATGACTAGTTTGAGTGATGCTAATATCATCTCCATCGCCCTCCTGTTGGTTGTAGTCTTCTCTCTATTGCAAGGCTGGAGCAGAGGTTTCTCAAGCGCTACTGGAAGATTATTTGGGCTGCTGGGAACAGGATTATTTACTATAGTATCTTTGGTATTAGCTATCCCAGCTGCGGCCTACCTCACTCCCTATGTGGAGATTTGGGCAACGGGGATTAGTCTGCCTGATACGAAGCTGACACAGTGGCAGCAAATGTATTATACGGCGGTGTCTGTGTTATCAGAATCGCCTCTAGTTCGGTTCCTACTGTTACTTTTGGTTTCTTATATGTTGATTCGTATGCTCCTAGGATTGTTATCCATGTTGCTTCCTTTTCCACAATTACGGCGTACTAAGAAATTTAAAGACAGAAAGATTACGCAAGTAAGCCGTATGGGGGGAGCAATTGTTGGATTAATCATTGGCTTAACTCGTGGTCTGGTAATTGTTCTTGCACTTTTCATCTGTGTTGGATTAAATCCGGAGAGTGGATTTAGTCGTTATGTGGAGTCCTCTCCAATCTATAGTCAGAGTGCTGCCGCTGTATTTGAACCTATTGTTGGTGAGACTGTACAGAAGAAACTACCAATTCTGACGAAGACCGTTGCAGCAGAGATGAATGATATCCTTCGCAGAAAATATGAGGTTATCGATCACGAAATTCCTCAGGATATTATAGGAGCAGCAGAAGACATTGTTGGACAAGCGCAAGATGAAGAGAAAAAAGCCAGACTTCTCTATGATTGGGTAGGTACACGCGTGGCTTACGATTATGCCAAAGCTGATAATTATTTGCAAAACAGGGTCTGGCATGAACAGACACCACAGGATACATTCGACACTCGTCAAGGGGTGTGTATAGACTATGCCCGACTGTACGCTGTGATGGCTCGTTCACAGGGCTTGCAGGTACGTGTTGTAACAGGTCAAGGTTATGATGGGCGTGGCGGTTATGGTGCACATGCTTGGAATGAAGTATATATAAGTGATCGGCAAGCTTGGATCCCGCTGGATCCGACTTGGGCTAGCAGTGGAGATTGGTTCAATCCGAAGGATTTTGATGAAACTCATATTAGGGAGAACGCCCTCTGAGTGAGGGCGCTGAACTCCTTCTGTGTGGTACAATAAACTCAAGTAACTTCAGCTCTAACATAAATGCGAGTGCAATGCTCACAATAGCAGCTTAGAAATCACCTTCATCATAAGAGCAATGTCGCAGGCAACGGTATGTCAGACATTATTTTTTAAAATATAAGAATGTATAAGTTTTACGCTATACTTTATGTCTTATATTTCTCGCTTAAACACTTACCCTCCTAATAAGGACGGCGAAGGCGTTTATGCTTGTAGAAGGGGAGAAAGCTGGTGAGCTTGTTCGGTAAGCTGCCCCCGCCTAAGGACGGGATATCTTCAAGAAATTCTGTGGGTCTGAGACTGAATATTTTTTTCTTTGGCACTTTTTTTGTTTTTTGTATTATTATCGTACGTCTTGCAGGTTTGCAGTTTACTGAAGGGGCTCTGTTGTCTGAAGAAGAAACGAATCGGGAAACAAAGATTGTTCCGCTCGCAGCGATGCGTGGGATTATTTTTGCTGCCGAAGGAGAGCAGATTGCCTATTCAACACCTACGGAGTCCCTTTACCTTACATTAACTAAAGATTACACAGCTAGAACAACAGATAAAGCAACGGGTGAGACCTCACTCACGGAGAAGGCGAAGAACAACTCTAATGCGCTTGCGGCAAGACTTGCGGCTGATTTTGCTAAATATGGAGATCCGAATGCGCCGAAGCTGACGCAGCAAAATATCTTGGATTTATTAGATTTAGATTTCAAAAAATATTTAGGTTATGTGCCGCGACGAATCAAGACTGGATTAATTCCAAAGGAAATAGCTTATTTCATGGAGCATAAAGACAATTATCCGGGGCTAACGATCGTGGAGGAGAGTGTTCGTCACTACGATAAAGATACGGTAGCGGTGCAGACAGTCGGCTTTGGGAAGCCATTCAAATCGACTGAAGCTATAGCGATGTATAAGAATATCCGTAGTGAAATGAAAAAAGATTCTCCCCCTGGACTTATGTATAAAGCAGAAGAATATGTGGGGTTTGATGGTCTGGAAATGCAGTATCAACGAGAGCTGCGAGGAGAAAATGGTTATCAGGTTATTTCGGTGACCCCTCAGAATATGGCTGAGAAGGTTGAACAGAACGTTGCTCCTGTAAAGGGTAATAATATTTGGATGACCATTAATAAGAAGATTCAGATGAAGACAGAACAGGCTATATTGGATCAGATTAAATGGCTACATACCAATGCTGTTCAAGGTGAGACGCATCCAGATGCTTTAACTGGTTACGCCGTAGCGATGGAAGTGGAGACTGGAAATATCGTAGCCATGGCAAGCATGCCGGATTACGATTCGAATGTGTGGACCAAAGATTCCTTACCAACACCTGTCTGGAATAAAATCATGAATAATCATCTAAACGGTACAATTACTTCGAATTCGTCTGGTAGATCAGGTCATGATTTTAGTTCACTTGTGTTTTTGGGATCTACGATCAAACCATTAAGTGTATTAATTGGTTTGGAAGAAGGATTTTTTAACACTTCAACCAAGTACCCCGATGTTGGGATTACCTATTTCGGTAAGGATAATAAATCGTCCGTTAGAAATTCATCCGGGCACGTTTATGGACGAGTGGATCCAGCTGAGGCGATTACAGAATCTTCTAACGTATTTATGGTTGATATGGTGGGGAAACAGCTTTACAAGAAATATCCGGGGGATAAAGGCATAGAGGTTTGGGACAAATATATGAAAGAGTTCGGACTGGGTGTATCTACGAAAAGTGGTCTTCCAGGTGAATCGGCGGGTCTGATTAACTATACTGATCTTAAGGCCGCAGGTAGTTCACAGGCCGCACTTATCTATGCTTCTTTTGGCCAACAAGGCAGTTATACTACATTGCAGCTTGCCCAGTATGCTTCTACCCTTGCTAATGAAGGAGTGCGTATTAAGCCTCAACTTGTTAGTAAGATCACGGATGCGCAAGGTAAGGTGGTTATGGAATTTCAAAGAGAAGTGCTTAATACGGTAACGTTTGACAAATCCTACTGGAAAGAGATCAAACAGGGGATGAGCAGTAAAGTTAGTGCCTTTGATGATTTTCCTTATGATTTTGCACGTAAGACAGGTACCTCTGAAAAAACAGATAGAAAAAATATAAACCGCGATAATGGGGTATTTATTGCCTTTGCTCCGCGAGAAAATCCGAAGCTGGCCGTAGCGGTTGTTATACCAGAAGGGGGCTTTGGCTCCAACAGCGCTGCTCCGGTTGCCCGTAAAATTTTTGACGCCTATGATTGGGAGTACGGGCTCGATGGCGTGCCGAAAAAGAATGTTACTCCTGTAACAGACCCCATTCAAGAATAATAGGCATATTTCAAGCAAAAACGCCTTCGGCGTCCCTAAAGGACGGTAAGCGTTTATGCGAGAAATATAAGGATAATGTATAACGTGAAACATATACTTTCTTATATTTTAGAGAAAAAGGAGAGAAATAAACTGTGAGTTTTTTCCGTAAGCAGGCCTCACCTCCAGATGAGACCAACAGTAAAAGTTCCATAGGCCTGCGACTCAACGTGTTTTTCTTTAGCACGTTCGTTATATTTTGCGTGATTATTATACGCCTTGCTGTGTTGCAGTTCGTGGAAGGACCTACTTTAACTGAAGTGGAGACAAGTAGAGATACCAAAAATGTACCCCTTGCTTCCATGAGAGGTGTAATTTATGCCGCTGAAGGTGAGAAGCTAGCGTACTCTACACCAGTCCAATCGCTGTATATTACGCTCAACAAGGAGTATACGGCTAAGCAAACAGATAAAATTACCGGTAAAACCACCCTGACCCCAGAAGCTAAAGCCAAGTCAGATGCATTGGCGTCCAAACTGGTAGCTGATTTCAATAAATATGGTGATCCAAATGCTGAGAAGATGACAGAAGAAGATGTTATTGATGCACTGGATTTGTATTTCCGAAAATCACTTGGCTTTATGGCACGGCGAATTAAGGCTGACCTGACTACTCAGGAAGTAGCTTATTTCATGGAACATAAGGGAGAGTACCCAGGCCTTGAAATTGTCGAGGAAAGCATTCGTCATTACGATAAAAATACGGTTGCCGTACAGACGATAGGTTATATCAAGCCTTTTAAATCAGCAAACAGCCTTAATATTTATAAAAATATTCAAAATGCTATGAAGAACAATCCTGAGCCAGGACTAACGTACAAGGACGACGAATTTGTCGGATTTGACGGTCTGGAGCTGCAGTATCAGAGAGAGCTTCGGGGACAAAATGGCTATCAGGAAATCTCCGTCAATCCACAGAACATGGCAGAGAAAGTCGAACGTGTAGTCCCTCCTGTGAAAGGCAATGACGTCTGGACAACCATTAATAAGAACATTCAGATGAAGACAGAGCAGGCGATTATGGATCAGATTAAGTGGTTGCATTCCAATCCTGTACAGGGTAAAACGCATCCTAATGCTTTAACTGGTTACGCTGTAGCGATGGAAGTCGATACGGGGAATATCGTCAGTATGGCAAGTATGCCGGACTACGATACGAATATTTGGACATCAGGCTCCTTGTCCACAGATGTCTGGAACAGTATTATGAACAACTATCAGAACGGTACCATTAATCCAATTTCTTCAGGGACCTCAGGTAATGGACTAAGATCTGTGCTGCTTCTAGGTTCAACGATTAAACCTTTGAGCGTACTCGTGGGTCTGAATGAAGGCCTCTTTACGCCCTCAACCTACTATCCGGATAGAGGTTTCGCGACTTTTGGTAAAACAGGTCATGAAACTAAGGTAAGAAACTCTGGTGGACACGTATACGGTTCTATGGACCCTGCAAGAGCGATTGAGAAATCCTCGAATGCGTTTATGGTTGATATGGTCGGTAAAAGATTGTATGAGAAGTACAAGAGTAAAGGTATCGATGTCTGGGATAAGTATATGAAAGAGTTTGGTCTTGGCGTATCCACGGGAAGTGGCCTGCCAAATGAATTCTTAGGACAGATCAACTATACCAATATAGAGGCTGCGGGTAGTGCGCAAGCGGCACTTGTCTATGCTGCTTTCGGCCAACAAGGTAGCTATACGGTGTTGCAGCTTGCGCAATACGTAGCTACACTTGCTAATGAAGGACAGCGGATTAAACCTCAACTGGTTAGCAAGATTACAGATGCTGACGGAAAAGTAGTCAAGGAGTTCGGTCGTGAGGTGCTAGATGAAGTAACAGCCTTCGATAAATCCTACTGGAAAGAAATACAGCAGGGTATGCGAAGTGAAGTTAGTGCTTTTTCTGATTTCCCTTATGATTTTGCTCGTAAGACGGGAACATCTCAGCAAGTAGCTAAGGGTCAGATTCGTGATAACGGGGTATTTATTGCCTATGCTCCACGTAATAATCCTAAGCTTGCGGTAGCTGTAGTAATTCCTGAAGGGGGCTTTGGTTCCCAGAGTGCTGCACCGGTAGCACGCAAAATTTTCGATGCCTATGATTGGGAATATGGACTTGATGGCGTTCCGAAGAAGAGTCTTCAGTCAGGTAATAATACTAATGATCCTGCGAATGAAGGAACGACTACAGGTACTCAGTAACTTTGACTCTAAGGTGAATAATGATTAAAAAATAAACAGCTGCTCTATTGAGAGCATACAAGAATGGAGGGGTGGCAATGACTGCCAAATACCGCCTGCTTGCTTTGGATATGGATGGAACCCTACTGAATGATGAACAGATTATTACACCTATAACGGTGAAATGGCTTCAAAAGGCGGTCGACGCAGGCGTTCATGTCTGTCTGTCGACTGGCCGAGCTTTTACAAGTGCATTTCCATATGCTGAGCAGCTTGGACTAGAAACACCGATGATTACTGTGAACGGTAGTGAGGTATGGCGAGCACCGCACGAAATTTATCGTCGATCGCTGATGGACCCTATGCTGGTACAACAAATGTATGGGCTTGCGAAGGAAGATGACATCTGGTTCTGGGCCTATTCCACGGAAAAGGTCCACAAACAGGATAACTGGGATGGGGATGTCACAGGCAGAGAATGGCTTAAATTCGGCTATCACACCGAAGATGATGAGCTTCGCCATAAACTGCTGCTCCGTCTTCAAGATATGGGTGGACTGGAGATTACGAACTCTTCTCCGCATAATCTGGAGATTAATCCTCTAGGTGTGAATAAAGCAACTGGAATAAAGGAAGTCTGTAAGCTGCTAGGGCTAGAGATGTCTCAAGTTATAGCGGTTGGCGATAGCCTCAACGATCTTGCAGCGATTCAGCAGGCAGGGCTTGGGGTCGCCATGGGCAACGCTCAGAAGACGGTTAAACAAGAAGCTGATGCTGTGGTGGCATCGAATAATAATGACGGAATTGCAGAAGTCATCCAAAAGTATATTTTTAATGAAAATGCTAGTTTTGCGAAGTGAATCCATAGAGCATATTTGCTATTAGGAGGTTAAGGTATTGACGATCCTGGGTTGGATTCTTATTATTGCTTTATTCGCTGTAGGACTGGCCGGGGCGGTGTACCCCATACTGCCGGGTGCACTTGCGATTTATCTTGCCTTTTTCGTATACGGATGGTTCTTTTCTTTCGAACCCTTTGGTGTTTGGTTCTGGATTATTCAAACGCTGATTGTTGTGGTTCTATTCGTCGCTGATTACGTTGTAGGGGCGTGGGGCGTTAAGAAATTCGGTGGCTCACGTTCATCGATTATCGGGAGTACGATCGGATTGATCATTGGTCCATTTGTAATCCCTGCCTTTGGCCTTATTATTGGTCCGTTGCTGGGTGCTTTTATAGGAGAATTGATCGTGGGTTCTTCGCCAGCTAAAGCTGCCAAGGTAAGTGTAGGATCAATACTTGGGTTGTTTAGTAGTACTGTTGTCAAAATTGTGCTACAAATTATTATGGTCGTCCTCTTTTTTATATGGGTCGTCCGGTTTTAATTTTAACAGTGGAGAAGGGGAAATGGTTTGTCCAAGAAAGAGTCTTTCGTAAAAGGCACGCTTATCCTTGCTGCTGCTGCTTTGGTAGCAAGGGTACTCGGGCTTGTTCAGCGGGTTCCGTTAGATCATATTTTTGATGATGTGGGGAGAGCATCGTTTGGGGTCTCGAACAATATCTATTTAATGTTGCTCACCGTGGCAACAGCAGGTATTCCAAGTACTCTCAGTAAAATGGTCTCCGAGCGGTACGCTCTGAATCGTCCGGAAGAAGCGAGACAAATATATCATGCAGCATTGATATTTTCGGTAGTAGCAGGAGTAATTATGACTGCATTGCTGTATATAGGCGCTCCGTTCTATGCGACGCATATTGCTGACGTACCTGAATCAGCGATGGCAGTTAGGGCAATAGCACCTGCGCTTCTACTTTTTCCGGCGATTGCCATGATGCGTGGATATTTTCAAGGGCGCAACAACATGATGGCTGGTGGTATTTCCCAGATCGTAGAGCAGTTCGCTCGTGTACTAGTCGCTATTTTACTAGCTTATATTCTATTACAGCAGGGGTATAACAATACAACTATTGCTGCGGGAGCATCCTTCGGTAGCGTAATTGGTAGTATTGCAGCATTTGGTGTCATGATTTATTTTGCAATCAAGCTGCGCCGAGAGGATAAACAGCAAGGATTAAATTACGATACCACTCAAAAATTACCGATTTGGGGAATTTATAAGGATATTTTCACACTATCGATTCCGATCGTGTTATCTTCTCTTACGATTCCAGTAGTGAATGTAATTGACACTTCTCTAGCTGTTCCACTGCTTATCGATCAGATGGGTAGAGAGAGTGCAACAGCAGCTTTGGGTATACTAACTACGCGTGCTCAAAGTGTGGCCGGAATTCCACCAGTACTAGCCATTGCGCTAGGAACCTCGCTGATTCCGATCATTTCAGCTGCCTATGCCCGTCGTGATGAGGGGCACTTGAAGAAGCAAATTACGCTTGCTCTGCGGATTTCTATTCTGACAGGGATGCCAATTGTGTTGGCGCTTGTGGCTGCGGCCTATTCCATCAATGGACTATTGTTCAGTAGCTTGGATGGAAGCGGAATTGTGGCTATGCTTACGATTGGAACGATCTTTCAGATCACAATGATGACAACGAACTCCATTTTGCTCGGTATGGGCAAATCACGTATTTCAATGTATTATGTGCTAGTGGGTATTATTGTTAAATTAGTCGCAAGCTTCTTACTGAGTAAGGTATTTGGGATCTACGGAATTATCGGTGCAACAGCACTTTGTTTCGTAGTTATTACTATTCTTAACTTACGGATGCTGAAATCAATTGTACCTTTCGAAATTATGGGCAAGCGTTGGGGCGGTTTCGCGATCGCGGTTCTTGTGTCCTTTGGAATTGGTTTTGGTTTGAACGAAGCTGGAATTCTGTTAACGAATATAATGCCTGCACGTCTGGCATTTCTGATCACTTGTCTTGTTGTAGGAGCCGCAGTTGTTGTTATTTATCTGGTAATGCTAATTGTACTGGGCGTGCTTACTAAACAGGAAGTCTCCAGTTATCCGCGTGCACTGCAAAAATTGTTGAATCCGCTGATGAAATTACAGCCTGCAAGTGTTCGTATGAGAGAATAAGTTTGACTTCTGCATTACATTTTGCTTCACTTAAAGAATAGAAATTTGACAGATATGGAAGAAAGGACTGAGAAAGTTATGGACAAAATTAGTTCTCCTGCTGAATTTCAGGTAGCCATTCAATCTCCACGATTAACAGTAGCCATCTTTAAGGCAGACTGGTGCTCGGATTGTAAATATATCGATCCCTTTATCCCTGAGGTAGAGCAAACTTATGCAGATCGGCTAACGCTGGTTGAGGTTGACGTAGATGCCGTGGGCGATGTTAGTCAGGAACAAAATATTATGGGCATTCCGAGCTTTGTCGCGTATTCCGATGGACGGGAATTGGTTAGATTCGTTAATAAATTGCGTAAATCCCGCGAGGAAATTGAGAATTTCCTGGATAAAGCGGTTCAAGTGCATCAAAGCCTTCAACAGTAATTCCGGAAAACCACCGCTTTCGCCTGTTCGTGCAAAAGCGGTGGTTTTTTAAAATGCTTCTTCATTACTAAAAACTGCGGGTGATATTTTTGACGACAAATCAGTTGAAATGGCTTAGTTATCTTACTTGCCTTATCATGTTCCTCGCTCTACTCGGAGGGGCGGTAGTAACGAAGACTGGATCGGGATTGGAATGCGGAAATGAATGGCCGCTCTGTCATGGCAAATTAATTCCGGCCTATACTGTAGGTTCGATGATTGAATACACCCATCGCTTGTTTAGCGGATTAGCAGGGTTATTGTCACTTGCCTCGATGTTTGCTTTTTGGCGTTATGCTCGCCACCGGCGTGATTTGCTGGCATATGCATTCATGACTTTACTGTTTGTAATTGTTCAAGGTGGTATGGGAGCGCTTGCAGTAATTAAATCCCAATCTGCCGCTGTAATGGCACTGCATATGGGTTTTTCCTTGATCGCTTTTTCGAGTTCTTTGATGCTCGCTCTTGGAACTAAACGGCGGCATGAAGCTGGCGAATACGATCATAAGATTGAGACTCAGAAGAAGCCTGTCAGCAAAGCATTCCGCAATTTAACCTGCTTTACGGCCTTATATTCCTATGTTGTCGTTTATATTGGAGCCTTTGTTAGTCATACGGATTCACGAGGTGGATGTTCTGGCTGGCCGCTCTGTAACGGTGAATGGGTTCCTGACCTTTCCGGGGGAGTAGGTATTGTTTTTATGCACCGGATTGCGGCTTTAATATTATTCATTCTTACCGCGGTGCTTGGACATTTAGCTTTTTGGAAACATAAGGATTACCCAGAGCTAAGAGCTCTTGGCGTAGCGGCTGTTCTGCTGTGCTTGATGCAGGTGTTTAGTGGAGCTGCTGTGGTTTACACGCTAGATAATGAAAGATTGTACATATTTGCTGCTCTGGCTCATATTTTGTTGATTGCTTGTTTGTTTGGTGTCCTATGCTATATGAGTGTAAGAGTCTGGCAGCTAAGTAGACCTAGAAATGTCGCGTTGTAACACTCTTGGTAGAAAGTTCCCTCCGTGGATAGAGTCGTTTTACCTGCGGAATAATAAAGTGGAAATCGGTATATCGTGGAGCTGATTGGCCAATGCTTACGGCGCGAGTTTTGTACAAAGCAGTCCATGGATGAGGCGCTGAACAAAACTTTAGGAGGACTGGAATATGCTGCGGGTAATACTTGGAGAGCCGCCTCGAAAGAACAGCGGTGTATTGGCTGATGCGATGGAAAACATGGCCACATTTGCAGCCTTACTGCGCAAGGAAATAAGTGCCCATGAGGATAGTGACCATGAATACCGTAAACTGGAGATTTGGACACGTGGACTGATCTCCTCATTGGATGAATTGGAGCAAAGCTGGTTCGCGGCCGCTTTTTACCGGAAATCGGTAATCGCCGGTTATATGGATGATATGTCACCAGTGGAACAGGGCGATTATGCGCGTTATGTTTATTTTTATAAAAATGGATTTATTCGTGTCTTCTCTCTTCTGGACAAGCTTGGGACAGTCCTAAATCATTTTTATGATCTTAAAACATCTAAGTTAAAAGTGCACTTTTCTTATTTTACAGTGCTGCGTCAATTTCAGTTATTGAATGTGCACCCTGCATTAGTGGATCAATTGGAGCAGATCAAGAACTCTTATCGAGATCCACTGGAGAATCTACGCAAGCGCAGGAATGCTGAAATTCACTATATGAATTCCGAAATGCAGGATGACTTGTGGCAGCGGCATCAAGGGCTACATGACAAAATTCAGCTCGAAGATCTGGATAGCCATCTTGAGGATCTAAAGCAATCCCTCGAAATGATCTGTAAAACATTAATCGCGGCATTCAGTTACAGCAATGAGCAGTTGCATAAGGAAATAAGCAAGGTAAAGCGTGTAAGATCATAAGCGTTCAATATATTTCCTTTTGACAAAAAACAAGAAACTCACTATACTTATGCTTGCATTACAGTCTGTACGATTTCAAACATAAAATTTCATACTCTATATCTTATCGAGAGCGGCGGAGGGATAGGCCCGATGAAGCCCGGCAACCGATTTGTATACGGCGCGAGAAGCGTTATGTACAAATGTCATGGTGCTAATTCCTACAATGACGCAAGGTTTGCGGTCGTTGGCAGATGAGAAGGCATTGTCTTAATAAACGCACAGGGCCTCTTGCGATCTGCATCGATCGTAGGAGGTTTTTTTGTATGGAATAAGTGAAATATAAAGGGGGGGCGACGAGCTTGATTAATCTAAAAGGAATAACAAAGGTATATGGAAAAGGCAGCCATGCGGCTACAGCACTTTCCGGATTGAATCTGTCTATCGAGAAAGGTGAAATATTCGGAGTCATCGGGCATTCTGGGGCGGGGAAAAGTACATTGATCCGCTGCATTAATCTGTTGGAGCGTCCGACAGAAGGGGAAGTTTGGGTAGATGGCGTTGAACTAACCAAGCTTTCTCAAGGTCAACTGCAGGAGCAACGGCGCAAGATTGGGATGATTTTTCAACATTTTAATCTGCTGTCTTCTGCGACTGTGTACGATAATATTGCTTTTCCCCTGCGACTCACAGGCACCTCGAGAGCAGATATTGATACAAAAGTGAAAGATTTGCTTGCCCTAGTTGGGCTTGAAGAACACCGGGATAAGTATCCCTCTCAGTTATCAGGAGGACAAAAACAGCGTGTCGGCATCGCACGGGCACTTGCCAGCGACCCTGATGTGCTGCTATGTGACGAGGCAACCTCTGCGCTTGACCCACAAACGACAGACTCTATTCTTAAGCTATTGCTCGATATTAATAAACGGTTCCATCTGACTATTGTGCTGATCACTCACGAAATGCACGTGATTCAGAGCATCTGCGACCGTGTTGCGGTCATTCATGGTGGTGGTATCGTTGAGCAAGGTAAGGTTACAGATGTATTCCTGAAACCGCAGCATGAGGTTACTCGCGATTTCATCCGCAGTGAATCACAGAATGAGGGGCCCCTTCGTACGGCGCTTGACGCTGCTGCTGGGGACAACTCTCAGGCCGTCAAAATTACTTTTTTCGGAGAGAAGACCTACGGCTCTGCACTTTCCAATGTAGTACGTGAAACGGGTGTTAGCTTTGCCATTCTGCATGGCACCATTTCAACGATTAAAGACGTACCTTATGGACAAATGATTGTTCGGTTCGAAGGTCCAGCTGAAGCGATTGCTGTGACGATAGCCGAACTAACCGCTCAAGGCCTTGAAGTGGAGGTGATTTCGTAATGAATTTCGCAGATTTAAACTGGCAAGAAATGATGGATGCTACTATTGCTACCTTGCAAATGTTAATATTCTCCGGATTGTTCACAATTATTCTTGGTTTACCACTCGGAATTCTATTGTATTTATGGGGAAGATCGAATAGTATAGTAATCAGAGTAATTTACTCGGTCTTATCATTCGTTGTAAATATCCTACGTTCCGTACCGTTCATCATTTTGATGGTAGCATTAATTCCTTTTAGCAAAGCCGTTGTTGGAACTTCCATCGGAGTACTCGGTACGATCCCACCGCTGGTGATTGGTGCAGCTCCATTCTTTGCTCGCTTGGTGGAAACAGCGTTAAGAGAAGTGGATCGCGGAGTAATTGAAGCGGCGCAAGGGATGGGAGCATCCACGAATCAGATCGTTATGCGTGTTCTTTTGCCAGAGGCTCGTCCAGGTCTGCTCGCTGGAGTTACGATCACACTGGTTACACTGGTTTCCTATACGGCAATGGCTGGTCAGGTTGGGGGCGGCGGACTTGGTGATCTAGCGATTCGTTACGGCTATCTCCGCTATGAGACGGAAATTATGCTTATTTCTATAACGTTTATTGTAATACTGGTGCAATTGCTGCAAATGGCCGGTGATCGACTCGTAAAATATTACACACGGAAATAAGGTACATCGACATATAGCCTTATTCATACAAACAATAGATTAGAGGGGGATTTACGATGAAAAAAGTACTACTTACATTTTTTAGCCTAACACTGGTTGCGGTGCTTGCGGCTTGCGGTAACAACAATGCTACTAATAATGCTGGGAGCTCGGCTGCTACAACAGCACCAAACGTAGAAGCAACAACTGAACCTGCTGCAGATCCTGTGAAACTGGTTATTGGTGCATCACCTGTCCCTCATGCTGAGATTTTGAAGGCTATTGCTCCATTGCTTGAAAAAGATGGAATTACTCTTGAAATTAAAGAATTCACTGACTATATTCAACCGAACGTACAGCTTGATGAGAAGCAGCTAGATGCTAACTTTTTCCAACACCAACCTTATCTTGATGACCAAAATAAAAATAATAAAACCGACCTGATCTCCGTTGCATCCGTTCACGTTGAGCCTTTTGGAGCTTATTCCAAAAAAATAAAATCGATCGATGAGTTGGCTGACGGTGCGAAAGTTGCCATTCCGAACGATGCTACTAACGGTGGTCGTGCGCTAATCCTACTTGCGAAAAATGGTCTGATTACATTGAAAGATGATACAAACATTGCTGCAACGAAAGCAGATATCATTGAAAACAAGAAAAACCTTAAAATCATTGAGTTGGAAGCGGCTATGCTCCCACGTCAACTGGATGAGGTAGACCTTGCTTTGATCAACACGAACTTTGCACTAGACGCTGGTCTTGTGCCAACCAAAGATGCATTGTTTATCGAGGGTGTGGATTCCCCTTACGCTAACATTCTGGTAACTCGTCAGGACAATAAAGACTCCGACGCGATCAAAAAGCTGGTCGCTGCCCTGAATTCTCCAGAAGCTAAAGCTTTCATTGAAGAGAAGTACGAAGGTGCGATCATTCCAGCGTTTTAAGTAATGAAGCTTATCTAGTCTCTAAATACAACATAGAACCCGCAGCCTAATGGCGTGCGGGTTCTATGTTGTATGTTGTAGGAAGAGGTTAAATCCTCTATAATAAAAAAATCCCGATCTCCTGATAAGGAGAATCGGGATGGCTATTAAATGGGATTAGAATACTTGCATAACTTCTTGTACGCCTTCTACTTCTTCAAGAAGGGCGCGTTCAATCCCGGCTTTCAAGGTGATCGTGGAGCTTGGGCAGCTGCCACAGGCACCCATAAGTTTCAACTTAACGATGCCGTCTTCTACATCGACCAGTTCAACGTCACCGCCATCGCGCTGCAGGAACGGACGAAGCTTATCCAGCACTTCCAATACTTCATCATACATTTCGGTGCTTTGTGCATTCTCACTCATTTCTCAATCACTCCTTTCGTAAGTTCATTATAGTACAAAAAGTTAAAAAATAAAATGGTTAGGCGGAATAGGGGATCATCATGAGACCAATTATTGAATTTTGTGACAGTAACATGGGTCACGGAACAGACAAGCTAATGCATAAGCTGGAGGGAAATCCAGATTACGATGTGATTGAATACGGATGCCTGAACAATTGTGGGGAATGTTATTTAACGCCTTTCGCCATGGTTGAAGGTGACATCGTTGCAGCAGATACTGTTACCGAGCTAGAAGAGAAAATTGATGCTAAAATCAAAGAGCTAGAGGCTTGGTTCAATATGGATCTTGACTAAATTCTTATATTTAAATAAAGGGCTGCTCTCTTCCATTATAAAAACGGAAGAGAGCAGCCCTTAGGTTTATCCTAAAGTGCGTTTCGACATCCAGAGCACCCCGCTCTTGAGGATACGGGGTACCCTTCCTTTGACGGAGCGTTGGCCCATCAAGCCAAATCCAGATTTCTTGCCTAGTGAGCCTAAGGTACCCTTCAGACGAATAGCATGAAGCTTAGGAGTCTCGCCGCGCCATAAGGCTTGAATAACCTGAGCAACCTGCTCCCCTTGTGCTCCTGCAGCTTGAGCGCTTGGTGCGAACGGCAGGCTGGCGCAGTCACCAATCACATACACCTCTGGATAATCAGGTACACGATAATACTCATCCAGAATGATCCGTCCTCCGCGGTCCTTCGGTACTGTTAACTCCTGAACCACCTTCACTGGTTGAATCCCTGCGGTCCATACCGTAACATCTGAAAGAATTTCCTCTGCACCGTTAAAAAGCGCATCTTTCTCTACATGGGATACAGATACA
This sequence comes from Paenibacillus sp. FSL K6-0276, assembly GCF_037977235.1. Taxonomy (NCBI): domain Bacteria; kingdom Bacillati; phylum Bacillota; class Bacilli; order Caryophanales; family Paenibacillaceae; genus Paenibacillus; species Paenibacillus sp. FSL K6-0276. The sequence continues at coordinate 5,215,467 of NZ_CP150276.1, read as the reverse complement.
CGTCCAAGCGTCTGTACTTGATGGTGGTGAAACCATTCTTCCACGTACTCTGACAGCTTCGCCGGAAAGGCAGACAAGACTCGTTCACCGCGATCCAGAATAGCAATATTAAGATCTGGTCGGCTCTCCCGAAGCTCTGCCGCCAATTCAACTCCACTTAGTCCACCGCCTACGATGTTTATTGTTCCATAAGGCTTCACATCGTTTAAACGTTGATAAGTTTCCCGAGTTCCTGCAAAGGTCTGGATACTGCAAGTATATTGGTCGGCTCCAGGGATGTTATGGTAATTATCGGTACAGCCTAGAGCAATGGCTAGAATGTCATAAGACACAGTCTCGTCAGGCTCCATTGTAACTATTCTGCTCTCCAAATCAATGGAACTCACCTCACCATAGCGGACAGTGAGGCGGGGATGAACCGGAAACTGGATCCGTAAGTGATAGTCCGTTACGGTACCTGCGGCAAGCGCATAATATTCCGTTTTGATTCCTTGATAAGGCATTCGGTCAATTAAGATAATTTCAATATCATGAGGAAGGTGATTATTGAGCAATTCTTGAATTAGGGCTAAGCCGCCATAGCCGCCGCCCAGAACGAGTAGTGTTCTCATGCTGACCGAACTTCCTTTCCAAATATAGGATAACGGATCTAAGCTATTCTTTTATTCGTATACCTTTATCTCATTGTAGAAAGTGTCGCGTTCTACTGGAATTCTTCCAGCACCTTTCACTAGCCAGATCAATTCATCTCGAGTGAGGCCTTCTGGTGTTAAGGCACCAGCCGCATGGCTAATGCGTTCTTTAAGAATGGTTCCATGTACGTCAGATGCACCGAAGTTCAGCGCAACCTGGGTAAGCTGAGGACCGATATTAATGAAGTACGCTTTGATGTGATCGAAATTATCCAGCATCAATCTGCTGATCGCAATCGTCTTCAAATCCTCATAAGCGGAGTTGCGGCGCATAATCCCTGCATTCTTGTTCTTAGGCTGCATAGATAATGGAATGAATACCATAAAGCCATTGGTTTCGTCCTGCAGATCGCGGATCTGCATCATGTGCCGGATACGGTCTTCATGAGATTCAATGGAGCCGTAGAGCATAGTTGTATGGGTCTTCATGCCAAGCTGATGTGCGGTCCGGTGAACTTCCAGGTACTCTTCCACATTAGCTTTGTCGACGCGCATTTTTTTACGGTATTGATCGGATAAAATTTCTGCGCCTCCACCAGTAAGCGTCTTAAGTCCTGCAGCACGTAGCTGTTCCAGTACTTCACGAATACTCAACCCGCTAATTCGGGTAAAAAAATCAATTTCGGCTGCAGTGTATGCTTTTAAGGTTACCTCAGGAAAACGTTCATTCAAGGCTTTTAAAGAATCCACGTAATACTGGAAGGGAACCTTGTCATTATGACCGCCGACGATATGGAATTCGCGCACGCCTGGATGAATATGCTGTTCGACATATTGCACCATTTCCTGACCGGAAAGGGTATAAGCACCTTCTTCTCCATCGTCTTTGCGGAAATTGCAGAATGCACAGTGAGATTCGCAGACATTGGTGAAATAAAGACTCATGTTTTCGATAAAATAAACCCTGTTGTTGTTCTTCGCAAGATTGACTTCATTTGCTAGCTGGCCAATCGTAAGTAGGTCGTTACTTTGATATAAATAAACGCCATCTTCTAAATTCAATCTTTCGCCGCCGCGAACTTTTTCAATAATGTTCATCATTCGGGCGTCTGTTTGGGGGGTGAAAAGAGTAGACATATTATGAATTCCTCCTGAAAGTTTTACGGGGTCCATTGCCCGCAGGTAATTCCCAGACTTACCCAGACGGTAGCTGTTCATCATGAAAATAAAGAGGAGGTTTAGCCTCCGTGACAAATTTCCGAATTTTTACTTATGTTTGCCTTCCTTATTATAAACCTCTCTTATAAGGGGATCAACAGCTTGATATTGATGGTTTAATTTGGTGTGATGTGTCAGGCAAAAGGCAGTTGTGACTTGAGGGTAATGGAATAGTCAGTTATACTGAGTTTATTAAGTATATATTTAAAGAAGTAACTTTTGGCCGGAAGGTCCCTTAAACATAAGTTTTTTCTTGAAATACAAGAAAGTATAAGTTTCACGTCATCCTAAATGTCTTGTATTTTTCGTAGAAACGGGTACCGTCCCAAAAAGGACGGCAAAGCCGTTTCTTCTTATGAAGTGAGTCTAATTTTTAGGAGGATATAATCATGATTAATATTAGTGAAAAGGCAGCAGAACAATTAAAGGCGATGCTTGCTGAACAAGAAGTGCCGAACATGTTCCTCCGTATTGGAGTAACACCAGGCGGATGCAGCGGATTCTCTTACGCTATGGGCTTTGATGATAATGAAAGCGATCAGGACGTATATATGGACATCCAAGAGATGAAGGTTGTCGTGGAGAAAGAGAATCTTCGTTACCTAGATGGTCTCGAAATCGATTTTGAAGAATCCGGCATGACTGGTGGCTTCACCATCAATAACCCGAACGCTACTGCAACCTGCGGCTGCGGCTCAAGCTTCCGGACAGCTAAGGATGCAGGGAAACCGAACGAAGAGCCTTGCTAATAGCGACGATAACGCCTCCAAGCCCCGTGTTGAGTTCTAAAACACTGGCTTGGAGGCTTTTTTTTATTCTCAATGACAAAAGTCATCACAAGGAGCTCTAAGCATGCTAATTAGGAAATTAAACGCAGAAGAACAACCTCCCTTGCAATTGTTGTTGTTAGCCGATCCTTCCCCAAGTCTTGTTGAAGCGTATTTAAAAAGAGGCCAATGTTTTGTAGCTGAAGTGGAGAATTGCATTATCGGTGTCTATGTTTTGCTACAAACTAGGCCTGAGACAGTGGAGCTAGTGAATATAGCCGTTGATGAGAATCAGCAAAGTAAAGGGATAGGAAAGCAGTTGGTCTATCATGCGATTGAGAATGCGAGATTACTTGGTGCGAAGACGATTGAAGTGGGTACCGGAAATTCTAGTGTAGGACAACTGGCTCTTTATCAGAAATGTGGATTTAGAATTACCGGAATCGATAGAGACTTTTTTATCAGACATTACAGTGAAGAGATTGTTGAAAATGGGATTAAGGTAGTCGATATGATCCGTCTTTCGCTAGATATATGAGTGATATACAAACAAAAGCCCTCCGACGAATTCTCCGCGAGAGGGCTTTTGTTTGTTCCTGAGTCCAACTAGGCTGGAAGAATGAACTTGTAATTAATCATAAACACGATGAGCGCTGCGGCTCCTAGGGAAAAGGCAATACAGCCAGCACCCAATGCTCTGCGTCTGTCTTTAATGAATTTAAAGCCAATAGCGCAGATCAGTATAGTAGTTCCAGCCAATACGATGGACATCCCAAGCATGGCCACCCAATATAAAACCTCGAAAAACTGAGCCATTCCGAGCCCTCCCCGCGCTGTTTTTTTAATGAACCTCTAAGTCATAATTATAAAGTTAGAATCGAAAATGTAACCGCTATTAATAATACAACGATTTTGAAGATTATTCTAGTTATAGTGAACTCATCCATTACGATTAAAATGTCGAATGCTCAGAGATAAGATTCTTCAAAATCTGCAATCTAACCATGCAAAGTTGAGATTGTTGTCGATACAAGCTCTAAGCCCTTTTTGCTAAGAGCCTCTTCCTACACGGACAATCATACAAGAGGGCGGGACCTTTTCTGAGTAATGTATAGGGTAGGCTGGAATGTGAAAGGAGGGAAAGGACGATGTCGGGAAGACAATTGGCTAGCAAATGGTTAAAGACAGAAGCATTGCTCAGTGACACGAGGGTTTCTCATTATATACCAATGACGAGGGTGTATTCGGCTGACTCACTGTTAGCCATGCTCCGGAGATACGGAAATGTTGTTATTAAACCTATAGTTGGCGGCGGAGGCTACGGTGTAATCAAAGTGTTTCGGGATAGTCGAGGTTATGGATTTACTTATATGGACAGAACTCGAATTTACAAGGACTTTAAATCCATGAGAAGTGCGCTCCATTTCGTCAAGGTCAGACGTAGATATTTGATTCAACAGGGGATTTCTCTCGCCAGAATTGGTGGGCGTCCTATTGATTATCGGGTCAAAGTAGTGAAAAATGGTGCTGTTTGGGAGTTTCGCTCCATGGTAGGGAGACTGGCTAGGCCTGGTCTGTTCGTAACGAATTTATGTAAAGGGGGCACGATGCTTTCTTGTCGAGAAGGACTTCGCAGATCGTTGCCTCGAATTAAAGCTTCGGCGAAGAAAGCAGAGATGCGCAGACTAACGCTTGTATGTATCAAACTAATGGAGCGGCACTTCCCGGGAATAGGTGAACTGGGCTTTGATTATGCCGTGGATTATTCAGGTAAAATATGGATTTTAGAGGTTAATACAAGACCTCAGTAAATTAACAAATATTTTAGAATTGACGATAATAGAGTAGTAAGATAAAATTGCGTTTAGTTGCGTTCTTTTGGGGTGAATTATATTGTGATTTATTTACAATAAAAATATATTTTTAGCTGTATACAAGTGGTTCAATCCTGTGTATAACTATTATCCCCATATTCCACTGTGCAGGTATCACCTTTGTAACGCTTACGCACATATTATACACAGGATTTCCACATGTACTTGTGGATAACACGAACGCTTGTTCGAAAAATGATAGTTTGATATGATAGATTCAGATCCAAATACAGGAAAGGTAGATGAACGTTATGGTTGAATTGTCCGATGAGATGCTTCTAGACTCTTACCATAGAGCGATAGAACTGCAACTAGAGCATGATTTCATCGCTCTTCTACTCGTTGAGATTCGCAAACGCAACTTACACTCTCCAGTTCATGCGGTTCTTCATTAAAGAGCGCAAAGTATACCTTTGTAGCTGGCTACATATAAATAAACCGCGAGTCACAAACATAAAAGGGTATCCTGATAGGCTGCTATTGATAGGCCTATCAGAATACCCTTTTTTATTGTAGTAGATAGAATTAGAGTTTCATATTACTGCTGTGTCCTGGCGAAAGCTTGGCTTCTGGATCGATGTAGACTTTTGCGTTATTCACAGCCGTTGGGGCTTCGCCGAATCCTACAGCAATTAGCTTCAGCTTACCTGGATACGTGGTGATATCGCCGGCAGCAAAGATTCCTGGAATACTCGTTTCCATACGTGAGTCAACGACAATGGAGTTTCCTTCAATGTCGATACCCCACTCTGCAATGGGTCCCAGAGAGGAAACAAATCCGAAATTGACGATTACACTGTCGACTTCGATTTCTTGCGTTTCCTTGGTTTTGATATGGGATAAGGTAACCTTAGTAATGAACTCATCACCATGCAGTTCTGTAATTTCAGTAGGTGTAATTACGTTAACTTTGGAAGCCATCAGATTCTCTACGCTGTGCTCATGCGCACGGAATTTATCCCGGCGGTGAATCAGGGTTACTTGCTCCGCGATTGGTTCCAGCATTAGTGCCCAGTCTACTGCGGAATCACCACCACCGCTAATCAGAACTTTTTTATCTTTAAAGGCATTTAAATCATTTACAAAATAGTGGAGGTTGGCTTTTTCAAATCGTCCTGCGTCTGGCAGTTCTAAACGACGAGGTTCAAAAGCGCCTACGCCAGCTGTAATGATAATAGCTTTACTGTGATATTCTGCTACATCGGTTGTAACTACAAAATGGCGTTCGTCCCGTTTCTGAACAGAAATTACTTTCTCCTCCAGCCGGATATTCGATTGGAACATATCCATTTGCCGTGTCAGGTTGTCAACCAATTCTTGTGCAGTTACTTTTGGGAAACCTGCTACATCATAAATGTATTTTTCAGGATAAAGTGCAGCGAGTTGTCCTCCCAATTGGGGCATACTTTCAATAAGTGTTACTGATGCCTGACGCATCCCACCGTAAAATGCGGCAAACATGCCAGCTGGACCGCCACCTATGATTAAAAGGTCGCTCATAGGAACGCCGGATTGCTCTTGTGTCACGGGATATTACACCTCCGAGTTGATATATTCATTTTGCCATACTTGTATTCTTACTTATTATAAACATTGTGACACATACCTGCAAAGAAAGACTTTAGAACGCAATAAGAATGTGACGTTTTTTAGTATTTTAATGTTTGATTAATACTACACTAAGGTTTACAATGGATATGGTCAATTTAGAAATCCTTTAAGTTTGATTGGAATTTCTTCTAAATATAAGTGTATAAATTCACAAAAAGGACCGTACATTGTTTCAATAAAAAATACAAAGACAGATTTACCTCTTGGAAGGAGCCGGAACATGAGTAGTATTCCCAAAATCGTAATCTTAGGCGCGGGCTATGGGGGTATTTTGACCGCACAGCGCTTACAGAAGGCTTTGAACTATAATGAAGCGGATGTCACGCTCGTAAACCGTCATGAGTACCACTATTTTACTACCCATCTACATATGCCTGCGGCAGGTACGGACAGTATTGAACACACTCGGGTGTCTATTTCTAAACTAATCGATGAATTCAAGATCGATCTCGTAAAGTCATCTGTTCAGGAAATTCGTACTCAGCAGAAAAAGATTATTTTGGAGGATGGTACTCTTTCGTATGACTATCTCGTCATTGCTTTGGGCGGAGAGCCTGAAACATTCGGTATTCCAGGACTTGATAAATACGCACTTACGATCCGGAGCATCAACTCCGTTCGTTTAATTCGTGAACATATTGAGTATCAATTCGCCAAGTACAAGAACGAGAACAATGCTCAGGAGCATATCAATTTCGTAGTCGGTGGTGCTGGCTTTAGCGGAATTGAGTTTGTGGCCGAATTAGCTGACCGCATCCCTGGATTGTGTAAAGAATTTGACGTTGATCCGAGCATGGTAAATATATACAACATAGAAGCTGCGCCAACAGCTTTGCCTGGATTTGCTCCTGAACTTGTTGAGTACGCGATGAACTTGCTCACTAAGAAGGGTGTTACTTTCAAGATGGGCGTTGCTATCAAGGAATGTCTGCCAAACGGTGTGATTCTGGCGTCAGGCGAAGAAATTAAAGCTTCCACAATTGTCTGGACAGGCGGAATTCGAGGGAATCGTCTTATTGAAGCCGCTGGATTTGAAGCTATGCGTGGACGTGTGAAAGTAGATGAATATTTACGTGCACCAAGCCAAGAAAATATCTTCATTATTGGAGATGGTTCTTTGATGATTAACCCGGAAGGACGTCCTTACCCGCCAACGGCACAAATTGCTATGCAACAGGGCGAGTGCTGTGCGCATAATTTGGTGGCTGCGATTCGTAATCAACAACCAAAGAAATTCGCATTCAGCAATAAAGGAACAGTAGCTTCACTAGGCAAGGGTCAAGGTATTGCTGTAGTTGGCAGCAAAACTTACAAGGGCTGGAAAGCAGCTCAATTGAAAAAAATTGTGGATATGCGCTACTTGTTCATTATCGGTGGGATTCCGCTGGTACTGAAAAAAGGAAGATTCTTATAAGATGCGCCACTGCAGCGTACAGGTACGTGGACTGCTGACCCGTGAAGAATTGGATCGGTATAACGGTCTGATTGAGGTTGGATCTTATCTGGAGGATCAGAACCAATACGATTTGGCTTATATCGTTCAGAAGGAGATTGATCTACTCATTCTCCCTGGTATAGAACGCCTGAAGGATAAAGGTCGGGCTCGTGACCGAGCAACGGCCGAATATTTGGAAAGTCTGCGTGATGATGAAGATGACAGCAAAGAGGATGAAGAAGCAGGAACTTCGGTGTAGTAATTCAATGAATATAGCATTTAAAAAGGGTGTGTCTCCATATTGATCTGGAGACACACCCTTTTTGAAATATAAGAATTTATATGTTTCACACTATAATTTATCCTTCTATTTCTCGCAGAAACGGGTACCGTCCCTAGAAGGACGGTAATGCCGTTTCTTCTTATTACTACAATTTGAGCATTTCCTCAAAGGATTCGAGAGTCAGCAGATTGCCGACATAGAAAGGTCCGAATTCGCCGTAGCGGGCACTGACTTCGTCAAAGCGCATTTCGTAGACCAACTTCTTGAATTGCAGCGGATCTTCAGCGAACAAGGTTACACCCCATTCCCAATCATCAAAACCTACGGAGCCGGTGATAATCTGCTTCACCTTACCTGCATATCCACGTCCGATTAATCCGTGAGAAGCCATCAGCTCCCGACGTTTAGTCATATCAAGCATATACCAGTTATCGGCAAGCTCGCGTTTTTTGTTCATTGGATAGAAGCAGATATGCTTCGCTTGCGGCAAAATAGGTTTTAGACGAGCGACAACATGTGGATTCTGCATAGGATCGCTACCATCGCTGCCACCCGCAAGGTAGTTGCTTAATTCAACAATACTTACATAGGAATAGGCTTTAGTTGTATATTGAGCAAATGCTATTTTGTTAAAGGCCGTCTCAAGCTGGTTCAGATCTTCCAAACTTTCGCGCAAGAACATCATTACGAAATCGGCCTTCTGGCCAACGATGGAATATACTGCGGAGCTGCCTTCCTTTGCTTCTTCGACAGTGCTCCATTCCTGCATAAAAGCATGTAGTTCTTCTAGAGCAACGGCACGTTCTTCATCATCTGCTGCCGTCCAAGCGGTCCAGTTCAGTGAGCGGAAGTCATGCAAGGCATACCAGCCTTCCAGTGTCATAGCGGCTTCGTTCATGATCTCACTCCTTAAAAGTTTTACGAAGCATAGGCTTCGCTTGAAATAACGTTGCGTAAAACTTGCATCGGAAGCATACGCTTTGTTTTACGAAGCATAGGCTCCGTTGAAATAACATCGCGTAAAAATAGCTACGGAAGCAAACTCTTGGTTTTACGAAGCTCCTGCATCATAGACTATGTATGATTCATTAATCTATATGCATTGTATCGCAATCAAGTTGCCAAGAGCAAATGATGACATTCTGTTGTAAAAGAATTAGACCTGATTTTGAATAAAGTTCATTGCTTCGTGACATTTTTTCTAGTAAACTTACTAATAGTTCGTATAAGATGTGCGCTTTTTTATAGAAAGGGGTAGTGACGGTAAGATGGGGTTTATTCCGGTGTTTATCCTAACCGTTTTATTCTTTGTGATGATGTTTGGTATTGGATTTATTCTTAACATGTTAATGAAGACAACCTGGTTTCCCGCTTATCTGTTCGTACTTATTATTCTACCGGTTGTAATTTATTCCATTTGGGATAGAAGCGCAGTGACGCTCTGGGAGCATCTTTCCAGCTTCCATTTCGTTGATTACTTAACAGGTGTCGCTGGTCTAGCGGGTGCCGTGCTGAGCGGGTGGACGATTCAGAAGCTTCGTTTCGGCGGTTATAAGATGTTTTAAAGATTCAATATGAATACAGGCGGCTCTGATGTGAGAGTCGTTTTTTAAATCTTGAATTCTGCGAGAAACGGATACCTTCCTCTTCCAGAGGACAGTGAAGCCGTTTCTTCTTGTTTAATAGAGGTAGATATTCGTAAGAAAAAGCTGATTATATAGCGAAAAGAGTCGGAATTGGTAGTTTATTTACATTTCCGGCGACGTTTTTTATGATAGAATAGAATCCTGTATGAATTCGTGAAAACAAGGGGGTATCCGTAGATGCGCATGAGTAACTTACATCATTTCACCGAACATCATCGGTACTGCGTTTCCCGCGAATTTGGTCTTAGTGTTATAGATGGACGTATGCTTAGCTCTGTGTATCAGCCTATGGTAGGAGCTTTTGCAATCAGTTTCTATCGCTTGCTGGTTGAACATGTGCCGGCAGATAGCATTGGCTATTCTGGAGTGGAGCAACAGCGCAGGTTATTTATGACGCTAGGCGTTGAACCGAATGAGAAAGGCCGCAAATATTTAATAGATCAGGCTTCCCGGTTAGAAGCGGTAGGTCTGCTACAGACCTGTCGAATCTATGTGCCGGAAACCGATGATTACTTATATGAATATGAGCTAATGCCGCCGCTATCGCCAGCTGACTTTTTTGCCACTCAGCATTTGACGTTGCTGTTACGCGATAAAATTGGCAAATTTGCTGTGCTGTCCTTACGGGAACTATTCTGGAACCGAGAGCCAGAAGAGTGGAGTCGCAGATCCATAGGCAAAGAGAATATCTCCGTGCCTTTTTACGATATTTTTCAACTCAATACACATGTCATTGATTATGAGCTGGAGCAGGCGCTTGCGGAAGTAGCCTCTGTGCGTCAGCCTGGCATGCGTGAATCTGGAGAACAAGCTATCGGATATAGTGATATTATTTTGCGTTTTCCACGGGAGTCTGTGAATCGGGCTCATGTAGAAAAATTGCGTTTTGACCATACTCAAATGGGTGTTATTAACTATGTAGCCCATAAGTATGAACTTAGTCCGCAGGATTTATGTCGTCTGCTGGATGAAGATGGAGTGTTCTCACCGGAAGGCGAGGTTATTCTGGATGCACTGCAATATAAAGCGAGCCAGCATTTCAGGCAGGATATGAAACGACAGGAAAAGCGTGAAATTGCAGCTGCCAAGGTTGTTTCCATCCGTTCCAGTGCCTCCGAAGAGAATGATGATTCTATAGCGCCACCGGAGCAATCTGTAGAGATGGAGTATTATGTAGAAGTACCGCCACAATTCTTGTCCAAGTGTGACATTCACCAATATAATATGATGCTGCGGAACGAACCTTATACGCGGTTGCTTCAAACCTTTTTCCCAGGTGCAGTACCCAGTCATTTGATGGATATGTTCGAGAAGATAGATTTGAACTATAAGCTAAGCGGTGAAGTAATCAATGTACTTATTCATTATTTAATGACTATGGTAGCCTCAGGTGGAGAACAGCGAATGAACCGCAATTTTGTAGAAGCTATCGCTTCCAATATGCTGGTTAAACAGGTGAACACCTACGAAAAGGCTGTAAAATATATTAGGGATCAGTCCAAAGTGAAAGGCAAGGGAGCCACAGCTAACACGGCGGCAGGATCTCGATCACGTTCATATGCCAAAAATACAGGCCGATCCGCTAAACCGGAAATTCCAATTGTGCTGGACGATGGAAGTGCCGGGACGGTATCGGATGAGGAATTCGCGGCGATGATGAAGAAAGCGGCAGAAATTAAGGCCAGTAAGAAAAAAGGTGTTTCCCAAGCGCCGTAATGAGAGAGAGGTGGAACAATGGAGTCTATGGGCGATGTGCTTCGTTCGATCAACAATCCAACTCTACGACAGCGTCAACGCGATCTTGAACAAGGGTTATTCAATCATCCACTTGTGAAGGCATTACAGTCCGAACATCCTGAGTTGGACGAATCGCGACTGCGGCTTCATATGAGCCGCCTGTATCAATATGTAGAGGAAAGCCGTCACTGTGCGAACTGTCCGGGTCTAGAGAAATGTCCGAATGATTTCCCCGGTCACTTTAGCAAACTTACGGTAGAGAGCGTGAATGGTTCTGTGGACTTATATGAACGCAAGACGGCATGCCGACTTAAAGTGGCACAGGATAATCAGGATAGCATCCGCAAACGTATCCGTAGCTTTTATGTGGACGAGCGTGTGCTTAATGGCGGTTATGATGAAATAGATATTATGGGCAAAGATCCACGCCGGGTCTCGGCGGTTAATAAAATATTTGATTATATCACGAGTGTTAAGGAAGAAGGTCTGACCTCGCGCGGGATTTATTTACATGGAACCTTCGGAACAGGCAAAACGTTTCTGATGTGTTACTTGCTTCATGAGCTTGCTGTTGCCGGATATACTGGAGTTATCGTATATATGCCAGATTTTATCGAGGATTTAAAATCGATCATGATGGACGGCCAGAAGATGAAGGAAACCGTGGATACGATGAAAAACTGCGATTTACTTATTTTTGATGATATTGGTGCGGAGAATTTGAATCCTTGGGCGCGTGATCATGTGCTTGGTGCGATTCTGAATTATCGGATGAACCGTAAACCAACCATCTATACTTCGAATTATCCGCTGGATGGTTTGGAGAAGCATCTTAGCTTCACTAGCAAGGATGGCGAGGAGATCTATAAAGGTCAACGCTTGATGGATCGTATTGCTCCTTTTGTGGATGTTATTCCACTGCATGGGGAGAATCAACGGGGTACTATTAGATAAGGCTGGAATATAAAAATCCGTTTCTTCCTCAGGAAGAAACGGATTTTTATTATGCGATGATTCCCTTACTCCGAAATGAACTTAATGATCACCATGCCGAAAAAGACAACGGTCATAAATGCAGTCATTCCGAAAAATCCATTCATTAAATCGCCTAGATCATTGCGGGGTTCTTCGTTGATATGTTCTCGTGGGTCCCGTACTTGCGCGTTGACATCCATAGTTTCTGCCTCCTTACAGGGACAATGCCTGTATTGTTAAGATGCAAATTGATGTGATCATTATGAAATAAGTCATTGACATTTAATGCGCTTTCTTCAAGTATACCGAAATGCTGGGGAGATTGTAAAGAAAAGAGTAACGTAAAAAAAATAGCTTGATGGCAATATAATTGCACGTGATATTTCACATATCCCTCAAAGATATGTTATACTGGAATTGTGTCGGTAAGTGGTAATTTGGTTATCATATTACATGAAACAATTTATTAACTTATATTTTCGGAGCAACTTCCATAAACTAAGCTTTGGCTTAGAATGGAGTAATGCTTCGTAAAACTTTAGAGGAGGAACAATATCATGGCTATCGTGAACGTGTCTGACCAAACCTTCAGTAACGAAGTGGAAGGTCAAGGTACTGTAGTAGTAGACTTCTGGGCTCCTTGGTGTGGTCCTTGTAAGATGATTGCTCCAATCTTGGACGAATTGTCCGCAGAACTGGGAGACAGCGTGAAAATTGCAAAATTGAATGTGGATGAGAATCCGGAAACGGCTTCCCGTTTTGGAGTTATGAGTATCCCAACCTTGATCTTCTTCAAAGACGGTCAACCAGTAGATAAAGTTGTGGGACTGAACTCCAAAGAATCCCTGAAAAATATCGTAGCTAAACATCAATAATTGTTAAATGCTACTGTTCGGGCCTCGGCCCTGCCGCTCAGCGCCTTCGGTTCATTCCGGAGGCGTTTTGTGTGCTGAATGCCAACTAATCATGGGTCCAATTTAGCTGGAGGGGATCATTTTGGACAACATCCGCAACAAACTGGCACTATTACCCGACCTGCCCGGGTGCTATCTGATGAAGAATGAAGAAGGCACCATTATTTATGTGGGTAAGGCAAAGGTGCTTAAGAATCGGGTTCGCTCTTATTTTACAGGAAGTCATAATGGTAAAACTCAGCGGCTTGTCGCTAACATTGCTGATTTCGAATATATTGTCACGTCCAGCAACATGGAAGCGCTCATTCTCGAGTGCAATCTGATAAAGAAGCATATGCCGCGTTATAACGTTCTTCTGAAGGACGACAAGACATTTCCTTATATAAAAATAACGAATGAAACTCACCCACGCCTTGAAGTTACACGCCGGGTGATTAAAGATAAAGCAAAATATTTTGGCCCTTATCCTAATGCTTATGCAGCACAGCAAACGAAAAAGCTCCTCGACCGTATGTATCCGCTCCGTAAATGTGGCGTGATGCCGAAGGAGGTCTGTCTCTATTATCACATGGGTCAGTGCTTAGCGCCGTGTGAGAAGGAAGTGCAGAAATCCGAGTATGAGCAGATTACGCAAGAAATCGCTGCTTTTCTTGGCGGAGGCCATGAGGCGGTTAAGAAGGATTTACAGCAAAAGATGCAGGAAGCTGCTGAGGAATTATATTTTGAACGGGCAAAGGAACTACGGGATCAAATTATCCATATTGATGCATTGATGGAGAAGCAGAAGATTAACACCACAGATACTAAGGATCGTGACGTTTTTGGTTATGCTGTGGATAAGGGATGGATGTGTGTACAGATTCTGTACATGAGACAAGGGAAAATGATACAGCGCCATTCCTCCGTGTTTCCGTTCTATGGGGAAGCCTACAGTGACTTTATGTCTTATGTAACACAGTATTATAGCGATAATCCGGCCCTACCGCAGGAAATTCTACTGCCGGATGTGCTTGACGATGAAGCTCTGGCTGATAAAGAAGCTAAACCGGAGATTGCCATTGCTGCTCCAGCCGAAGAAGATTTACAAAAGGGGGAAGATTCCCCCGAATCGGCTGAAGAAGCTGAGGCACGTGAAACGGCGGCTGAGGAAGCTGCGGCAGCAGGTGTCGTTGATGCGGCAGGTGGCGCCTCTATTCTACAGGAGTGGCTGGGCATCAAAGTGCTGGTGCCACAGCGCGGTCTCAAGAAGCAGATGATCGGTATGGCCTGTCAAAATGCACGAGTCGCTATCGACGAGAAGTTCCGGCTAATTGAACGGGATGAAGAGCGTACCTCTGGAGCTGTGATCAGCTTAGGCGAGAGCTTGGGTCTTGAACGCTTGAGCCGAATCGAGGCGTTCGATAACTCGAACATTCAGGGGACCAATCCGGTCTCTGCGATGGTTGTCTTCATTGATGGCAAGCCCGCGCGAAAAGAGTATCGTAAATATAAGGTTCGTACGGTAGTGGGTGCGGATGATTATGGAACGATGCGCGAGGTCATTCGGCGGCGGTATGAGCGGGTGCTGAAAGAGAATCTTCCGATGCCGGATCTTATTGTGGTCGATGGTGGTAAAGGGCAGATATCCTCGGCCATTGATATTCTGGAGAATGAGCTGGGGTTATTCATTCCGGTCTGTGGTCTCGTCAAGGATGACAAGCACAAGACGGCTCAGCTTTTGGTTGGAGATCCGCCAGAGCCCGTCACGCTGGCCCGGGATAGTCAGGAATTTTACCTGTTGCAACGGATCCAGGATGAGGTCCATAGGTTCGCTATCACCTTCCACCGTGAACAGCGCGGGAAGTCCATGGTTACCTCCAAGCTGGATTCCATACCAGGTATAGGGGAGAAGCGGCGCAAGGCGCTACTCAAGCATTTTGGATCGCTCAAGAAAATTAAAGAAGCCTCTATAGAGGATTTCCGATCACTTTCTATAGGCGAAAAGCTGGCTAGTCAAATTCTTGAGGCGCTCAAGGATGAAGAGCCATCGACATAGGAATGCAGGAAACAATTCCATCTAAATACAAAAAAAGGTGTCATAGCAGGGTTGCTGCTGTGACACCTTTTTTTCATTATCGGGTATCGATCCGTCACTTCTTTAAGTTACGGATGTCGGTTCAATCGGCTTAGGTTCAGGTTTCTGCGGCGGATTAAATCGATAGACGATGTAGCCGACTATAAAAGGCATGATAATGGCAAATATACCAGCCCCTACATTCACGCTCTCCTTCATAAAGATCAGCGTAGCACCCATCAGAATGCTGTCAAACACGACGTGACTGAACATGACGGCAATAAAGCCGTAACGAAGGAAAATATAGCTGAAGAGCAGCCCGATCACGGTCAGCTCAATGGGACGGGAGCTGATGGGATAGATCGGATATAGCGTATGGCCAAACGCCCAGACGAGCGTGGTGATCAGGCAAGCAATGAACGTGCTCCGGAATACCTTTTTCAACATAGGGATTCCGAACAAGCGATAAATAGCTTCCTCGGATAAACCAGCGAGCCATGCAACGATGGGCAGCAGCCAAGCATATCTCATGTTGTAAGGAGATTGGGTAGCATCAGTAGTGGACCAGTTATTCATGGTAAATGATAATACAATGAACATAAGGGTCTGCACACCTAGCAGCACGAATGCCCAGATGTACCCGGCCCGGATACTATCCAGCACATATTTTCCGTAGCCAGGCTCTTTGGCACGAGGCCACGGGTTCATCCCCTCCTCTTTTTTCCATAGGCCGTCGCCTCCAACTAGAGAAAAATAGAGCAGGGAGGACATTAGCAGGCTATATAAGGCATAAATGATGAACATAATGACGGAGGTTATCTGAGCCTCGAGCCCTTCACCTGAGGATTCAGGTAGCATATTGTAGGTGCTGATCATCATGATTACAAAATAAGCCGAGCTTAGGAATATTCCACGCTTAAAAGAGGTATGCTCTCTTCGAAGTATGCTGTAGATGAGTGCCAGAATTCCCAGAGCTAGTGTAGGCAAGCCATAGCCGAACAGAGTAAGCTTTTCCGCGAGGGAGGTTTGGTCCTTCACATAGGAGGTATGCCAGGCAGGAGCAGAGAATCCAGACTTAAAGCTGGATACCTGTTCTCCAGTGAAATCGAAATAATAGTGTAGTAAGGATTCGCCGATCTGAACGGAACGATCTGTATACACGAGCCCGTAGTTTCCCGTATTGGATTCAATTTGTAGCTTGGCGGGATTCACATCCCATTCTTGAAGCCAGGGGCGGGCAAGATTTTCTTTTTGCGCAAGGGACAAAGTAGTACCCTTGTCCTCTTCTTTTGCACTAGCTGATACATTGCTTGGTAACCCTGCAGAGGATGCTTCTGCACCTTGTGTGAAGGCGACAACTGCGCCAGTATACATATTGAGGTCAACGGAGATCAGGGGCTCTTGTTCCGCTGAAGGGCTAAGTGTTACACGGAAGACGTCAAAAGGATAACGTTGATCCAGTTTGTTCTTAGTATAGTCTTCCAGAAGCTTCTCGCGGGACATATAACCGTAAAAGGAAGAGTCTGTCTGGTAGAGTACATTCCACTGATCGTTTGGTGTTTCGGTGTAGCTTAGCTTTTGTTCTGCGAATGATATCGCTTTGTCGCGGGCTTCAGCCTTGCTGATGACGGTAGTATCTACCCCTGTAGGGCTATTTAGCACCGAGGGGGCAATCTGAAACATAATAAATAGAATAAGACCGATAATGCCCGAGATGATGAGCCTCTTGGAGAGGGCACGTTGCTGTAAGGGCTGGCCGACGGGATTCATGTAACGCCTCCTTGTTATGAACTGACAATGTTATGTTCATTATAGTATTAGTGCCTTGGTAGTTACAAAAATCATTGTATATTCTTTTTATGGGTAATAGAGATATTATAGAATAGGTAACCTAATATATACCATGAATTTAAGGTGATCATTTCTTCATTTTTCATGAAAATCGGTGCAATTGCAGGGAAAACACGGAAAAGGGATGAGAATAGGCCCTCCTTTTGACACATTCTCTCCAAACCGCTTTTTTCATATGAATTCACCATTAAAAGTGTCTTTGTGAATTATTGAAATAACGTATATAATTTGTATGCAATTGTATAGTAGCCGAATTTCAGGTGAAAACGGGGGAACCACAAGAAGTGATGAAGAGATGAGTGTACACCATAAACGGTGGCATTATTCATCAGGGGTGAATTTCGTTCTAGGAACGAATAGGGCAGCCTGCACAGTCCGAATCCGTCAGCTAACCTCGTAGGCTAATTTACTGCAGGGACCAAGGGTAGCATTGGTTTTCCAGTGCTTTTTTTGTTGGGATTTTTTAAATTTAAATAAGAGGGTGAGCATAGTGGCTTCACAGTTTCGCAGGCTTTCTGAATCAAAGTTCCTGAAGCTCTCTCCGCCTCAGATTTTGGTGCTCGGTTTTGCATCGATCATTCTGATAGGAGCCTTGCTGCTTATGCTTCCCATTTCGAGTACCAGCGGGAATGTTGTGAGCTTTATTGATGCGTTGTTTACTGCAACTTCCGCAACCTGTGTGACAGGACTTGTGGTGCTAGACACCGGGACGACATTCACCATTTTTGGGAAAACCGTGATTATGGTGCTTATTCAGGTCGGCGGCTTAGGGTTTATGACAATGGCAACCCTATTTGCCATGATGATGAAACGCAAAATCTCCTTGCGGGACAGACTGATCCTGCAGGAAGCAATGAACCAAGGTTCTATGGAGGGAATTGTTCGACTGATCCGGAGAGTACTTATTTATTCTTTGGTCATTGAAGGCTGTGCAGCCGTGCTGCTGTCCATACGCTGGGCATTTGATATGCCGCTGGGAAAGGCCATTTATTTTGGGATATTTCATGCGGTGTCCATGTTTAATAATGCTGGATTTGATATTTTCGGGAATTTCCGGAGTTTAACGGATTATGTATATGATCCGCTTGTGAATATCGTCGTGATGTTTCTGATTGTCTCCGGCGGTATCGGTTTTATTGTTATGTCTGATCTGGTGGAGTTTCGTGTAAAACGTAAATTATCTTTGCATAGCAAAGTTGTACTCTCTACCACTACAGGGCTTATTCTTATCGGCGCTTTGGTGATTTTTATATTTGAATTTACGAATCAGCGCACACTGGGCAATCTGAGTTTCGGCGGCAAAATCTTATCAGCGTTCTTTCAATCCGTAACGCCCCGTACCGCAGGCGCCAACACGGTAGATATTGCCGGACTGCGGCAGGCCTCACAGTTTTTTATGGTTATTCTTATGTTTATTGGCGCATCTCCGGGCTCAACAGGTGGCGGGGTCAAGACTACAACCTTTACGATTATGATTGGTGCAGTAATAACGATGCTGCGCGGGCGTGAAGATGTTGTGCTGTTCCGTTATCGATTGGCGCAGGAGCGTATCTATAAAGCGTTGACGCTAACATTACTCGCTTTACTATTGGTCCTCTCTGTGTCGATGTTACTGTCCACAACAGAGGATAGTAATTTCTTGGCGATACTATTTGAGACGACCTCAGCTTTTGCCACGGTGGGACTAACCATGGGGCTGACACCTGAACTATCTATCATCGGCAAGATTCTGATCTGCCTGACGATGTTTGCGGGTCGGCTAGGTCCATTAACATTAGTGTATGCGCTTGGACCTAAACAGGGTAAACCATTGTATAAGCACCCAGAAGGTAAAATAATTATTGGATAGGAGTTAATCGGAAATGAAAGCACAGCAATTTGTAGTAATCGGCTTAGGCCGCTTTGGGTCAAGTCTCGCGCTCGAACTGATGGCAATGGGCTACGAGGTGCTCGGGATTGATCACCATGAGGAGCGCGTGGAGGAAATGAGCGATCACCTGACACATGCGGTAGTGGCAGATGCTACAGATGAGGGGATTATGCGCTCGCTTGGCGTGCGGAACTTTGACTGTGGGATTATAGCGATTGGCGACAATATGGAGCGCAGTATTCTGGCGGCTATTTTGTTAAAAGAGATTGGAGTCAAGCAAGTTGTTGCCAAGGCGATCTCGATTCTTCATGGTCGTGCGTTGTCCAGACTGGGCGTAGACCGGGTTATTTTTCCGGAGCGGGATATGGGTATTCGTGTGGCACATCAGCTCGTGACGCCCAATTTGCTGGATTATATTGAACTGTCCAAGGATTATAAAATAGTCGAGCTAAACGTTCCGTCCTGCATGAACGGGAAAAGCTTGTCAGATTTAAATACAAGAGCGAAATATGGCTGCAGTATTGTTGCCCTAAACAGGGAAAGTGGAATTATTGTTGCTCCAACAGCCCATGATCATTTGAGCGAGGGCGACGTAATGGTACTCATTGGTTCTAATGAAAGTATTGATCGATTTGAGAATGAGGTTGTAAACCAAGATTAAATAGTTAAGCCCTCCGTCCTTTACATGGGACGGAGGGCTTTTTAAATAAGTCATAGGTTGCATGCAGGTATTACTTCTCTCGTTCTGTCAGAAACATCTCCTCTGTAACCTGCACCAGGCTGCGGGCTGCTGTGCTCAGGCTTCCATCGTCGCGGTAGATCAGGCAGGTAGTTCGCTGGGTCTGCTCCAGCTCCTTAATATGCAGAGATACCAGCCCTCCGCCGTTCAACAGCTGCGGACGCAAATAAGACTTTGGCAGTAACGCGGCAACTTTGACCGTCGGCAGCAGCCGCACGATGGCCTCGAAGGAGTCAATCTCCATGCGTACGTCCGGATCAATTCCACAGCGCTGGAACAGATCGTCCGTTAGACGTCGGTACCAAGTGCCTTTGGAGAAGAGGATCATAGGCAGTCGGGACAGATCATCCATAGTTAGCTTAGAAGATTGATTCAGAGGATGATGCTCTGAAACGACCAATCGAAGTTGATCCTCAAACAGAGAAATGCAGCGCAGTCCAGGTTCTTGGATTGAGGAAGCGATCAGGCCTATATCTGATTTCCCTTCACTGACTGAGGAGACAATCTCATGGGTTCGGCCTGTGATTAGCTTCAGCTCCGCTGTAGGGTATTTCTCCATATATGCGTTGACTAGAGGAGGAAGAGTGGTCTGCAGTGAGGTAAGAGATGCCCCCAAGGTGACGAGCTTCGGCTCTCCTTCTTTGTATTTAGACAAAGCCTCCAGAAATTTAGAGCGCTGCTGCCGTTGTTCAAGTGCGTAGGAATAAGTGAGACGCCCAACCTCGGTTAACTCCAGCCGCTTGCCGTAACGATTAAATAGCGCGACACCTAGACGTTCTTCCAACTTGGAGATTTTACGAGATAGGGCAGGTTGGGAAAGATTGAGTTGGCGTGAGGCCCGATTCAGGCTGGAATGTTCCACAACCGCTGCAAAAACATCTAAATCGTCAAACATTTTTATGTTCCTCTCGTAGTGCAATGTATAAACAGTAGTGACGAAAATCATAGCTGTGAGGACAACACTTCTTGCTCCATAAGGGAAATAAGTTTTGTCGGAAAATGTTGTTTCTCTAAATGAGAATTATTATCATATAAAATCTATTCTTATGCGTTTATTGTATAACGATTAATAATTAGATTGCAATTCCCTTATAAGTGAAAAAGGAGTAACATGAAAAGTGACACAAGATATTCACAATTTGTGAAAAAGAAAACAAAGTCCGGGAAACCAAGGGATAGCAGTAAATAAAGGCATTTTGTCATTACATAGTCTACGTTATCCTGGGTGAACACACATTAATGAAAACGCTGTTTTAATCGGAAAGGGGTTACTTTGTATGAAAGGATTTTATTCCAGAAAGATTCATTCCTTGCTAGGCGTTATCCCACTTGGAGCATTCTTCATTGAGCACATGATGACGAATTTTGCGGCTGTTGAGGGTGGCGCTTCCGGTTTCACTGACAGTGTAATATGGCTGAACAGCCTGCCGCTTGTCTTCTTCCTGGAATTGTTCGGTATATGGCTTCCTCTGCTGTACCATGGAGTATACGGACTGTATATTGCCTATCAATCCAAGCCGAACTTGAACCGTTTCAACATTGAAAGAAACTGGCGTTATACGCTGCAACGCATTACAGGAATTATTACTTTTATCTTTATAGTATGGCATTTGTTCCAAACCCGGGTTCAGGTGGCAGTTGGTAATGTGGAGCACGAAGAATTGGGCGGTCTGATGCACGATATCGTGACTCAGCCACTGATGTTGACACTGTATATTATCGGTATCGTTGCTGCATGTTTTCACTTCTCGAACGGCCTATGGTCTTTCTTGATCAGTTGGGGAATCACTGTCGGACCTCGTGCACAGCGGGTATCCTCTTACCTTTGTCTTGGTATATTTGTTCTTGTTACGTTTATGTTCCTCATTTCGCTGGTTACTTTTCGTGACAATGAATTCCAAGCAGCAGCATCCATTGCCCAGTCCATAAAGACCTTCATTTAAGGAACAACCATCTCAGGACTAGATCCAGAATCCTTTCTGATATTTTCGATAAAGGGAGTGAACTATCATGGCAACAGCAGATATCATTATCGTGGGCGGCGGTTTAGCCGGTCTGATGGCTACCATCAAGGCAGCGGAGTCCGGTGCGCATGTCCATTTATTCTCATTAGTTCCTGTAAAAAGATCACACTCCGTATGTGCGCAAGGCGGCATCAACGGCGCTGTAAATACGAAAGGTGAGGGAGACTCACCTTGGGAGCATTTCGACGACACCGTCTACGGCGGTGACTTTTTGGCGAATCAGCCGCCGGTCAAGGCAATGTGTGAAGCTGCGCCGGGCATCATCCACCTTATGGACCGGATGGGCGTAATGTTCAACCGCACACCAGAGGGATTGCTCGACTTCCGTCGGTTCGGTGGAACGAAACGTCACCGTACAGCTTTTGCTGGCGCTACGACAGGTCAACAGCTTCTATATGCGCTGGATGAGCAAGTGCGCCGCTGGGAGTCAGAAGGTCTCGTAACTAAACGTGAGAACTGGGAGTTCCTCTCGGCGATCATCGACGACGAAGGCGTATGCCGCGGCATTAGTGCCCAGAATCTCAAAACGATGGAGATTGAGACTTTTCCTGCGGATGCTGTTATTTTGGCTAGCGGCGGGCCTGGTATTATTTTTGGAAAAACGACGAACTCCGTGATTAATACTGGCACAGCCGCAAGTGCGGTGTACCAACAGGGCGTACATTACGCTAACGGAGAATTTATACAAATTCACCCAACCGCTATTCCGGGAGATGACAAGCTTCGTTTGATGTCGGAATCAGCACGTGGTGAAGGCGGTCGCATCTGGACTTATAAAGACGGAAAACCGTGGTATTTCCTTGAAGAGAAATATCCAGCCTATGGTAACTTGGTGCCGCGCGATATTGCTACACGTGAGATCTTCAATGTGTGTGTGGATCAAGGTCTGGGCATTAACGGTGAGAACATGGTGTATTTGGATCTCTCCCATAAGGACCCGAAAGAGCTGGACGTGAAGCTTGGCGGCATTATTGAAATCTATGAGAAGTTCATGGGGGATGATCCCCGTAAAATACCAATGAAAATCTTCCCCGCTGTGCACTATTCAATGGGCGGCATGTGGGTTGATTACAATCAAATGACGAATATTCCTGGTCTTTTTGCAGCAGGGGAATGTGAATATCAATATCATGGAGCGAATCGTCTAGGCGCCAACTCTCTGGTATCCGCCATTTACGGTGGTATGGTCGCTGGACCAAAGGCTGTTGAATACATTAAAGGTCTGAAGAAATCATCACAAGATATCTCTTCTTCCGTATACGATAGCTTCCATAAAAAGCAGACGGACAGATATGAGTCTCTGTTAGCGATGTCAGGTACAGAGAATGCTTATGTGATCCACAAAGAACTAGGCGAATGGATGACCGCCAATATGACGGTTGTGCGGCACAATCCGAAGCTGGAAGCGACCATTGGCAAAATCAAAGAGCTTAAAGAGCGCTATCGTAATATCAATATGAACGATACGTCGCGCTGGAATAACCAAGGTGTGGCCTTCACCCGTCAGCTATGGAACATGCTGGAGCTGTCCGAGGCAATGACGCTGGGAGCGCTTATGCGCAATGAGAGCCGCGGCGCACATTACAAGCCTGAATTCCCAGATCGTAATGATGAGGAATTCTTGAAGACCACTAAAGCAGCCTGGACTGCAGATGGTCCGCAAATCTCCTACGACGAAGTCGATGTCTCACTGATTCCTCCACGGGTACGTGATTATTCGAAGGATTAATATTCTAAGCAACGAAACAGCTTGCGAGGCAAGCTTTATGAAATAAAATTAGGCAATTTGAGGAGGGAACCATTATGGCGGAAACAGCTACAGCTCCCAAAAACGTGAAATTTATCATCACCCGCCAGGACGATCCGCAAAGCTCATCTTATATTGAGGAATTTGAGCTTCCTTATCGTCCAGGTATGAATGTAATCAGTGCTTTGATGGAAATTCAGCGTAACCCTGTGAATGCCAAAGGTGACAACACAGTTCCGGTATGCTGGGATTCCAACTGTCTAGAAGAAGTATGCGGAGCTTGCTCGATGGTGATTAACGGCAAACCTCGCCAAGCCTGCGCAGCGCTTATAGACAATCTGGAGCAGCCTGTACGTATCGAACCGATGAAGACATTTCCGGTAGTGCGTGACTTAGTAATTGACCGTACCCGGATGTTCAATGCGCTTAAACGAGTGAAAGCTTGGATTCCAATCGATGGTACGTACGATCTTGGACCGGGACCAAGGATGCCGGAGAAGAAACGGCAGTGGGCCTATGAATTATCTAAATGTATGACTTGCGGCGTGTGTTTGGAGGCTTGTCCGAATGTCAACGAGAAAACGGATTTCATAGGACCTGCAGCCATCTCTCAAGTACGCCTGTTCAACGCTCATCCTACGGGTGAAATGAATGCTGATGAAAGATTGGACGCTCTGATGGAAGATGGCGGTATTGATGGTTGTGGTAACTCACAGAACTGTGTACGCGCTTGTCCGAAGGGTATTCCTCTTACTACATCCATTGCAGAAATTAATAAGCAGACGACAAAACATATGTTCAAACGCTGGTTAGGTGTGTAATAAGTAGTACCGCCAGAACTTAAATATTGAGCTATCCTCAAAGGTGGATTTTCATTCGCTGGGGATAGCTTTTTTGTTTATAATTGGTAGGGAATAGAAAATTCGTCTAGCTCAGAATATGATTAGTATATGCTATAATATCCATTGTTAACGTACGTTAGGTGTGGAACAACAGGGAGGAATAATCGTGATTTGTCGGGAGCATGATGGAGCAATTGTAATGGTTAAACAGCATGATCACGGGAAGTTAGCCGGAGAGCTTGCCATTTGGTTCAAGGAAGAGCATGTGCCAGAAGAAGGGCGCCGGGATGAGGTGCTCTGGGCGGTGGCCGAACATGATCGGGGCTGGATTGATCTGGATGAGACGCCTTTTTGGAACGATGCGGCGCATGCGCCTTACAGCTTTATTGATTTTCCTGTAGTACCGAAGCTGACCTTTTATAAGCGAGGATTGGATGAGATCGAGGCGCGGACACCGTATGGAGCGCTCCTGAGCAGCTTGCATTTTGAACGTCTCATTAAGATTTCGGGACTGGATTATCCAGAACTGACTTTATATCAAGAGCATGAAGAGGAACGCAGGGCTCGTATTCACAGAGAGCTCGAAGTGTCAAAGCCTATTGGTGAGGATGAGCTGTATTATGATGCCCGCCTTTTAGAGTTCTGCGATGACTTGTCCTTATATTTGGGCTTAAATGAACCAGGAAGTCCGAAATCGGAGGAGCATCCTTGGTGGAAGGAAGGTTTTTCCGGCAGTGAAGATTTCAGCTTTACATCAGGCCGTACAATAACTGCGGAATGGAAGGGAAAGTCAACATTAATGCTGGACCCTTTTCCATTTAAAAAGACGCTGGAAGTAGCGTTCATGCTGAGACGAGTTCAAAAGTCGGACATTGCGAAGAAAGGCATTGCACAAGCTTACGGTGATACGCCGGAAGAAGAATGCCGGATTGTACTGATGGCTCGAAACGAAAGCTGAATGGATACTTCGTTTGGACATTCAGTTGTTCGGGGATAAGGTACAGAAAGGAGAATCTCCGTATGAAGATACAATCGTCTGGGGCTTCTCCCGATAAGGATAACAATCATTCGGGTAGAGACACCCACTATAGCACCTCTGGGCGGCGATCTCAGGGCAAGACTACAATGACCCGCCGCCAGTTCCTAGCTCGGGGTGCGGCCACTGTAATCGGCGCTGGCTTGCTTACAAGTGGTTACGCTTGGCAAGGGGAGCCTAACTGGATTGAGGTTACTAAGCTGAAGTTGTCTTTCAAAGATCTTCCTTCCGCTTTTTCAGGCATGAAGATTGCCCATTTCAGTGATACTCATCTTGGGTTTAATAAGGATGCCCGTGATCTAGCTCGGCTTGCAGAACGTATAATCAAAGCTGAACCCGATCTCATTTGCTTTACCGGTGACATCGTTGATAGCAATCCTGAGGATCTTGTAGAATCCGTATCTGTTCTAGCAGCGCTGAATGCTCCTCTGGGAAAATATGCCATTCTAGG
This sequence comes from Paenibacillus sp. FSL K6-0276, assembly GCF_037977235.1. Lineage (NCBI taxonomy): Bacteria > Bacillati > Bacillota > Bacilli > Caryophanales > Paenibacillaceae > Paenibacillus > Paenibacillus sp. FSL K6-0276. The sequence goes on along the minus strand of NZ_CP150276.1, from coordinate 5,189,762 downwards.
CAACCATGACTATAAGAATACGAAGCGAATTACCGAGCTGCTGAACTCTGCTGGCTTTCTGGTGCTGAGGAATGAAGCCTATCTTCTGAAAAGGGGCGGTGCCGTTATGGCTGTGACGGGACTGGATGATCTGCTGCATGGCGAGCCTGACCCTGTGAAGGCACTCAGTGGTGTGCCTGCAGGAACCTTTACCGTTCTGATGATGCATGAACCGGATTATGCAGATACAGCACAGGCTCATTCATTTCATTTACAGCTATCCGGGCACAGCCATGGTGGACAAATTCGCATGCCGCTTTTAGGTGCGCCATTCACCCCTTATGGATCCCAAAAATACATAAATGGTTTGTATTATACAGATGCCAAGAGCATGCCAGTGTATGTGAATAGAGGCTTTGGCGAAACAGTCATGCCTTTTCGTTTTCTTTGTAGACCTGAATTAACGGTGCTGACACTGCACCATTCATCGGATGGATAGGCTGAACTTTTAGCTGTACGGAGGGGGAGAGAATATGAGTACCTATGAGGCAGTATCGTTCCAGATACAACAAGGTGTGGCGGTTGACCTGAGGCTGATCCTGCCCGAGGATGCCAGTGCTTTACAGCAACTGCTCTCCTATCCAGAAGTGCAGACTCATATTCAAATACGCTCTAGTGCTGGATCAGACAATGCTCAGGTGGAGAAGATAGTGAACCGAATGTTATTCGCATTCGACCCTTGTGCGCTTCATGCGGGAATCTATTTGAAGGAGCCGCAGAAATTGATCGGTATTGTTGCTTTGCAGCATTGGAATCGCCGTGAGGGCAAGGCCACTCTAGGATATATGCTGGACCCGGCGTGGTGGGGATGCGGTCTGGCGACAGAGGCTGTTGGCTTACTGTTGAATTACAGTGTTCATACGCTTGGAATAACAAAGATCGAAGGACGCTGCAGGGGAGATAATGTTGGATCTGAACGTGTAATGATTAAGAACGGTATGATGTTGGAACGGGTGGTGCCGAGAGTGGGCTCCTTGGACGATGTAATGAAAGTATTCACATTGTTACACAAATGAAATAATGCCGTTATGAAACTCTAACAGTGTCCGGTTAAACTAAGTACATGACCCCCTTTTAAAAATATAAATGCTTTGGGACCCGATGATTCGGGTCCATTTTTTTTGTCAGGACCTAATTCGATCGTTTATGATTATCATACAATCGAATGGAATGGACAAGGAGGCGTAACATCTTGAATGAAGTGGTACAAACATTAAAGAATCACCGTTCTTTCCGGCAATATTCAGACCAGCCTGTAGAGCCTGAAAAGCTGAAGGCAATGATTGAATCGGCCCAAGCCGCACCTTCATGGGTTCATGGACAGCAGGTCTCAATTGTAGCTATCAAAGATCCTGCGCGTAAGCAGCAGCTTTCAGTCTTGTGCGGAAATCAGAAGCATGTAGCTGCAGCACCCGTCTTTCTGGTGTTCTGCATGGACTTCTACAGAGCTAAATTAGCTAGTAGGCTGGAAGGCAAGTCTTTTGAAGCGGTAAAAGATGTAGATGCTCTCTTGGTTGGAGCTACAGATGTCGGTATCTCATTGGCTAACGCGATTGCAGCGGCAGAATCCATGGGACTTGGGATCATCCCAATTGGGGGTGTCCGCCGCAATACAGCAGGCGTTATTGATCTGTTGAAGCTGCCGGAGTACGTATTCCCTATCGTCGGGCTCTGTGTCGGATATCCAGCCGAAGAGGCCTCTCAGAAGCCGCGGCTGCCGATGGAAGCTGTATTTCATGAGGAACAATACAATCCGGATGTGCAAGGTCTCCTGGAGGCGTATAATCTAACTCACCGTGAATCATTACAGCAGCAGGGATTAACGGAGAGAGATTGGACGAGCACGATTGCTCATTTTTACGATATCAATCCGGAATATGGAGATGCGAAGCGCACCCTGAAGAAACAAGGATTTACTTGCGATAACGTATAAATAAACGAAAATGCACCAAGCTGAGATTGGTTTAACGGAGGGTGAACCCCACCACTAAACCAATAACGCTTGGTGCATTTGTTTAAATATAAGAAAGTATAAGTTTCACACCATACTTTATGTCTTATATTTCTCGCTTAAACGCTTATCGTCCTTACAGGGACACTGAAGGCGTTTATGCTTGAAATATAAGAAAGTATAAGTTTCACGTTATACATTATCCTTATATTTTTACGAGAAACGGTTATCGTCTATAAAAGACGACAACGTCGTTTCTTCTTAATTACAGAGAAACTTTGATTTTCTCGCGCTGCTTGTAATAAACCCAATGTGTAAAACCTATCGCTTTGAGCTGTGCGGCTACCGCATCCCGATCTTCTGCGACCCGGGACGGCTTATGTGCATCCGAACCAAATGTAACCTCTACGCCAAAATGTAGTGCGCGCTCAAGTATATTTTCTGATGGATACCAGCCGCCAACCAGCTTGGTTGCACCTGAGGTATTAATTTCGATCGCCACGCCAAATTCACTGATCACTTTCAGACAATCATCAATCGGCTTGGGAGCAGGAATTTCAGAAAAGGCCGGGTAGTTCCCTTTCATCGCATCAATGTGTCCGAGAATTTGGAACATGCCACTACGGGCGGAATCAGCAATCAATCGGTAATAATCAGATTTCACACGAATCTGTTCATTCTTGCTAAGCCCTTTCCAGCGACCTTTGTTAAAGATGCTGACGCCACCAACACTATGTACCGATCCAATTACATAATCAAAAGGGTAGGCGGATAATGTCTTGCGGTATAGCTCGACATGCTCGGGGAAGTAGTCTGATTCGATGCCTAGCAGAACGTCGATCACACCTTCGTACTCTTTTTTGAGGGAAAGAACATCATCAACATAATTAGCAAATTCAGATTTAGCCATAGCGATTTGGGGAAAAGCCTGTTCGGAAGGACTTCCGAAATAGGGGGTATGATCAGAAATACCTATGACTCCCAAACCAGCTGCAATTCCCGCTTCGATGTAATCTCTAATCGTTCCGTCTGCATGGCCGCAGCGGAAATGGTGTGTATGCAGGTCAAATTTCATCAAGAACATCTCCTTTAAACAAGGTTATGCAATAAGCTCAGAAGTATCGATTCCACTTTGTGGGTTATTTTACTCAGACCCAATAAACTGTGTCTCCGGCATACCTTTGAGATCACTAAGAAACTGTCTCATGGCAGAGTTCACGTATTTTCCAGACTTCGTTATGACACCTACAGGATGTGTGACCTCCAATTCAATAATAGGCACAATTTTGAGGGAACCGGCTCGAACCTCAGCGGTCACTGACTGCTTGGAAATAATGGCTGCACCCAAATCGAGTTCTACCATCCGTTTCACTTCCTCGCTGCTGGTCAGTTCCATAATTACCTGTGGCTCTATGCCATGCTTGGAGAATACTTCATCGGCGAATTTACGGCCCACTGTATCCGGTGAAAGCAGAATTAGCGGGGTTTTGCTTAGGGCTTCTATACCTGCGGTTTTTACTTGAGCCAAAGGGTGTCTTGGAGAGACCACCAACTCGAACGTATCATAATATAGGATGGAAGTAGTCGTGCTCGGGCTACGTCCGATCAAATAACCGATGCCGACATCGACGATGCCGTTCTCGACATGTTGATAAATTTGAGACGAAGACATAGAGGAAATGGATGTTTTGATATGAGGGAACTGGTCTTTAAAATAGGACAAAATACGCGGTAAAATTTGAATGGCGATAGAGGTCGTTGTACCGAGAATGATATGACCTTGGGGATTATCTTCAAGATCCATAAGTCGTTCCTTAAGTTCCTCAACAATCGTCACAATTTGTTCCGCATGCTCCAGAAATACTTTTCCTTTATCAGTTAACGTAACAGGCTGGTTCCGGTCAACCAACTGTGTTTTGAACTCTTCTTCAAGGCTCTTGATTTGTGCTGAAACCGCTGGCTGGGTCAAATTAAGCAGTTCTCCTGCTTTGCGAAAGCTCATCGTTTTGGAGATCGTTATAAGTGTCTCCAGCTGGCTGATGTTCATAGAATACCTCCTTTGGACAATCGAATAAGAATTGATTTTGATAATTTCTTACGTTCCATGTTGGCATTTGATTTAAATTATAGGAGATAATACCCGACAGAGCAATGTTGAGGCATAAACAAACTTGGGTTTGAATTCGACATGTACATTAATTTTTGCTGAATTGTGCCGATATATAAAGTATAATAAATCCATATTGCATGGGACTTTTGGTATATGACTAAAGCACGATAAAGGGGGAGACTGGATTTTCATGAAAGCAGAAGTAATTAATCCGTTTTTAGAGTCTGCACGGACAGTTATAGAACAAGTGATTCAGGTCTCGCCTTCTACTGGGAATTTAGGTATTAAAGAAATTGAACTGATCGATAATCATATATGGATTCAAGTGGGAATGACTGGTCAGCTGAGCGGAGATATTATATTTGGTATCGCGGAGCAGGTAGCCTTGCGAATGGTATCAATTATGATGGGCGGCTATGTGATTACGGAGATGGATGAGATGGGTCAGAGTGCAATTTCAGAGCTGGGGAATATGATCAGTGGGAATGCCAGTACGATTCTATATAATCAGGGAGTTACAGTAGATATAAGCCCACCTCAAATTATGAAGCTAGAGAGCATGTCCTTTTTACCTCGCAGAGCGCTTAGTATTCCGTTATTGATGGATGGGGTCGGAGAGATGGATATTCAGGTGATGATCTCTTAGGCAAGAGTTAGGAGCTGAAATACTTTTTATGGTACTCAAAGATAAGGTGGTTGTGATTACAGGAGCGTCAAGTGGCATTGGTGCATTAACCGCACAAATGCTTAGTAAGAAGGGTGCTATTCCCGTTCTAGTGGCACGTTCCGAAGCGAAGCTGAAAGAAACAGCGGCCGGTATCCCGGGCGTTTTTGGACTGTATACATGCGATGTAACAGATGCCGAGGGTGTTCAAGAGACCTTTGCTCAAATTTTAGCGACTTACGGTAGAGTTGATATTTTGCTAAATAACGCCGGGTACGGTAAATTCGCTGCTTTTACAGAGATGGAGCCTCATGAATTTGATGATATGATGGATGTTAACTACATGGGGATTGTTCGCTGTACGAAGGCTGTGGTTCCACATATGCTAGAGCGGGGAAGTGGCCAGATCGTAAATGTGGCTTCCATGGCAGGGAAGATCGGCACAGCCAAATCTGTGGCCTATACAGCTACCAAGCATGCTGTTCTTGGATTCACGAATGCGCTCCGACAGGAGCTGCGGAAGAGCGGAATTGTCGTCTCGGCTGTGAACCCTGGTCCGATTGCTACGGACTTTTTCAAAACGGCTGACCCTTCCGGAAACTATGAAAAGAGCGTAGCTCGGATGATGATGACGCCAGAACATGTCTCTTCTAAGATCGTGAAGGTCATGGAAACTGGCAAAGAAGAGATCGATCTTCCGGGTCTAGCAGGGTTTGGTATTCGGCTTTATGGTCTGTTTCCTCGCCTGGCGGACAAGCTTACATATAATGCGATGAACAGAAAATAGAGCCTACTGGTAGCATTATTGGCCTTCCATTTGGTGGAGAGGCCTTTTTGGCATATAATGAAGATATTATCTCAAGCGAAAAGGATGAATTACACTTATGAATAAAGCTTCTTTTGCGGCTATCGGCATTCAGGAAGACCTCGTTGCCCGATTGTCGGAATTCGGCATTAACGCCCCATCCCCGGTACAAGAGCAGACGATTCCACTTCTGCTGGAGGGAAGAGATGTTATTGCAGCTTCCCAGACAGGAACGGGTAAGACCCTGGCCTATCTGTTGCCTCTGCTTCAAACAATTAACCCGGAGCAGAAGGTGGTCCAAAAGCTGGTGCTCGCCCCTACACAAGAGCTGGCGATGCAAATCTTACGCGAGGCGGAACGCTATGGCGAACACCGCGGGATTCGGGTGATGGGACTCATTGGAGGAGCAGCAATCAAACGCCAGATTGACAAACTACGTGAGCATCCACAGCTTGTCGTGGGAACCCCCGGCCGAATCCGGGAACTGATTGGACTTCGCAAGTTGAAGATGCATGAAGTCAGCACAATTGTTCTAGATGAAGCTGACCAAATGTTTCAGCTTAGCGGGGCCGGCGAGGTAACGAAAATCGTTAGTAGTGCGCTGCGTTCGCGTCAATTGGTTATGCTGTCAGCAACGATTGGACCGGAGACGAAAGCATTGGCTAATCGTGAAATGAAGAACCCAGCCGAGGTCGGAATTGCTCCTGGTGTAATGACGGCTGAAAGTCTAGAACATCATTATGTTGTTGCTGAAGAACGCAACAAAATAGACATGCTGCGGCGGGTGATTCGCCATTACAATCCAGATAAAGCGATTGTGTTCGTGAATGCTACTGATGATATTGCAGAGGTAGAGGCGAAGTTGAACCATCTTGGACTGACCGCAGCTGCACTTTACGGTGATGCTGATAAAGTAACGCGCAGTAATGTATTGTCTCGTTTCCGCGAGGGAAAATTCCGTGTGCTCGTTGCCAGTGATGTGGCTGCCAGAGGACTGGATATTGAGAACCTGTCTCTGGTAGTTAGTTTCGATCCTGCCTTTGATTCGGAGCATTATGTACACCGTGCTGGTCGTACAGGTCGGATGGGAAAACGCGGATTATCCGTAACGATTGTGACAGAGCAGCAGACCTTTATCATGCGTAAATTTGCCCGTGAACTGGATATTGCCCTTGAAGAACGGGAAATGGTCGGTGGCAAGGTGCTAGCAGCAGATGAGGCGCGGAACTCTTTGAATAATGGACGAGGACGTAGTAATGAAACCAGCGGACAACGCCGCGACGGGGCTCCTTCGCGTAGCAGCAATCCGCAGGTTCGAACATCTGGGAATGCAGGTACTCAGCCGTCTACAACCAGCACAGGGCAGCAACCTGCCAAAAGACTGGCTACGATCCATACAAGTGAGGCAAGCGGAGAACAACAGCGCGATTCGGAGCGTAGCGTGAATCCTTCCGCAGGCGCGCGCGGAGGTACCACTCCTGCACGTAGTAAGCGCAGCAGCAATGCGGAACGTGAAAAGAATCGTAAGAATAAGGGAGCACCAAAGTGGTTGAAAGACAAAACTCCGAGAGGTGACGGTCAATGAATAATTCTCCCGTATTGCAAATTACGGGCCTCAGTGGTGGATACAGCCTGAATAAGCCGGTGCTGCATGATATTGCGCTTCAGGTGCAGCCTGGCGAAATGGTTGGATTGATTGGTTTAAACGGAGCAGGAAAAAGTACGACGATGAAGCATATTCTAGGACTGATGTCGCCCCACAAGGGCGATATCACAGTAAAGGGCAAGACTCGTGCTGAAGATCCAATCGGATATCACAATGCTTTGACTTTTGTGCCAGAATCGCCTCTTCTATATGATGAAATGACGGTACGTGAGCATGTTGAATTTACAGCAAGAGCGTATGGGGTAGAACAAAGTGATTACGAGACCCGTAGCTTGCATCTAGCTAAGCTGTTCCATATGGAGGATAAGATGGACACGCTGTCGACCCATCTATCCAAAGGAATGAAGCAGAAGGTCATGATCATGTGCGCTTTTGTGGCGCGCCCTGCGTTATATGTCATCGACGAGCCTTTTTTAGGACTGGACCCGTTAGGTATTCGCTCCCTGCTTGATTTCATGATGGATCTGAAAAAATCAGGATCCTCTATTCTGCTTAGCTCTCATATTCTTTCTACCATTGAGAATTATTGCGACCGCTTTATTGTGCTGCATAAAGGTAAGGTGATTGCTCAAGGAACGCTGGAAGAAATTGCGGCAACCACTGGACTACAGGGGCTGACTTTGGAGCAGCTGTTCTACGAGCTGGTTCAGGGAGGGAAATAATATGGATTTGAAAGAGCTGCGGCGCACTCGGCGAGGTCGATTCATGGGAAGTATGCTTCCTTATGTGGGATATATCATTCAAAGCGGCGTGGCTATGGTCTTCCTCTTCGTGTTGATTGTCTTCTCGGCTTGGTATACATCGCTGTTACAGAATGTACCTGAAGGCATTCCCATTCGCTGGATTATGCTTGCAATACTGCTGCCTGCAGCAGTGCATAGCAGCTTCCGAACCTATTTGCAGACCCCGGATACGATCTTTCTTCTGCCCCAAGGTCACCGAATGAAGGAATATTTTGCGCCTTCCTGGGTAAGTGGGAACGTATGGAAGATTATTCGATTGTTATTCGTACTCATTACCCTTTGGCCGTTGTACATACGTACAGATGACTCTCCTAAGCGACTTTTATTTACAGTATTGATTCTGATAGCTGTGAAGCTGATCGCGAGCTACGGGTTATGGAAAGAGGTGGCTATGCTGTCGCGTCCGATGGCAGGTGTGTTTACTTTCTTACGCTGGGCGGTAGGAGGACTCATCATTGCCGCTTGGTTGTGGCAGCCTGCCGGCCGAAGTCTGATATTTATGGTGTTATTAGCAGCAGCCTATCTTGTTGCACTGTCCGTACCTGGACGTCACGCCGTGCCGTGGGAAAGACTAATCAGCATGGAAAAGAATCAAGGTGGACGCGCGCTGATGGTTCTGGGCTGGTTCGTTGATGTACCGGGCCGTGAGCAACGGGTATATCCTCGTCGTTATCTTTCCAAATGGGGCGCTCGGCTACCTTGGCGCAAGGATACGGCTTACCGCTATTTGCTGACTAAAAGCTTCGCCCGGGGAGATATCTTCGGAATCATTATGCGGATTTCGGTGCTGGCCTTGCTGCTGAATTGGTTGAACCGTGACAGTTACTTTGGCACCGCCATCTATTTGTTCTTCCTGTTCATTATTGGTGTGCAGTTGTCGGCACTTCGTAAATTGCATAGTGAGTCTTTTTGGCTGACAGTGTATCCCTTTCCTGAAGGCAGTAAGGCAGATAACACAACACAATTCGTATTCCGCGCGCACCTGATAGTGGCACTGATCCTTGGCTTACCATTCCTAGCCTCTATAGGCGACCGTCTACTACCAGTGATTGGTACATTTGCAGCAGGGTTTCTGGTATCCTTTCTGTTTAAGGGATACTTGTCCCGCAAAGCCGCACGGATGGATGACGAGGATTTGTAGGAAGCTATTTCATAGCGAAATAAAGAGGCTGTCTCAAAAGTAGAGAATTCTACGGATGAGGGAGCCTTTTTTTATGGGGAATGACATGTACCACGGGGAAATGGGAAAGAGCTCAAGGCTCTCTCCCTAGACTGTCACCGCTGGTTAGACAAAGAGTGAACGGCTGATGATAACCAACAAGATAAAGAGAACCAGAATGGCGCCAGTACTTGTGAAAGGGCTACCTCCGTGACAGCAACCATGTCCGCCTCTTACTTCTTCGCTCATGTTCATTCCCCTTTCGGTGTGAGTTGTACTTGAGTACATCGTATTGTATGTGCGGAGAGAGAAGCATGTATAGGCCAATGCCGGAGTGGACTACAAAAAAATCAGCCCCGCAGAAGCGGAGCTGATTGTAGGTAATATGAAAGATTTGTTAAGCTTTTTCCAGATCCCGAACGCCTGCGTATACAAGATCGAACAGATCTTCGAGCTGATCTTCTTCGATACAAGAGAAGGCAATACGCAAATCAGTTTCCCCGAGAGCAATAGTGCCCAGACCGTAATTATGGATCAGGTGAAGTCGAAGGGCTTCAGCCGAAACGGTGTGAAGCTTCAGACACATGAAGTAGCCGGAGTTAAAAGGATAATACGTCCATACATCATCGCCGTATTTGCCACTATCGAGCAGCGCTTTTACTTTATTCGCACGGCCTTTCATGATTTGGAACTTCTCTTCCTTCTGTTCTTCAAATTGTGGAGATTTCAACGCGTCCAGTACAAAGGTTTGCGATGGATGCGAACCGCTGGAAATGGTAGCGCGGATGATACCTAGTGTTTTTTGTTCCAATGCAGCCAGAAGATCCTTGTCTTCCGAGGCATAAGTGATGAAGCCAACACGGAAGCCCCAGACGAATTCTTCTTTGGTCGCACCGTCAATTTTGATTGGAAGCACACGTGGGTGCAGATGAGCAAGCTTACCGAACAATGATTCCTTTAGTGAGTCTTCAAAGAAAAGTCCGAAGTAGGCATCATCGCTTACGACAACCACGTTAATGCCTTCCTCAGCCGCACGAAGAATAGCTGCGACGATTTCATCGCCTTCCTTAATCCCTGGAGTATATCCTGTAGGATTGTTAGGGAAGTTCAGCAGAACGATCGCTTTTCCGCGTTCTTTTTGAGCCAGAAGTGCTTCTTCAAGACCCGCACTGTTAAAGGTCATTTCTTCTGTGAAAAGTGGATAGTTAACAGTCTCCCCATGGCGGCGGATTCCAAAGGTTAATTCATAGTTCTCCCAGTTCTTGTCTGGGTAGATGATAGCGTCACCTGGCTCTGCGAAGAGGTCAGCGACAATGCTAAGCCCATGAGTCAGGGCGTTGGTTACAACAGGATTGCTGATGGTTTTACCTTCTAGCGATGGATTTTCGCGCAGCATCTTTTCACGCCATACAGTACGCAGCTCTGGTTTACCTGCTGGAGGAGCGTAACTATACAGATCCTTAGGGCTGTAAGCGGAGAGTTTATCCTGAATGACGCCGAGGTGCATAGGCACGCCGCCTTCAGTAGCAATACCGATGGTTGCGTTGTATTTCTTGGCGTGAGCTCCTGCTTCAGCGGATTGACTCAGGATGCCCTCCTTAGGGAAGTAAATTTCTTTGCCTAGCATAGAGAGCATATCATATACATGTTCATTTCCTGCTTTGATACTTTCGTTTAATTGTCCAGCTAGTGGATTCATCAGTTTCATCCTTCCAGGGTTCTTTGGGGATACATACTGTTAACATTGCCTAACATTATATCACCGCCGCTTGCAACCGTCACTTGGAAAGATACGTTTTTTAAAAATTTAAGGAAGTTTAAGTTTCACACTATACTCAGTGCTTATTTTGTACGAGAAACTGCTTTATCCGTATCAACTATTCGGAGTGGTAGGGACAGTATTTTTTCATCATTTCAATGGTTTCTTCATCACGTGGGTGATTTCTTTCAGATAAGCCGGAAATGACCCCAGAACGTCCTTCTTCTTTCAAATTCTGCCCAAACTTAAACTTCGCCGTGATCTCATCGGGGGTAATACGCACAACCGCGACTCCCTTTAGACGGGGACGGTATTTAGGGTCCTCTGCATCAATGGGATCATAGCCCCCCTCGGACTGGAGTTTTTTCATAAATAAGGAGAGTACGATGGCTTTTTCGCTAATGTCTTCGACGGGCTCGGCTGTGCCGTAGGCTGTAACACTTTTAAAATACGCGGTTGCTGGGCAGGCCATCTCTGGATCGCTAAAATAAGACGGAATCAGTGCATACTCATCCGCTACGGTAAAGCAGACCCTCTGCTGATTACGGATCGCCTTCATTTTGCCGCCAGCATGACTGCCGTGGAAATAGAAACACCCACCTGTATATACAAAATTCAGCGGTGTCACCCGCGGTAGCCCCTGTTCATCGCTTGTCCCGAGAAAACCGAAGCTCATTCCGTCTAGAAAAGAGACCAAATCTTCCTCCTGATCTACTTTAAATTCTTTTCTGCGCATAGAGATCACGTCCTCTTTCTTAATAGTGTAGAGCATTTGCTCCAATGTAAATGTTCTTTAAAGAATAGTAGAGTGGTTGACAATTAAAAAGGACCAATTAAGATGGTTTTTAATGGACCACTTGCTGGCCAAGGAGGGGAACAATGAACATTACGCTGGCATACGATCAATATCTGGCCGTACACCGCTACAAATATTTAGCGCTATATCACGCGCTCCGCGCTGCAATATTGGAGGGAACCCTCCCGGGAGGCACTCAGTTGCCGTCTACACGAAGTCTTGCTATGCACTATGGTTTGTCGCGCGGATCGGTCGCGCAGGTGTATGACATGTTGCTCGCTGATGGTTATGTAAGAACAGTAACTGGGCGGGGGACATTCGTATCGGAAGATAGCTTCTCTTCAGCTTCTGGTGATAGTAAACGTGAAAATTCGATTTTGGGTGAGGTGGAAGATGCTGCTGGGGGAGGCCCTGCATTCGAGTCTACGATTCCACTTTCAGTATGGGGGAAACGATTGCTAGCGCGCCCGACACCCTTATATGAGGAAAGTAAAGAGAACGTAGTGAGTTTCCTGAGCAGCGGTATGCGGATGGAGCATTTTCCTTACTCCGAATGGCGCAGAGCGCTTTCTTATGCCGGAGGGAAGGAAGGAGGATTTCTGCAAAGCACTTGTCCACCTCAAGGAGATGAAGGACTTCGAAAAGCTATTGCTGCGCATCTGCGGATTACCCGCGGGATTCGTGCGGATGCAGAGCATATCGTATTGTTTAGCGGTTCGATGCAAGGCATCGTTATTTTGACACAGCTGCTGCTTGATGCTGGTGGATCAGCTGTCGTTGAGGATCCCGGGTTTCATGGGATTCGCAGAGCGGTGGAAATTACCGGAGGACGAATGCTAGGCGGGAAGCTGGATGGTAGCGGACTAATCCCGGAGGATTGGGATGCGCGTCTGTTATTTGTTACACCGAGTCGTCAATTTCCTACGGGCGTGGTGCTGCCTTTGGAACGGAGGCGATCCTTGCTGGAATGGGCGCAGCGGCATGAAGCGGTAATTGTTGAAGATGACTATGATAGTGAGTTCCGGTGGGCGGGACGTCCAATCGAACCTTTAAAAGCGCTAGATCGCGGAGAACGGGTTGTGTATATTGGCTCCCTCTCAAACACAATGTTTTCTGGCCTCCGGCTTGGATTTGCAGTGCTTCCCCCATCTCTGGTGAAGCCGACTATTGCCGCCAAGGCGCTGTATGAGCCCTTGCCAGTGGGACTGCTGGAACAGCGTGCGTTGGCGCGGTTTATGAATACTGGCGGCTATGGTCGTCATCTGCGTCGGATGACCCGCATTTATGGCGAACGTGGCCGTATCCTCCGCACTCTGCTGTCGGAACAGCTTAAGGAGCTGTTCGAGCTGCTGCCTGGCGATGCGGGGTTGCAAGTATATGCGCGGTGGCTGCGCAGCAGCGAAGAATTCGTGGCATTCCGGGCGGCGGCGCGCAGGCGCGGCACGGATTTCAGAGATGCGGCGTTATATCAAATTTCGCCGGGGGAGCCAGCCGCTTGTTTTTCTTTTGCCCATCTGAATGCTGTGGAGCTGGAGGAAGGAATAAAGCGCCTATTTCTAGCGTGGGAAGATGTACAAAGTGCAACATGACAAGGTATGATGATGGGAAGCAAAACTAAGCGAATGCTTACGAAGTAAGTTTTGTACGAAGAGTTTTCGATGGAGCTTATGCTAACAAAACTAAGCGAATGCTTACGAAGCAAGTTTTGCGAAGTACCTCAAAGTAGCTTATGCTAACAAAACTTTTAGGAGGGAACGTTATGCTGCACGCATCGCCGTCCTCTTTTGTTATATTACCTGCTTTGGCGAAGATTGTGTGCGAACCAAGCTGGAAATGGCAAAAAAGAGAGAAGTCGCTGCAAAATTATGATTTATTCTATGTATGGAGCGGAGAAGGGACGGTTGTACGTAACGGAGAACCTTTCCAAGTGGGCAAGGGAAGCTGCTTCTTGTTCCGTCCGGATGACCATACAAGCGCTACACATAATCCGCAAAGACCGCTTGTACTTACATATATTCATTTTGATGTTACCGGAGAGGTGACGGATATTCCGCTGCCCTATCGCGAGCTTTCAGAAACGGTTGAATTTGAACATCTGCTTGCTCGTTACGTTAGGCTATTCCTAGTGGATACCTACGCGGCTGAGGAAGAAGGGCAGCTAGTTCTAAAGCAACTAATGATTCATCTGCTTAGAGAGGACCGTGTGAAGCCTGTAGAACGTTATGCTAGCAACCATTTGACGGAAATTATTCATGAAATAGCGAACTATGTGAGCCAACATCCCGGGATTTCGCATCGCGTAGAGGATCTTGCTGCACGTGCAGGGTTATCACCACGGTATTTCTCAATCAAATTTAAGGAGCTTACAGGCTCCTCTGTTCAATCTTATGTAATCCGTGCCCGGATTGAACGGGCCCAGCATTTACTGCTGTACGCCGGAATGAATGTTACTGAGGTAGCGGATGCGCTTGGATACCGTGACATTTTCTTTTTCAGCCGCCAGTTCAAGCAGTATACCGGAAAAAGCCCATCTGAGCTCCGCTAATTTCCAATTTTTTGTTTCAGTTATTTCATCCAAGGGTAAATACTTTCCATTTTAGTTTATAGAGGATATACATAACTTCTTGGAAGGGGAGACACATGGGATGATGATCAGACGCCGAATCTGCAACACAGATTGTAAAGGTGGAGGCACAGGGATTTTTAGAAACCGCTTAAAACGATTAAAACAGTCGAGTGCCTTTGCCATAGATAGCTGGTTCTAAACTGAGTAAACAGGTATATAATCGCTGAATATGACCAAAGACTGTAAATAACCGGGGCCAACAGGCTTCCGGTTTTTTTTGCAAACTGAAGGGTTTATCGCCCTTCGCGTTGTATTTTATACAATAGAATGAACTCCTATGAGGTTAGTTTCGAATTCTATTGCACGAAGTACAATGAAGTATTTTTGTGAGTGTAAATAAGGATTATCTGTTGCACACTCTGCAATCAAACAGACTAGTAGTCGATATTTATTTTAGTGAGGGTTATTACTAAGGAGAGTATTATTCATGTAATGGAGCGCAAAAATTACACGTGACAGAGTTCCAGAGCTAAAGGTGGGAGGAGAGAGAAAATGTACGATATCGTGCTTATCCGTCATGGCGAAAGCCAGTTCAACGTGCAGAATTTGTTTACGGGCTGGAGTGACCCAGATTTAACCGAGAAGGGTATTCAAGAGGCCAAAGCTGCTGGCAAGCTATTGAAGGATGAAGGGTATACGTTTGATCTAGCTTTTGCTTCGGTACTCAAACGATCGATCAAAACACTCAACTATGTACTCGATGAAATGGATCTGCTGTGGATTCCTGTGCAAAAGTCTTGGAAGCTGAACGAACGGCATTATGGCGCACTTCAGGGACTTAGTAAAAGTGAAACGGCGATAAAATACGGTGAAGAACAATTGCATCTCTGGCGACGGAGTTTATCGGTTCGGCCCCCACTGCTGGAGTTGGATGATCCTCGGTATGCCAGAAACGATATTCGCTACAGTAGTGTTCGTCCGGAAGATATCCCGCGTGGCGAGAGTCTGGAAGATACTGTTCATCGTGTGGGTGATTTCTGGAGAAATCGCATCGTCCCCCTTGTGCGCAATAAAGAACGGGTGCTCATTTCAGCCCATGGCAATACGCTGCGAGCGTTGATCAAATTTATGGAGGATATTGATGAGGCTGAACTGCTGGAGCTCAATATTCCAACCGGAGTACCACTGGTGTACAAACTCGATGAGGACATTAATCCAATCAGCCGTTTTTATTTAGGAGATCCGGAACATATTGCCGCCAAGGCGCGTGATGTTGCTAAGCAGGGACATGTGTAAAGGCGAAAATTGATGACTATATGAAAAGATACAAGGGCAGACTCAGGGCTGTCCTTGTTATTTTTACTTTTGCGACGGCTTGCTTTGATCTTGTTGTCCTTGTTTTTTGCTTTTCTCGTTTATTTTGAAGTGAACTATTCTCTACATTCCGCTATCGCTTGGGGACACCTATTTGCATTTTGGAACCTCAAAGTATTTGTGATACATGAGTATATTCAATAAATCGATGAGGATTTTCTATGTTAGGATGATAATTCTGATGATAGTATTCAATGTGAGTTTAAAAAGTAAAGGAGGAATTAATGAGCATTTTCGCACTTTTTAATTTGTAAGTATGAGTTAGGGGAATTATGCGCAAAATCTAAACCGGTTTAGATTTGATCATTAACACACTTGATGCTTGAATAAGCCTTACTCCACAGCGGCTAGCGCGAATTATTCTTAGAGAATAACTCCTTCCTGAAAGTAAATTCATCCTATCTGTTTCTGAAGTGCATGTATCTGTATTAGAAATATTTTAATTGAAATCTCGCTCTTTACGATGACACATTATCCTAACCTGTACCTTAATCGAAAGGAATGGTGATAAGTATGAGGAAAAATTGTAATCGCTTACTTAAAATATTGTTCTGCTGCATTCTGATAACCTCAATCATAACGCCTAGTACCAGTTCTCCCGTTATGGCCAAGGTTCTCCCAGGTTTAGCGGATGTGTCCAGAGAAGTGGCCGCTGAAGGTATTGTGCTGCTGCAAAATCCGGATTATAAACTAGCAGGATCACAAGTAAATGAGAATGAACAAGTGCTCCCTATCAAGAAGAGTGAAAATGTATCGGTGTTTGGCCGCATACAAGCGCATTATTACAAGTCAGGTACAGGATCTGGGGGTGCGGTAAGGGTAGATTATGTGAATGGGATTCTGGAGGGTCTTCGGAATAATCCCAGTCTCAAGTTAAATGAAGATCTGGCGAAGGTCTATGCCGACTGGATCAAAAAGAATCCTTTCAACAATGGCGGTGGTGGCTGGGCAGCAGAGCCATGGTCCCAGGCAGAAATGCCTTTAACCGACGAAATTGTGGATGCAGCAAAAGCAAAAACGGATACAGCTGTGGTCATCATCGGTAGAACAGCCGGTGAAGATAAGGATAATACGGATGTCCAGGGTGCTTATAAGCTGACAGACCTTGAAATAGACATGCTTAACCGGGTATATGCCAAATTCGACCGAGTGGCCATCGTATTGAACGTAGCCAACGTTATCGATATGTCATGGGCAATAAATTATCCCAAAGCTGCTATTTTGTATACATGGCAAGGGGGGATGGAAGGTGGTAGCGCAGTAGCTGACGTACTGACCGGAGACGTTACGCCAAGCGGTAAATTGAGCGATACGATTGCAGCTACACTTGCTGACTATCCTTCTACTGCACATTTTGGGAGCAAAACTGAAAATTCTTATAGTGAGGATATTTATGTAGGTTATCGGTACTTTGAGACCTTTGCTCCGGATAAGGTGCTCTATCCATTTGGTTACGGGCTCTCCTATACCGATTTCAAGATCACTACTGATAATGTCAACGCCGGTGAGAATGAGGTTGCAGTGACAGTAACTGTTCAGAATACAGGCAAGGTGGAAGGCAAAGAAGTTGTGCAGATTTATTACGGTGCACCACAAGGTAAGCTTGGTAAGCCGGCCAAGGAGCTTGCTGCTTTTGCTAAGACCCGCTTGCTACAGCCTGGGGAATCACAGTCGATCACCATCACGTATGATACCAAAGATATGGCCTCGTATGATGACAGTGGGATTACAGGTCGTGATTCATCTTATGTCCTAGAAGCTGGTGACTATAATATTTACGTAGGCAACAGTGTAAGTGACAGCGAAAAGCAAGGAGTATACAGCCTTAATGCCTTGAAGGTTGTAGAAACCTTGCAGGAAGCGCTCGCGCCAACTAAGGAATTTGATCGTATCAAACCAGGTCAACCGAATGGAAATGGTACTTTTACCACTGTCACTGAAAAGGTACCGACACGGACTACCAACTTGGATGAGAGAATTAAGCAAAATCTCCCTGCGTCCATTCCACAAACTGGGGACAAGGGCTATACCTTATTGGATGTATACAATCAAAAAGTGACTATGGACCAGTTCATCGCACAATTGTCCAACAACGATCTAGGAGCCATTATTTTAGGGGAAGGGATGTCCAGCCCCAAAGTTACTGCCGGTACCGCTGCGGCTTTTGGTGGTGTTACTAAAAATCTGCTGAAATTCGGACTCCCTATCGACAGTGCTGCGGACGGTCCTTCAGGAATCCGAATGGAGACCAACGCAGAGAAGGCAACCAGTATTCCAAACGGGACGATGCTTGCCTGTACGTGGAACACCGAGCTGAATGAAAGATTGTTCGATCTTCTTGGCAAAGAAATGCTGATTAACAACATCGATACGCTGCTAGGACCGGGGATCAATATCCACAGAAGTCCCCTGAACGGAAGAAACTTTGAGTATTTTTCAGAGGATCCATTACTGACAGGCATCATGGCTGTTGCACAGACAAGAGGTCTTCAGAAGAATGGTACGGCACCTACTATCAAGCATTTCGCTGCGAACAATCAGGAAACAGATAGACATCTTGTGAATGCACTTGTCTCTGAAAGAGCGCTTCGCGAGATTTATTTGAAAGGTTATGAAATGGCAGTGAAGAGTGGAAAAGCGCGTTCAGTGATGACATCCTATGGTCCGGTAAACGGAACCTGGGCATCTAGCAACTATGATCTGAATACCACCATCCTTCGCGGAGAATGGGGCTTTGACGGTATTGTCATGACAGACTGGTGGGCGAAGATGAGTGAGGATCAGGGCTTCTATGCCACTTCCAATCGTTATGATGAAACCAACGGCAAAGCCATGGTTCGTGCCCAAAACGATCTTTACATGGTAATTCCGAACGATTATGCAGAAACACATAAGAATCGGAATAACAGTACCTTTAATACGATGACATCGCTTGCTAACGGCAGTCTGACCTTAGGAGAATTGCAGCGTTCTGCCAAGAATATTACGAGCTTCTTGATGCAATCTCCAGCCTTTGCAAGAACGGCAAAGATTGATTACGTGGTCAATTATACGCCGGGAAGAGATTGGTTCCGGGTGAATACGGACAAATCGGGAGATCCGCAGCTCTCGGGTATTACGGTAGGCGGCAAAAAGATCAAGATATTTAATCCATTGAAACTCGACTATAAAGCCTTTGGTGAAACGACTGAAAGCAGCAGCTACCCTGAAGTCAAAGCTACGGCGATAGCTGGGGTAGACGTAAGTGTACGACAAGCCGACAAAGATAGACCGGCTGCTGTAATTACTGCTTCGGCCGGAGGAGAGAAACGGATCTACAAGGTTATCTTCACTTCGGAGGAAGGCTTGGAACCGATTTTTGAGAATCCGACCTATGCTTATTTAAAGAATATCTCTATTGACGGCAAGCCGCTTGAGGGGTTTGCACAGACTAGGTTCAGTTATGATGTAGGTCTCAGTAACGGGGCTACTTTACCTGAAGTTACGTTTGAAACGAATGATGGTGTAAAAGCCACGGCCAACGTAGACCTCATCAATAAAAGAGTGACGATCAAATGTATCAGCTCCGATCAGGCGAATTCCTATGTGATACAGTTTGGTACGACACCACAGAGCGATGAGTTCGATAGTGCAAATCTAAGCAGCTTCTGGACGATTAATAAAGAGACTGCTACCAATGCAGAAAATAACAAAAATTGGTCTTTGAGCACTGTTCCAGGAAATTTGAGAATCATTGCCGAAAGAGGCGATTTCTGGAGTGAGCATGCTGATTTGAAAAACTATTTCCAGCAGGAAGCCTTCGGCAACTGGGAAGCAACTGTAAAAATTAATATGAGCAAAGCGCCAAATCAGAATTATAACGGCGTCGGCATCACGGCTTCACAGGATAACAATAACTATATCTGGATGAAGTATGAATACAGTAGTGGCAAGATCATCGGAATGACCAAAGAAACCGGAGGTACGGAGCCTGTTACCATCGGACAACTGTCTGCCAGTCAGCTCACCAATATTTTCGGAGAAAAGAAAGAGCTATATTTACGTTTGAAAAAAATAGGTAACAGTTATTCCAGTTATGTCAGTGCTGATGGCAACGAATATATTTCACTTGGCAGTACAACTGCGAATTATGCCAATCCGAAGTTCGGGTTACTAGCTTCTAACGGAAGTCAGAGCCTCACAGATCCATTTATTGTCGATTTTGATTATGTCAGAATCAATAGTGATGTAGCTTTGGCAGTAAAGAAAATTGGGAAAAATACTAAATTGAAGGTGGCTGAGACGGAATTTGCCTCCATTACTCCGATAATCACGCCGGTAAGCAGCAATGATGTAGATGGCGGATTATGCTACACCAACACAAGCAAGGGTGAAGCTATTTCCTATAAGGTGAATGTGGAGAAAGAAGGCACGTACAAAGTCACATCGCGAATTCGCTCTAGCCAATCGGATGTCGCCCAAATGTCCTTTGGCATCTATGATGGAGATAAGCTACTCGGAACCTTCGACCTTACCACGACTAAAGGAGTATGGAAAACCTTCAGAATCCCTGATATTCATCTGTCAGCGGGCGAGCATACCCTTAGAATTGTATTTGAGAGTGCGGGCATTGACCTGAACTGGCTAACCTTCCAGTTGGAGCAGGACAATGTAGACACATCGGCGTTAGATGCGGATATCAAGGCTGCTCAAAACATCGATATGAATGCATACACAGCTTACAAAAAGCTCAAATTCAACGCTGTGCTGGAAGAGGTTAAGGCTGTTCTTGCCGAGCCGATCAACGACGAGGTTGTAGCAGAGGCCATAGCTTCCTTGAAAGCGGTAATAACAGATTTGAGTATATCGTCCATGCCGATCAATATTGCTCCAAAAGAGATTTTGAAAGTAGAGAATGGTATTAGAATTTATCCTTATAATGCACCATGGATTTATGCAACCAATACCCAGTTCAGATTTGAAAGTGGTACGGACGCCATGAGCTATGTCAATTCTAATGACCTTGTTTATTTCGGTCAGGTTGACTTGACCAATCTTGTGGAAGTAAGAGTGCAGTATGCCCGTGAAGGAGGATCGTCTCCATCTTTTAAATTCTATACAGAGGCTGACAATACGGGTAAACCAGTTAAACGAGCTACTACTCAAGGAAGAGCATACGCTGATGCTTACAGCGGCGGAGGTTCTTTTGAACTTGGTAATGAATTTGCAAGCATTAGTTTTGCTCAGAAAGCAGGCGCCGCTTGGGACAATTATGGAATGGCAAGTACAAAGCAAACACCTGGGAATTCTTACATTGATCATTATTCGACAGCGGAAACCTTCCTAGACAGAACCAAAGTAACAGGAAAACAAAATGTGTATATGATTTTTAACGGATTAAATGCTAATTTACAATATGTTGAACTCATTTATGCTGATCCGATTGAAGTCACCTTCGATCAGAATTATCTGGACTCACCGGCCCCTACCAAGGTAACCGCATTTAAAGGTGAAGCATTAAGCACCTTACCTCAAGCATCGGTGCGTGAAGGTTACATCTTCGGAGGATGGTTCGATAATAAAGAAGGTAACGGTAATGCTTTAACAGCAGAGACGGTATTACACGAAAGCACGGTGTACTATGCTAAATGGACAATAGATCTACAGGCTAGAGAAATTGTATCGATTGTTCAGCCGCAACTGCTTAGTGTGCCGTTCGGTACTGCTGTTGAAGATCTGAATCTACCTGGCACAGTTGAAGCTACACTGGGCAGTAAAAAGACAATAAGTTTGGTTGTACAATGGGACCGTAAAGATTACAACGGTGGCAAAGCAGGGAGTTATACGCTGGCAGGTAGCTTTGAGCTTCCTGAGGGTGTGTTGAATAGTACCCATCAAACCGTTTCCATTAAGGTGGTTGTACTGCCAGAAGGTACTAAACCTATCCAAATTACTAAAGTTGAGAAGCTGGAGGGCAAAAGCGTTGATTTTGGCACCGCTTTTGATAAGTTGGAATTGCCGTCTTCAGTTACAGTAACGCTGGATACGTATGAGACGAAGGGACTTGTTGTTAAATGGAGCCCTGCGGGTTATAACGGCAATGTAGAAGGATCGTACGTACTGAACGGTGCTATGGTCCTGGAAGAAGGAATGATTAACCCGAATGACCTGAAAGCTTCCATCACCATTCAGGTAATGCCGGAAGTGATTCGTGTCGCTGAGATTATCGCAGTGCAGGATTTGGAAAGTAAGAGCGTTCCATTCGGCACTCCATTTAGTGGATTGACGCTACCATCTTCAGTCATAGCTACATTGAATAACGGTGAGACCAAGGTGATATCCATCCATTGGAACAGTAAAGGTTACAATGGTGATAAGCAAGGAGCTTATACCCTGAATGGAGCGCTAGTACCTGTGGAAGGTATCAGCAATCCAAAGGACCTGAAGGCATCCATTACGATCGAAGTACTGCCGGAGGTCATTACGATACCGGAAATCACGGCAGTGCAAGCACTAGCAAGTAAAAGCGTTGCTTATGGTACCAGCTTTGACGTACTGGAGCTACCAGCTTCAGTATCAGTAACCCTGAATACCGGGATGAATAAGATCGTTTCTGTTCAGTGGAACAAGGAAGGCTATAACGGTAATACGGAAGGAACGTACACCATCAAGGGGGATTTGATCTTACCGGAGGGTATAGCTAATACACTTGGCCTGAAGGTGCAGATCTCTGTGATCGTTAAACCTTACAGCGGCGGATCAGGTGGAGATGGCGGTCAACCAAGTACACCAAGACCGACTACCCCAGCGGTACCTTCAGTACCAACGATTCCTGGAGAAGTCGTAAAACCTGGAGAACAGAAGCCTCAGCCTCCAAAAACAGATGAAAAAACGAAGACACCGGAGCTAATCAGACAAGAGCTTAAGAATAAGTTTAAAGATGCTACTCTAATTCCTAGCTGGGCAGAATCTGCGATTGCAGCGCTGGTGGAGAGAAATATTATCGGCGGACGCACGGACGGAAGCTTTGATCCAAGTGGGAAGGTAAACCGTGCCGAGTTTGTTGCCATGGTAGTAAAAAGTTTCAACTTCAGCATGGGTGAGAATCAAAAGCATTTTACTGACGTTCTGAAAGATGCTTGGTATAAAAACTATGTTGAGATTGGGACTTCTAATCAACTGATCAATGGTATCGGTAATGGCATGTTTGCTCCTAATAACAGCATTAGCCGTCAGGACTTGTGTGTAATTCTATTCAATGCGTTGAAGAAACTGAATGTTGAATTGCCACAAGCGACTAACCATGACTTCCCAGATGATGCTTCTATCGCGGGTTATGCTAAAGAAGCGGTCTATGCCTTCAAAGATCTTGGTATTGTAAATGGAGGCAGCGGTGGAAAGATGGATCCGACCGCTTCAGCCACAAGAGCTGAAGCAGCTGTGATCATCAAAAATGTGCTAGATTACTATGCCAGTGTAACAAGCTCTAAAGTGAAATAACATTCAATAGAAAAGAGCTGGCAGACTGCTTAGTTTGTCGGCTGTCTTGAATGAATCTCTTTTTTTAAACAAAACAAGGGTATCCCGGCGCCGATTTTCAATCGGTCAGGGATACCCTTGTTCCGTTATATCGTAACTTTGCTACAGTGGCTCGTGTAACGTCCCCAGCAGTTCCCCCATCTTTACCTTCGAGTTGACCTCAAGCTTGGGTCTCGGGGTAAAAGTACCGCTTTCCATAAGCAGCACAACAGTGGAGCCAAACTCGAAATAGGCCAGATCATCGCCGATTTTCCACTCGGTAGCGTTAGCATCCGTATAACGGATGCTGCTGACGTTCATCGCGCCTACCTTTACTACTGCGGTTTCACCGTAGCTTCCAGCGATATAAGTGATGAGACGTTCGTTGCGGTTCAGTACACCCTTCATATGTCGCATGCCGAAATCATTGACAGGATAGGCTCGTCCACGAATATGATCGCTCTCCACCTTATGTCCAGTAAGGGGAGAGTGAATCCGGTGATAATCCGTAGGACTTAGATAAAGAACGAAGAAAAAACCCTTCTTGTACAGCTCCAGATGCGGAGAATGATTAAGTAGATCCTCGATCTTATAATCCTGCCCTTTTACATTCATAATCGTGCCAGAGGTAATGTCGCCCATAGCAGTAATCGTTGCATCTACGGGACTAACTAAAGCGTCATCATCGCTTGCGATAGGCCGCATGCCAGGCTTCAGCCGGCGGCTGAAAAACTCATTAAGAGTGAGATATTCTCCAGGATTCTTCTCCGCCTGGGCGGAGGGGATTTGATAAGTCTTAATAAATACCGGGATTAGTAAACGGCTGAATCTACTATGAGAAAAAGACCCCATTAACCGTGAAAGCCATCGGTGCGAGGATAGCTCGGTCATCAGCCGCAGCAATTGTTTTACCATGCCCATCTCCCTTCCATAATGCAGCAGTGCGGTTGTATATGGGCCGCCCTCTGCTCTGCATTATATTGACATAGAATAAGAGACAAATCAATAACTGTTATATATCATACTGTTCTTTTCTAGTAAAAAACGTGCGTATCCCATAGGTCTTCGGTAACTCTCCTTCCAAATCTCTGTAAGGCCGGCTTTGTGAAATCCGTAGCGTTGGTCGCGGCCATTGCATTCAATGAAGAAGATGCGACCATCCTTAGTAACTCCTACATCCAGTCCGATATCAGCCAGACCCGGAAGGTCTTGTTCGAGACAACGCGCTATAACAAGGCTAAGTGTTTCGACAGACATACGGATATTAGCCGCTGCTGATCTAGAGAAGGCTTTTTCGAGCGCAAAGGAAGAGCTTAATGCTTCTCCTCCGCGAGCAATATTGGAGACGAAGCCCCCTGGGGCAGCCAGTTTAGCGAAGAGGCCAGTTACCTGCCAATCTCCTCGCCAACCGCGCTGAACGGTGACACGTAGATCAAAGGGACGTCCTCCAATCTCAGCCAGTGGAATACGCTCCTGTACAAGATAAGGTACAGAGGCAAGGCGTGCGCGGAGCGCTTTTGGCAGCGCCCCCTGATATACGGGAGTGCTTAGCCAGCGCCGCATCGAAGGGGAAAGATAATTTAAGTGCCAGCGCTGTCTCCCTTTGCGAACCAGTCGCATGACCCCATTCCCAATGCTTCCGCGGCAGGGTTTGAGAATGAGATCAGGGTAACGATTCATCATTTGTTTGAGTCCAGATACTCCTGTTGTCGCCGGTAAATACTCACGAAGCTCTTCACGCTTCTCAAGCAGTTCATGGATCTCATCTTTGCCATATCGATTGCATGTATTGTACACCAGAGGATGGTGCCGCAGCAGACGTTGCATCCCTGGGCTATTCTGGCTGTATATCGCCCGGTTATGGATGACAGTGGGTGTAGGAACTACTACGCTTCTATATCCATGAGATCCCTTTATATAGGCGGCACTGAAGCCTGAGTCTGTATCGATGTCCGCGAGCTTCAGGAAGCAGGGGACTAAGCCGTATGCAGCGGCCCCCTCTTCATAGTTGGATAGAGACTCCTGTCCTGTTTTTAGCCGGGGAACGCCCCGGTGCATATTGGCATTTAGTAGTATTCCAACGAGCTTATGCCCCATGTTTGTTCCTCCTGTTTCTTCGATCACGTGATTTCCGCCTTTACTACTCTAGTCATTGTATGTTTGTACCCGCGTGTCAGGATGGACGAATGCGCGGCGGCAGATGCCTTTTTTTAAAATATAAAAAAGTATAAGTTTCATCAGAATCTTATGAAGGGCTTATCGCAAAAGGGTGTCATAAGCCCATACCGCTGCATATGATGCCTAGGAGAAACAATAGATGGAAGGAGGAGACTGCTTGTGAGGGGTTCCAAAAAAAAGCAGCCACGCAATCCACAAAAACGACTCTACTATGTAGATAATCCCAATATAAAGGAACTGAGCATGCTGGATAGCAAAAGCAGTTCTAAGGATTCGGGGAGTATCAGTGATGGAGTCAGCAACCCAGAGATTGCGGAAGTTCAGGTAAGTGGAGGAGGAGGAGTAGCTGAAGCCGTTCAAGAGGAACTGATTTCTGCTCCAGTCCTGCAGCCGGAGCCTATGGTGGAGGTGCAGCTTCAGAAACAGGTGGATAATCTTCCTGAAACCATATGGTTCGCTCCTGAGAAAGAGCGGTTTCAGCCTGTTTACACAGATGATCTATCGGATGCAGCGGTTACAGGAGCAAAAATCGCTCCACGAACCATTGACGGTTCTAAGCTGAAGTTCGGCATTATTGGTACACCATGGCTGCAAGATTATGCTGTGCAGAGTATCAATATCGCGGACAAGGCAGTAACTTCTTCGAAAATCGCACCTGAATCCATCGTGGGTGAGCATTTAGCTGAAGGAAGCGTTAGTGGTGGTAAGCTGCTGGATCATTCAATCAGTGGAGAGAAGCTGAAGAACGGCAGTATTAGTCCAGAGAAGCTGGCTGATCGGATTATCGGCGGCGGTCAAATTGCAGATAAATCTATTGAGAGCCGTCATTTGAGCGATCTGATTATTACGGCTGATTTACTGGAAGATGGAGCGGTTACTGGTGAAAAAATAGGAAGCAGCAGCATCACTGGCCGCCACGTGGCAAACGGGAGTATTGATCGTTCCAAGCTGGCTGATGCAGCGGTATCTGGCGATAAAATAGCTGATGGTGAAATCAGCAGTTCCAAACTGGCTGATGCTGTCATTGAGGGTCGCCACCTTAGCGACGCTCTGATAACCGCCAGACATTTGGCTCCGGGAGCGATTGGGCCAGAGCAGCTTGCCAGCAAGCTGATCGGCAAGGAGCAGCTCCAGTCGGGTGTGATCGAAGGTGCGCATGTAGCAGATGGTGCTATTGGTTCCAAGCAGCTGGGTACAGAAGTAGTGAGAAGCATCCACTTAAGTGCAGAAAGCGTACATGGTTCCCATATCAGCGACGGGGAAATAACGAGTCGTCATCTGGCTGACCGAAGTATCTCTTTTTTAAAGCTGACGGAGGGTGCGGTAGGTACTGCACAGCTGATTGAGCAAGCGGTCACCTCATCGAAAATCGCTGATCAAAGCATACTCGCACATAAGCTAGCAGATGAAGCTGTAACCACAAGACATATTGCCAAATCCGCTATTCGCGGACAGCAAATTGCTATGCAAGCTGTATCTTCTATTCATCTGGAGCGCGAGGCTGTGAACCATTCCCATTTAGCTGCGGAAGCGGTCGGATCCGAGCAACTTATGGATGAAGTTATTCACACGCATCATCTGTCCTCTGGTGCTGTGACTGGTGAACAGCTGGCTTCAGAGTCTGTGGGTGGTGAGCATCTTCGTCCGCAGAGCGTTACTTCTGCCAAGTTGGCAGATGGAAGTGTGAATGCGGCTAAACTGGGAGCGGGAGCGGTGATTGGGAGTACGATTGCCCGTGAAGTGGTGAGTGGTGAGCATATTGCTTTTTGTGCAGTGGAGGAGAAACATCTGGCCGATGCCAGCGTGAGCGGGCGTGTCCTGCAGGACGCTGTGGTGGACAAAGATCATTTAGCCACGGGAGCCGTAGAACGGAGACATCTCGGAGAAAATAGTGTGACCGCAGCTGCGATTCAGTCTGGCTCGGTTTCAGGAGATAAGCTGGCTTCTGCTGCGGTGAGAGAGATTCATTTAGCAGCTGGAGCAGTGCAGCCGCATCATCTGGCAGATCATGTGGTGACGTCGTTAAAGCTGTCACCGGAAAGTGTATCGACGGATAAGATTAGCGATTTATCGGTCACTTCGGCTAAGCTTGCAGACGGAAGCGTAGATTCCAGTAAATTAGCAGTGTCAGCAGTTCAGGCAGAGCATTTATCTGTGAATGCAATTCATTCAAAATCCATTAGTGATAGTGCGGTTCAGAGCAGACATATGAATCCGGGAAGCATCGGCGGGGCGCATATCCGGCCGTTGTCCATCGGAAATGGCCATATTATTCCTAATTCCATTTCTTCGATTCAAATACAGGAGGGTAGCATTAGCGGCTCTAAGCTGGCAAAAGGGGCTGTGGATTCCCAGCATCTTTCACCGAGCAGTGTAGACGGTAGCCATCTATGTATTGATATCATTGAAGGACGTCATATTGGGTATGGTGAGATCAAGCTGGCTCATCTAGCCGAAGATGCACGCAGCTCCGACTTGCTGCCAGAGGGCAGTATTACCGGGGAGAAGCTAGCAGAAGAATCCGTAGATTCTATTCATCTTGTACCTGAAAGTGTAGACGGAAGTCATCTGAGTCTGGGTGCAGTAGAAGGCCGTCACATCCGGCATGGTGAGATCACACTGGCTCATCTGGCAGAAGAAACATATAGCTCCGAGTTACTGCCTGACGGTAGTATTACTGGCGAGAAGCTTGCTGAGGAATCCGTAGGTTCTATTCATCTAGTGGCTGGAAGTGTGAATGGCAGTCATCTGAGCCTGGATACAGTGGAAGGATGTCATATCGGGCACGGTGAAATTACCCTAGCTCATCTAGCCAAAGATGCACGTAGCGCTGACTTGCTTCCAGACGGTAGTATTACCAGAGAAAAGCTGGCGCAAGAATCAGTGAATTCAAATCATCTAATACCTGGAAGTGTAAATGGCAGTCATCTTAGCCCGGATGCAATAGAAGGCCGTCATATCGGGTACGGTGAGATTACACTGACTCATCTAGCCAAAGATGCACGTAGTGCAGACTTGCTGCCAGACGGCAGTATTACCAGAGAAAAGCTGGCGCAAGAATCTGTGAATTCAAATCATCTAATACCTGGAAGTGTAAATGGCAGTCATCTTAGCCCGGATGCAATAGAAGGCCGTCATATCGGGTACGGTGAAATTACCCTAGCTCATCTAGCCAAAGATGCACGTAGCGCTGACTTGCTTCCAGACGGCAGTATTACCAGAGAAAAGCTGGCGCTAGAATCTGTGAATTCAAATCATCTAATACCTGGAAGTGTAAATGGCAGTCATCTTAGCCCGGATGCAATAGAAGGCCGTCATATCGGGTACGGTGAAATTACCCTGGCTCACCTGTCAGCAGAAACACGCAGCTCGGACTTGTTACCGGAAGGCAGTATTACTGGCGATAAGCTGGCAGAAGAATCGGTAAGTTCAATTCATCTTGCACCAGAAAGTGTAAGGAGTAATCATCTGAGTCCAGGTTCAGTAGAAGGCCTTCACATCGGGTACGGCGAGATTACCCTGGCTCACCTGTCAGCAGAAACACGCAGCTCGGACTTGTTACCGGAAGGCAGTATTACTGGCGATAAGCTGGCAGAAGAATCGGTAAGTTCAATTCATCTTGCACCAGAAAGTGTAGGGAGTAATCATCTGAGACCGGGTTCAGTAGAAGGCCTTCACATCGGGTACGGTGAAATCACTCTGGTTCATCTGTCAGCAGAAGCGCGCAGCTCGGATTTGTTACCGGAAGGCAGTATTACTGGTGATAAGCTGGCGGAAGAATCAGTAAGTTCGATTCATCTTGTATCTGGAAGTGTAGGGAGTAGTCATCTGAGTCCGGGTTCAGTAGAAGGCCGTCACATCGGGTACGGTGAGATTACCCTGGCTCATCTAGCCAAAGATGCACGTAGCGCTGACTTGCTTCCAGACGGTAGTATTACCAGAGAAAAGCTAGCAGAAGAATCCGTGAATTCAAATCATCTAATGCCTGGAAGCGTGGATGGCAGTCATCTGGCCCCGGATACAATAGAAGGGCGTCATATCCGATACGGTGAGATTACCCTTGCTCATCTGTCAGAAGAGGTTCGTAGTTCTGATCTGCTACCAGACGGTAGCCTTACTGGCAAGAAGTTGGCGGAAGCATCCGTAGATTCTATTCATCTAGTGCCTAGAAGTGTAGGGAGTAGTCATCTGAGTCCGGGTTCAGTAGAAGGCCGTCATATCCTGAATGGTGAGATCACCCTAGCTCATCTGTCGGAAGAGGTTCGTAGTTCTGATCTGCTGCCAGACGGTAGCCTTACTGGTGAGAAGTTGGCGGAAGCATCCGTAGATTCTATTCATCTAGTGCCTGGAAGTGTAGGGAGTAGTCATCTGAGTCCGGGTTCAGTAGAAGGCCGTCATATCCTGAATGGTGAGATCACCCTAGCTCATCTGTCGGAAGAGGTTCGTAGTTCTGATCTGCTGCCAGACGGTAGTATTACCAGAGAAAAGCTAGCAGAAGAATCCGTGAATTCAAATCATCTAATACCTGAAAGTGTAAATGGAAGTCATCTGAGTCCAAGTACAATAAAAGGCCGTCATATCCGACACGGAGAGATTACTCTGGCTCATCTATCGGAAGAGGTTCGTAGTTCTGATCTGCTTCCAGACGGTAGTATTACCGGAAAGAAGCTGGAGGGTGGATCCATCAATGCCTTCCATTTGTCTCCGGGCAGCGTGTATGGGGGACATTTAGCGAGTGATACGATAGATAGCCGCCATATCCGGTCTGGAAGCATTACCATGAATCACTTGGCAGAAGAAGTGTTTAGTGTCGATCTGTTGCCGGATGGCAGTATCACTGGAGAAAAATTGGAGGGTGGATCCATCCATTCTTTCCATCTGGCTCCTGGTAGCGTCTATGGTGGTCATTTAGCAGGGGATGCGGTGGATAGTCGCCACATTCGATCTGACAGCATCACCATGAAGCATCTGTCAGAAGAGGTACGTAGTGCTGATCTGTTGCCGGAAGGCAGTATTACCGAAGAAAAACTGGCCGAAGGTTCAGTGAGTTCTTTACATTTACAGCCATGGAGTGTGTACGGAGAACATCTTGCTGACAAGATCGTGGCAGATCGACATTTGCAGTCCGGTATCATCAAATTGGAGCATCTTGCGGATGAAACTCGTACCTCAGCACTGCTTCCGGATGCAAGCATCGACGGAGCAAAACTGAAGGCAGGTTGTATTGAGTCTTTTCATCTGGCCGAAGGTAGCGTAGGGGCGACCGAACTTCAGGATGAAGCGGTGGATGCTTCCAAAATCTCTTCATTTGCGATTCAAGCGCGTCATCTGGAGGAAGAGAGCGTTCAGGATTATCATATTGCCCCCGGCGCAGTAAATGGTGTCCATCTGGCACCGAATTCTGTAAATGCAGAGCATCTATCCTTCAGTCCGATTCAGACTGCAGGGAAACGAGAGGCGCTTCAGCAGT
The DNA here is from genome assembly GCF_037977235.1 of Paenibacillus sp. FSL K6-0276. Lineage (NCBI taxonomy): Bacteria > Bacillati > Bacillota > Bacilli > Caryophanales > Paenibacillaceae > Paenibacillus > Paenibacillus sp. FSL K6-0276. Next base: position 5,158,985 of record NZ_CP150276.1, on the reverse strand, counting down.
TTGGGATGACGGCGTTTATGTTCAACGGGGATGCTGAGAGTGTGGAGGTGACCGTATCGTTCGATGAGAACTTTGGTCATACAGGTTATGTGCTCGTTGCCATGACTAATCAACCTTACTTCTATGCTTCCTTAAAGAGCAGAGCCAATGGAGATGCAGTAATTCAAGTGGTGCGATTGCGCGAGACTCCGCATTTCTATGGGGTCATCTCTTGGATTGCTATCGGCGCTCCTTTAGCTAAACCAGCGATGGATGATCGTGTGTTTGATTGATTAGCAAAAATGATGTACAAAATGCTAAGCGCAGCCGATGGCTGCGCTTTTTGTTGTGTTGCACTTCTAGTTAAGCAGCGTGTAGTACCTCTTTTTTTCTAGCCGCTAGTCTATTCATTGTTCAATACGTAATTTGAGCATTATAGGGAATCGCTCCCTCTAATTTCTTGAAAATACCTGATTCATGAGCATTAGAGGGAATTTGTCCCTCTAAAAGTTCGAATTATGCTCGGAAAGCCAGAATCGGCGTGATTATAAGGAGAGAATTCCCTATAATCACTGAGATCAGCTATATAAAGAGTAATTATAGGGAGAAATTCCCTCTCCCTCTCCACATCTTTAGCCCGCTAGGAAAGGGCCAAAAGAAGTCTCCATAAGTTGGGTCGGATTCACTCGCCAGCTCCAATCATCAGGTTTAAGTAAGTTTAGAAATTAGCAGGGTCAGCATTTGTCCTGTTTTCCAAACGACAGGAGACAATTGCCGTTACCCTGTTCTGCGTACTACATAAACTGTGATGTAACCCTCAGCCTGACGAATAGGCTCTGTAAGGAAGGTGGATGAGCATGAAGCCCAAACGTACTTCTGCCCGCCGCACGGGACGGCGGGTCTCTCGGATCAAGCGGCGGACTTCACGCCCAGTGCGGCAAGTCGCTATAGCCCCTATAGTTAACCATCCTAATCCCTATGTTTCAGTCATTATTCCGGCCATGAACGAAGCCAAGACCATTGCGGGAGTGATATCTGGAGCTAGAGGGGTCCATCCGCGCTGCGAGGTTATTGTAGTCGTCAACGGATCAGCCGATCAAACGGCAGAAATTGCCCTTTCGCTTGGTGCACATGTTATTTCCTATGAGTTGCCGCTTGGACACGACGCTGGTCGTAGTGTCGGAGCAGAAGTAGCTAAGGGAGATGTCCTATTGTTTACAGATGGAGATTTTGTGATTCCTGCCTCGAGGCTACGTCCTTTCGTCACTGCTGTTAGTGGTGGCGCAGACATAGCGCTTAATGATTATTCCGGCCCGATACGAAGACTTTCGCCCCATCCGGTGGTACTGTCCAAACATGCACTCAATATTTTGCTTGGCCGTCCGGATCTGAAAGGATGTTCGATGACGGCAGTTCCGCACGCAATCAGCCGAAGAGCGCTTGAAATCTTAGGGAGTGAATCATTATCACGTCCCCCTCTGGCACATGCTCAGGCAGTTCTGAGTGGATTGCGTGTGGTAACTGCCCACAAAGTACATGTAGGGAAACTGAATGCGGTCAGACGTAAGGAAGATGGCACAGATCCTTTGCAGCAGTTGATTACAGCAGATCACATGGAGGCTGTATCCCTCTTGCTTGAACACCGGGGAAACAGGGCAGGGTTTGGCGACGGAACCCGGCGCAGAGAGATGGTGAGATGATGGTTGCTCTGTTACAAGTATCAGGTAGCTCCGCCATTCGACGAGGAACTGCAACTCGTACGATAAAGAAACGTTCAGCATCTAGTCAGGCCAATACAACTCTGGCACCCCGCCACAGGGCAGCGAGTCGTTCTGTAAAAGGAGGCGCTGCTACCGTTCGATCGCCGCTTCTGTCTCGGCAATCGAAAGTAGGTCGTGAGGCACTAAAAATACCGAGCTTACGTGGGACCCTGTCAGTCATTATCTCCGTGCGTAATGAGGAGCAGACATTGGCACGTCTGCTACATCAGGTTTCGCGGCTGGGACCTGCAGAAATTATCGTCGTGCTTAACGGTTGTAGCGATAACAGCTTTCCTATTTCCAGACAACATCGTCAAGCCGTAGTTGTGCATTGTCCGGAGTCTGTCGGACATGATGTGGGGCGGGCTATAGGTGCGAAGCTGAGTCGAGGAGATATTCTGCTCTTTCTGGATGGAGATATGGTTATTCCTGCATCGCAGCTCGGATTATTCACAGCTGCTGTAGATGGTGGAATTGATGTGGCTCTTAATGATTTGGATCCACTGATGCCTTCTTTTGGATTATGTGATGATGTCACTCGCAGTAAGTTGTTTCTTAATTATGCTCTTGGACGGTACGATCTCGGAGTTAGCTCTATGACGGCTGTGCCTCACGCACTCTCCCGGCGTGCGCTTGAGATCATAGGCTACCGTGAATTAATAGTTCCTCCTAAAGCCCAAGCTCGTTCTGTGTTAGAAAAGCTAAGAGTAGAGAAAGCTGGAACGGTGAATGTTATTAAGCATAATCGGCTGCGTCATGCGAACATAGGAGCTGGAAATGCTGTGGAGAAACTGATCATCGGGGATCACGCAGAGGCTCTCCTTGTGGTTCTTTCTCGGCGAGATGAATGGGGTCCGCTAAATAGCGAAACCCAGCGCAAGTACCGCAGACAAGTAGCGGCTTGGAGGAACCGGATATGACGCTGACCAGTATTATTATTCCGACTTACAACGCGCTGCCACTGCTGCGGTCTTGTGTAGAATCTATTCGTGCTTATACTCCGCTACCTTATGAAATTATCGTTGTAGACAATGCTTCGTCAGACGGAACGGATGCCTATTGCCGCGCAAATCGTATAACCTTTATTTCTTTGCCTGAGAATCGAGGTTTTCCGTCCGCATGCAATATGGGCCTACTGCTAGCATCGGGCGATGAATTATTGCTGCTGAATAATGATGTGGTGGTTCCCCATGGATGGTTAACCAATCTGAAGAGATCGCTATATAGTGCTCCTGATGTAGGTATTGTTGGACCAGTGACAAACTATGCGAGTGGACGTCAACAGGTGAAGACTGATTATGAGAGTCTGTTGGATTTTCATAAGGTTGCCCAGATAACTAACCTTTCCAATCCCCAAAAATGGATGGAGACTAAACGGTTGGTAGGGTTATGTTTTTTATTTAAAAGAGAGCTACTTACTTCCGTAGGTCTGCTGGATGAGAGATACTCGCCTGGACATTACGAGGACGATGACTATTGCTATCGCGCAAGGCAAAAGGGGTATCGGCTGCTCATCGCAGGGGATTGCCTGGTACACCATGAAGGAAGTGCAAGCTTTAAGCAGGTATACAATACCGGATTGCAGGAACTAGTGGAACGAAATCGTAAGATCTTCATGAGTAAATGGAATGTGGACCCAACAAATTTCATATGAAGTGCAGATCCGAAGGCAAAGGACTTAGATAAAGAGGAGGAAAGTAAGTGAAAGGAGTCATACTGGCGGGCGGAACAGGATCAAGACTTCAACCGCTGACCCGGCTTATGAACAAACATTTGCTTCCGGTCGGCAAATATCCTATGGTCTGTTACGGCATAGACCGGCTTCGCCGGGGAGGGATTACCGACATTCTTCTGGTCATCAGCAAGCAGTCTGCTGGTCTGTATACGGATTTTTTGGGCAGCGGTGCGGCATTTGGTGTATCTCTGACCTATAAAATTCAGGAAGCTGCTGGAGGCATTGCAGAGGCACTCGATTTGGCAGAAGGATTCATTTTCCCTGGGGAACGGTTTGTCGTATTGCTTGGTGATAATCTGTTTATGGATGATCTGACGCCTTACGTGGAGAGCTATCTCCGGCAGCCTGCTGGTACAGCAAAGGTATTGCTGAAACCGGTGGACGACGCACGTAGATATGGTGTTCCCGTGTTCGATAGTCAAGATTCTGCATGGATTGCTTATATCGAAGAGAAGCCGGAGCATCCCAAGACCAAATTTTGCGTAACAGGTATTTATATGTACGATGAAGCTGTGTTTGAAATTATCCGCCAGGTATCTCCTTCCAAGAGGGGGGAGCTGGAGATTACCGATGTAAATAATATATACGCTGCTAACCGCAGGCTCAGCTATGATGTTCTCAAGGATTGGTGGAGCGATGCGGGGACGTTCCAGTCTCTGCGGGAGGCGGGAGAGAAACTGAAAGACGCGCTGCCTTAATGGCAGCGGTAACGTGGAGTGGCCGGCCTTGGGTCGGGCACTCTTTTTTTATAAAATATAAGAAAGTATATCTTTCACCATACTTTGCTTATATTTCTCGCAGAAACGGATACCGTCCATTTAAGGACGGCGCAGCCGTTTCTTCTTGGGTGGGGGGATAGCGGGATCTTATGGATGGAGCGGGGGAACTTGGTTAAAGTTTGGTGTGCCGCAGTATACTATAAGAAATTACAATTTCGAGGGGGAGCAGACTGGCTGAAGGTAGTCACCGTTAATACTTCCGCCGAAAAGCTGAAACTTGCCAAGCAGTTGGGTGCGGACCTTGTTATAGATCCAACTGCAGAAAATCCGGCGGAAAAGATCAAAAGCGAGTTGGGCGGGGTCCAGGCCAGCATTGTTACTGCAGTGAACAAAAAAGCTTTTGACAATCCCTATTCATCCTTAAAACGGGGCGGAACACTTGTCCTGGTGGGGCTGCCGCCTGAGAAGATGGAAGTGCCGATTTTAAATACGGTTCTGGATGGTACGGAAATCATCGGCTTATATTTCTACGAGAAACGGGGGTCGTCCTTATGGGACGGCTCCCGTTTTTTCTTGATTGGCGCAGCAGTCCGGACGAAGGACCCGATCTCAAGCCTGCGTAGAGATATTATCTTCATCAACCCGGTTCTGTTTGCGGTATTTGAGCGGTGAGGTTCCGGTCATGGTTTTAAATACTCTTCCAAAATGGGTCAGGTTACCAAATCCAGTACGCTCAGCGATTTCCGAAACGGTTAATTTGGAGTCTTGCAGCAGAGAGCGGGCTTCTTTCAGGCGGGTGTTATTTATATATTCGATGAAAGTAAAACCGGTTGTGTCCTTGAACGTTCGGCTTAAATGGGAGGTGCTTATGGAGAACCTGTCCGATATGTATTCCAGAGACAGAGGCTCAGCGAAGTTACCGTTGATGAAATGGATGATTTGGGAAATTTTCTTATGGGTCCGGTTCGTTTCTACAAAATGCTCGTTTTGATCCGGAAGCTTTTTTCGTTGGATGAAGATCAGCAGCTCCATCAACAGGATTTTCCGATAGTAGTCGAAACCTGGAGGTCTCTTGGTGTCTTCATGAATCAATTTGCTAAAAAGATTCTCGATAAAGATCTGGTCGTTGCCGCTTAACTTGATCGCATTTGATCTGGAGTGAAAGCAGGAGAAGAGGTCGGATGGAAGAGGGCTGTCCGCAAAAAAGTCGCGAAGGAACTCCCTTTTAAACAATAAAGTAACTCTTTCGTACATCGTACCGTTTACATTAATCAGTCTGTGCAGGTCATTGGCGTTAATGAACAATAAAACCCCGCTGACGATTTGAAAGGTTCGGTCTTCTATAAAATAGTACAGCTCTCCAGACACTAAGTAGAGAATTTCATAAGCATCGTGATAATGATTTGAAGGCATACTTGAGACATTTTTTTTCTCGCGGCTAATGTGAAAGGGATCAGACTTATAGAAGTTGATTTCCAGGGGTGTCATCTCCAATCCGGCGGGAATGATCCTCGCAGAAACATGATCCATACCTGAATCAATCGTATCACGTTCATTGACCTGTTGAACAGGCTAGAAATTAAATAGCGGTAAAAGTAGAAAATCATTAACGATAACAAAATATGCAGAGATTGAATAGAAATGAATGCGCTATATTTACATATAAATCGTATTGAAGGAGGGGGAAAGATAATCAGGGTCCGCTGCGAGTGAAAGTTAAAGCGCTTAAACTATTATCTGCGAAAAGAGGGAACGAGAGTGCAAAAGAAGGGTCATTTGAAAAGAAGGCTGCACCAATCCATTTCTTTGTTGCTTGTGCTTTTACTGCTGCCATACCAGATTGCAAATGCTGCACCTGCACCAGATGCTGTCGGTTCAGATTCAATACCCGGTGTAAAGACGATTGCCGAATGGGAGTTTGATGAGGCCGCTGAAAATGTGGGGGTAATCTCGGCTACATACGGCATCTATGAGACAGCGTCTACTTTTCGCAATGTAGGCGGTGTGTTCGAGGATGTGGATGTAAGCAAGAAAGCGATCAGCTATCAGGGCTGGGACAATGGCAACGGGAACAAGTATTGGCTTGCTACCGTGTCTACAACCGGATTTGAGAATATCACCTTATCCTCTGAGCAAAATTCATCCGGGTCAGGTCCGCGTGATTTCAAAGTGCAGACGAGTGTAGACCGCAAAACGTGGGAGGATGTGCCGAATACGAATCTTAAAATGGCCGTCTCCAGTTTTGATTGCCCGGGCGATACCTGCAGACTGGTGAATACTCCCCTTCTGAACAGCAATGATCGGGAAATATTATATATTCGCTGGATTGTCAGCTCCGATAGCAACACCAGGGGGAATGATGAGGGCATAGGGGGTTCAGGTTCCAGTAGAATCCGAAATATCAAAGTGTCCGGCGAGCCGATCCCGGGGAAAGAACCTGTCATTCCTACCGTAGATCTTGTGCAGCAGCCAGCAGACGGCTCTGGAAATGTGCCTCCCGAAGCTCCCGTTGAAATCAAATTCAACAAAGCCTTTACCCTTGATCCGGGTTATGCTGTCCAATTTGCCGATGAGAATCATCAACCGGTTGATGGGGTTACACTTGAAGTCTTAAACAGAGATACTTTGCGGATAAACCATCCTCCGTTGACTTATGGGAAGTCTTACACGGTAGCTGTACCCAAGGAGCTTATCAAGGGTGCAGATCATGTGCCGCTGGTTCGGGAAACTTCCTGGAGTTTTGGCGTTCAGGATTCGCCTCTTGCTCCTAAATCCATCAATATGACGTTTAACGGAGATCCAAAGACGAGCATTGCCTTGGCCTGGTATACGGATGCAATGACGGATACCGTGGTACAGGTTGTAGAAGCCTCAAAGGTTATGGGGAACATTTTCCCGGAGAACGGGGCTTTGACTTATCAGGGAGTGGCCGAAGAAATTGAGACCTTTAAGAGTAAAAGCGACAGAAGCACGAACCATAAAACGAAATTTATCAGTCATAAAGTCATTGCAGACCAGCTTCAACCGGGAACAGCTTATAAGTTTCGGGCAGGTAACGGCAAATCGGGTGATTGGAGCTCTATCGGCTCGTTCACTACGGATGCTGCCGGCCACCAGCCTTTTCGTTTTATCGCCGGTTCCGATTCACAGGCTTCCAGCAAGTCTGACTTTGAGCCTTGGGGTGATACCTTCCGGAAAGCAGCTGATTATATAGGCGACCCTAAATTCCTGATCAGCGCCGGAGATCTGGTGGATAATGGTGATTTGGAGGAGCAGTGGCAATGGATGCTCGGAGCAGCCCAGAATCAATTGCTGCAAGTGCCATATGTGCCTGTACTTGGCGGTCATGAGGTCATGGATTATGACGGAGACGAGACGACACCGAATAACAACTTCTATAACCATTTCAACTTGCCGAAACAGGTTGTTGCGGACACCAATGAAGGCTCTGTGTATTCTTTTGAATATGGTGATGCACTCTATCTTGTCTTCAATTCGCAGTATTCGGGGGCACTTGCAGAGAATGGGAAAGATGTGGAATGGGCGGATGACCAATTCTGGGACCAAGTGGCCTGGATGAAGAGTACTGTCGCCCGCAGCGACAAGAAGTGGAAGTTTGTTACTTTTCACAAAAGCCCCTATGCAGCAGGCGACAACTCTGCACAATGGGAAGACGATCGCGTCCAGTTTTACAAGAAATACCTGATTCCCGCCTTTGACGAGATGGGTATCGATATGGTGTTCGAGGCTCATGATCATATGTATATGAGATCCTTCCAAATGTACAATGATGAAGTTATTCCCAAGGAGAAGCTGACATTTGATGGAGAGGGCAATGCGCTCAACCCCAAAGGTACGGTCTATCTCATGTCCAATGCATTCGGAAATAAATTCTATTATAAGAACAATCAATATGAACTGGATGAGAATGGAGAACCCCGCGAGATTCGGGACGAAAAAGGGAATACGGTTCCTTATGATGATTACTTTGCAGCTATCGACGAACAGCCGGAGAAGAAGATGTTTACGGATGTTTCCATCACAGACCGGGTGCTTTCCTTTACAGCGTATACCGCAGCCGTAGCGGATGAGAATCAGCCGGACACCGTTGGCGACGGACTAAAGGCATATGACAAGTATGGGATCAAGAGAACGGACATCAAGCCGGACCCGGCGGAAGCGGTGAAGGTGAAATTGAACGGCAGCAAGGCGGTTCTGACCTGGAGTGCACCTTCCGCAAGTACAGAACCGGTAAGAGGATTCCGGATTTATGAGAAGAACGACAAGGTGAAGACACACTGGAGTAAATATGTACCGGCAGCGGAAGGTCAAACGGAATACAGCTACACGGTAGATGATATCAATCCTGCGAAAAAATATGAATTTATCGTCAAAGCGGTCGGCACAAGAATCAATTCAGATCCGGTCGAAGTCAGCACAATCGAAGGTCCAAGTGAGTCGGAGCCGCCTTCAGCACCTTCAGATTTAAAAGGAACTGCGGTTTCTCCTTACCAAATCAACCTGAAATGGACGGCTTCGGCCGGCAACATCCAGGCAGCGGGCTACAACGTATACCGCAACGGCAGCAAGGTCGGCACGACGAAGGAAATCTCCTACGGCGATACCGGGTTAACTCCCGATACGGCCTATAGTTATGCTGTGAAGGCCTATAATGCAGAAGGGATGGAATCACTGGCGAGCAATACCGTTCAAGTAACGACCAAACCTTCATCCACTGGAGAGGGTGTCCATAAGGCATTTCCGCAGCATACGTCTTATGTGGCAGGCTCCATTAAGCCGAATCACTTGACTCAGGCCCAACTGGACGCTACGGTGGGCAGATTATATAACGAGTGGAAAACGAAATATCTGAAACAAAATCCATATCAGTCAGACCAATATTACGTGTGGTATAGCGACGGCGACTGGTTTGAGAATAATGAGATTACAGTTTCGGAAGCACATGGCTACGGAATGCTGATTACCGCTTTGCTCGCGGGTCATGATCCGGAGGCTAAGAAGTATTTTGACGGGATGTATCGCTATTTCAGAGCACATCCAAGCGAAATCAATCCCGATTTAATGGCCTGGCAGCAAGCGGATACCGGCACGGAAATAATAGATATCAATGGTGTGGATTCAGCAACCGACGGCGATATGGACATTGCTTACGCCCTCCTGCTTGCCGACAGCCAATGGGGCAGCAGCGGGGAGATTAACTATCTGTCCCAGGCCAAAAAGGTAATCAACGCCATTATGGAAAGTGATGTCAACCATTCCGAGTGGACATTGAAATTAGCGGATTGGGTCAGTGACAATGATCCCATGTTCGGCAATGCTACACGTCCGTCTGATTTTATGCTGCAGCATTTGAAAGATTTCAAGAATGTATCCGGTGACGCCAATTGGGACCGTGTTGCCGATAAGACGTACAACATCATTAATAGTCTGTATGAAAATTACAGTCCGAAAGCCGGTTTGTTGCCGGACTTTGTGTACAAAGACAATGCCGATGGGAAATACAAACCGGTAAGCCAGAAGAAATGGGATACCCCGGATGGATACTTCCTGGAATCGGAAAATGACGGAGATTACAACTACAACTCTTCCCGTATACCTTGGCGGATCGGTACGGATTATCTCCTGACAGGCGACACCCGAGCTAAAGGGCAGCTCGGCGCGTTGAACCGCTGGATTCGAACCATGGCGGATAATGATCCGAACAAGATTCTTGCGGGATATAAGCTTGACGGCTCGGCAGCATTAAATGATTATGCAGATACTTCCTTCTCCGCACCCATGATGGTTAGCGCCATGATCGATTCCTCCAATCAGGAGTGGCTCAATAAATTATGGGATCACAATGCGGCCGTCTCAACCGAAGACGATTTATATTTTGGCAATAATCTGCGTTTGCTCAGCATGATTGTTGTATCCGGCAACTGGTGGACACCAACCATCGTGGATACAGAGGCACCTATAGAACCAACGATAGAGAGAGCGGAGGCGGTATCCAGCTCTGCCATCGATTTGAAATGGACGCCGTCCACGGATAATTTGGGAGTGACGGGATACAAGATTTACCGCAATGACGTTGAAATCAAGACCCTAAAGGCAACAGAATACAGAGATAGCGGGTTATCTACGGATACCCAGTACAAATACTATATTATAGCTGTTGATGCAGCAGGAAATACGTCCAAGATAAGCAATGTGAGAATCGTATCTACATTAAAGGCCAGCGGGGACGGTGGCTCGGGCAGCAGCGGAGGAGGGGGCAGTTCAACACCAACTCCTACTCCAACGCCGGCAGCGGTGAAGCCAAGTGAAGTTCCGGCGACAACCCCGGCACCGGAACCAACTAGATCTGCTTTCAGCGATATCGGCAGCCCTTTCTTGTGGGCCAAGGAGGCTATCGAAGCTCTTGCGGCTAAAGGAATCGTTCAGGGAACGTCTAGTACTTTCTTCGAACCGGGTGCCAAGATGAAAAGAGCGGACTTTATATTGATTTTGGTCAGAGCGTTTGATTTAAAGGCTGGTTTTGAAGTGAGCTTTGCGGATGCCGATCAGGACGCATACTATTATGAAGCGTTGGGAATTGCCAAACAATTGGGAATTGCCAGCGGAGTCGGCGATAACAGGTTCAATCCGGGAGCAGAGATTTCCCGGCAGGATATGATGGTATTCATCGTAAGAGCATTGCAGAAGTCAGGAAAATTAGCAGATGCCAGTTCCATCTCCGACCTTGGCAAATTTGCGGATGCCTCCAAAGTGGCTGATTATGCCGTGAAGGCAGCAGCCGTATTGGTCAGGGAGGGCATTGTCCTTGGTGACGGGAAATTACTCCATCCAACGGGAGCTGCAACCCGCGCCGAAACGGCGGTTCTTTTTTACAGAATTATTAATAAATATTATTAATCCAAAAGGCCAACAGCCCGTTCCAATGGATCGGGCTGTTGGCCTTTTATTTTCCATTTACACGGCCTGTTCCAATCTTCTAAAGTATCCTGCGTCTGCCAATCCGCTTGTTTAGAGCCGTAACTTGCCTTTATATCCTCGGCACCGTCCCGGCTTCTGCCGCATATGCTGTAGCAGGGCGTTTGAGCAAAGGAGACATGAAGGTGCAGAATAAAATAACTAAAGTCCTGCAGCACATGGCCCATACGCACGAACAAATGGCGCGGATTCTAGACGCTGAGCGCCATGTGGCTGTCCGTATGTCGCAAATTGTCCACGATCTGCCAGATGCAGATCCCGGTTTTGACGGTATCAGCGGGATGATCGAAAGCTCAACTCAAGTAAACAAGAATATTATTGCTTACTTGAACGCACTTGCAGATCTGGAAGAAGCGATGGCTGAAGGGGTAGGCAGAGTGATTAAGGAATTGAACGGTCAAGACGAAGAGTAACGCTATAGGAGCAGGAGGCGGATGATGAGCAGAGAAAAGGCTTATCTGCAAATGCTGGAGTCGACCGCCACTATCCAGTGGAACATTGCGATGATTCTGGAAGCTAAGGCGGTTGAAGCTGAAAAGGTAAAACAGTGGGCGCAGCATCATATCCACGCGAGAGCTTTCGAATCTCACGAAGAGCAGCTAAAGGAATCCCTCTCCATTCACGAAGTTATCGTGGAAATGGTCGAAGGGCTGACTAAACTGGAGAACGGACTCTACAGCAATCTTAAAGCAGTGCTGGGCAGTGGTGAAGATGACGGCGGCGGGGAAGGTTTTGGAGACATGTCAGGTGATGGGTTAAGTTTTGGAGAAGACAGTAAATGAGCGGGGACCGTCTCTCTGAACATGCCGTCAAGTTGGAGATGATCCGCTCCATTTCGCGCAGTCAGGCTGCTTTGGCGGCCATCTTGGAGAGCATCGCCGAATTGACGGGGCAATCTGAGCTGACGGCCCGCAAATTGAGCGACAATATCAGAATCCTTAGTGGGTATCAGAGCGCGATGTGCCGGATGATGACCGGGATTTCACTGCATCAACCGAAACGGGGAATTCCTGCTGCGCCATGGCTGAGCAAGGCATACGCCGTAGGAACCTCCAGAGATCATGGAGCACAGGAGGAATAGAAGCATGAAGAAAAAGAGCCTTAGAACATTACGTTCAGGCAGAACCCGCAAACGCACACTGCTGCTCTCGCGGAAAACGAAAGTGCGTAGAGGTCTAGCCCGCAAACCTCGCAGAGGACTTTCTCGGAAAATCGTTCGTTATGGAAAGACAAAGAAAGGCCTTCTGGTACGTAAGAAAAGAAGGCTCCGCCGTAAGCTTGTTCGAAAGGTAAGGGTTATTCAAGCACCAGTTCATGTAGTGCCGGTTATCGAGGCTCCACCTGCTCCACAGGTCATTCCGCTCCCCCCGGACCTTGGCGTTTCGCCGGAAACGCCACCGGCAGACGCCTTTCAGCAGGGCTACACCGAAGCATACAACGTGGGGTTCGACGCCGGTTTCGCCAAGGGCTTCGAGGACGGGCATAAGCTGGAATTTAACTGAGAAGCGGCAGGTAAATTAAGAGGAAGGGACCCGGAGATCTAATCTATAGCGCGTTATTCTGATCTTTCCGTGTCCCTCAACTTAGAGGGACTGCATCTTCTCTGGAATCATCCTACTATCGGAATTTGTCTCTGAATATGATAGACTTCTAAAACAAGAATCTATTCAGTCGGTTTTCAGATGTCGATAAGAAAGAGGGGATAGCAGGATGCAAGTAGGAAATGGGATCAGAAAAGCTAAGCAGGATGAGATTGAAGAGATTATGGAATTGATCTCAAAATGTGTACAAGTTATGCAGGCCGCTGGAAGCGACCAGTGGGATGAGCGCTATCCGAATAAAGAGATTATCGAACTGGACATCGCACTAGGTACCTTATATGTTTGTGAAGAGGATCAAGCCATCGCGGGTATTCTTGTGCTGGATGAGAATGCGTCTGAGGAATATAAGACGATCGAGTGGAAGCAAAAACAAGGGCCACATCTGATTATGCATCGTTTAGCTGTTCATCCACATATTCAGGGAAAAGGGATCGCGACTAGGTTAATTGCTTTTGCAGAGGATTACGCAGAGCGTAATGGTTACACAAGTATCCGGCTGGATACTTATGCGAAGAACACTAGAGCACTGGAAATCTATCCTCGTCTTGGTTATGACCGTAGAGGTGAAGTGAGTTTTCCGGACCGCATAGCGAACTTTCCGGTATTCGAGAAGGTGCTAAGACAGGAACCTGATCCGGAATCTTTAACATAAAAAATCTACTATGTAATTGCTCGCCGCGCTGTGAATAGGCATAGATAGTGGTGTATAGAATGTACAAAGAAATCGCTCCTTTTGAGATGGTTGGGTGGTCCCTCCATTTCTACTAAGGAGCGGTTTCTTTTTGATCTCGGTTAAGGATGAGTAGCTTATTTCCTGATACGCCGATCAGGTAACGAACGTTTACGATATCTTCATCGCTCATATTATCTATTGACAGAACAGCTGTAACACGGACTCTCGTTGAAGTGCGGCTAGTGACGGTGAGTCTTCTTGGAATAAAAAGCAATGGTTCCTGTATCCCGCCATTCATGCGGCTCGCGGCAATTATTCAGAAGCCTCAACATGGACCTACGACGATGGATGCCCACAGTGTATTTCGTATGGCAACCATAGGTGGCGCAAAGGCGGTAGGGATGCAAGATAAGATCGGCAGTATCGAGGTAGGCAAAAAAGCAGATCTAGTGCTCCTGAATCTCTACAATTTTCATACCTTCCCCTCCTACGACGTAGATCCCATCTCTAGGATTGTATATTCCGCTACTCGGGCGGATGTGGAAACCACGATTATCGATAGGGAGCATACTTCGATCGTCTGAAGATATGCCAATTGATGGTTAACAGGGATGTTTCAAAACCGGAAGGGTCACGGGGCATCTCTGTTTTTTTTGTGGGGGTGAAATCTACCATTTTGATAAAAAAAGTAAGTATTGTTATACTAGAACAACCTGATATTTTACAAGATACTAGAATAGATTTTATATTTCGAACAAATGAACATGTAAGAGGGGATTTTACGTGAAAAAGCACGGGCCGGATCGAGCCCATTTCTTTATCGTTGTTATGTTGTTATGGTTAAAACTACTGCTACTGAGAGTGTTGTTCTTTGATAGAATCGCTTGGGAGTGGATTGCAGCGGATGTTGCGCCAGTCCTTTTTATCATGGGGATTCTAACGGTGATTACGCCATCTCGGGTGAGAACATCCGTCTATTGGATATTTAACGGTTTATTATCGCTGTTGCTGTTCGCAGCCGCTGTATATTTTAATCACTTTGGTTCTGTTCCAACCTATCTGGCCTTATCTGAAATCAATCAGGTATTTCAAGTGAAGGCGAGCGTAGAATCTACGATACAGACTATTGATTATTTATTCTTCGCGGATTTTGTAATCTTCGCAATCTATGGTTTGATTCGCAGATGGCGACAAGGAAAGACCTACCCTCGTGAGCGCTTTAGCTCTCGGAAGACAGGATTAGTGCATATGCTGGTGATTGTGGTATCCATTATTGGAGGTTTTTCTTTATCAGCATATTCTGTACACTCTGCTCGGGGAATTACGAATGAGCTTGTACAGGCAGAAAGTGCTGGATTTCTAAATTATGAGGTCGTTGCAGCAATTAAGATCAAGGAAGATAACAACCTCATTGGAACAGGTGATATTAAGGATACGATCGCGAAGGTTGACGCACTGCAATCTTCCTATCCATATAGTGACAAGCCAGCGGGCACGACGCCTGATTATTTTGGCTCACAAAAGGGTAAGAATGTAATTGTGCTACAATTGGAAGCTTTTCAAAATTTCCCGCTGCATCAATCTCTGAATGGTCAGGAACTGACGCCAGTCATGAATAAGTTAGCTGATGAGGGCTTTTATTTCCCTCATGTCTACCAGCAGATTGGTCCGGGGAATACATCTGACGCTGAATTTATGAGTAATACATCAATTTATCCGATTGGGACTTTGGCAATGTCCACCGGATTCGGGGACAGAGAACTGCCAAGCTTACCGCGACTGCTTAGGGATGAAGGGTATGAGGCGTACACCTTTCATGTGAATAAAGTTGGCTTTTGGAACCGGAGTGAGCTATATCCGGCGCTTGGATTTAACGGCTATTATGACAAGGATTATTTTAAAAATGATCATTTTAATGCGTTTGGTGCTTCTGATGAACAGCTGTATATTACAGGTGTCGAGAAATTGGTAGAACTGCAGAAGAAAGGAACTCCTTTCTACGCACAGATGGTGACAGCATCCAGTCATCATCCGTTCAAAATCCCAGATTCCTTTAAGAAAATTACTGTGCCTGATAATTTGAAGGATACGATGCTTGGTGATTATTTGACTGCTATTAACTATACCGACTATGCCATAGGTACATTAATAGAAGGACTGAAGAAAAATGGAATGTGGGATAACACCGTTCTGGTAATGTATGGCGATCACTTTGGCCTGCAGCCTCAGGATGTTCCGCCGGAGCAAGTGGAAAGCGCACTTGGTATTCCATATGATTCCCGGATCAGCCGCTTTAATATTCCATTAATTGTGCGTGTGCCGGGAATGGAGCAAGGGCAAGTAGTAGAGCGTACCGGAGGACAACTAGATATCCTTCCTACGATCGCTAATCTACTTGGGGTTTCACTAAAACAAGAAGGATTTATCGCCTTTGGTCATGACCTGCTCAACATTGATCGTAATGTTTTTGGCATGCGTTACTATCTGCCGTCCGGCTCCTTCTTTAATGATGACATTCTTTATGTACCTGGAAAAGAATTCGCAGATGGTGAAGCTGTGTCGCTGGATACGCTCAAGCCGGTAACAGACTTCTCGAAATATCAGAGCGATTATGAGTATGTGCTGAAGCTGATGAACTTGTCCGACAAATATGTGAAACTGTTACCACAGAGATAGGGGGGGAATATGAAAAGGTTGTTGAAACCGGAGGTTCTCGTAGGCCTTGCGGGCTGCGGTCTCATTATTTATCTGCTATTCGTAGGACCTTTTATTGGAGTTGCCGATAATGGAGATTTCCTGCGTATGATGAATACCATCGGTCTGAACTACTACGATACTGCTGCATCTTATGCTGACCAGTTTTTTAATTACAGCCATTCCCGTTTTGCGTATGATAATTTGTTCAGTGGCTTTTATCCTTCCTCACAGATTTTGATCGTACTTGTACCGAGGCTGATCGGCGGGCTCCTCCATGGAAGCTTTTTTGATGTTAAATTGCTTGGTGCAGTCTATGGTCTTCTTTTACTGGTGGCGACCTGGCTGCTGGTGAAGTATAATGCTCGCGGCTCTTATGTTACGGGGCTGCTGCTAGGTGCAGCTATATTGTTTGTATTCTATGATATTGGGTATTTGGCATACTTTAACTCCTTGTTTGGAGAACCGGTATCGATGGTGTTCATGCTGCTGACATTTGCGCTGGGGTTAAGATTAACTAGTCAAGAGAAGCCAACGACTAAAGGGTTAACCTTGTTCTTTATCGCCATTCTCTTTCTGGTCACCTCCAAAATTCAGAATGCACCGATTGGGATTGCCTTTGCTCTGATCTTCCTACGGTTTATGACGCTTGACGGTGAGAGAAAATGGAGAAAGCTGGCCTTACGCTTTTCAATTGCCATATTTCTTGTATCTATCGTTATGTACGTGACGGCGCCAAAAGAGCTGAAGCATATTAACCTGTATCAGACCGTGTTTTTTGGAATTTTGAACGAATCGCCGGATGTTAAGGGAGATTTGCAGGAACTTGGTTTGCCGGAGCGGCTAGAGGTACTGGCGGGTACGAATTATTTTCAGACAGATACAGTTATCAAGCAGGATGATCCTTCGCTGGTACCGGATTTCTACGACCGGGTATCCCATAAAGATGTATTGTTCTTCTACCTAAAGCATCCGGGTCGGTTAATAGATAATATGGAATATGCTGCGAGTAACAGTATGGCGATTCGCCCTTATTATCTAGGGAACTATGAGAAGAGTGAGAATAAGCCAGCAGGCGCATTATCGTATACTTACAGTGGGTGGAGCGAATTCAAGAACAAACATATTCCGCATACGCTCGGATTTCTCTCCCTATTTTATCTGGTGTATTTTGCAGGGGCACTGTTCCAATATTTCCGTAGCAGGGATGTTCGTGGAAGAGTTGCCGGTGAGCTTCTTATGCTATTAGGACTGATAGGGATTTTCTCCTTCTTGGTTCCGATTCTTGGGGACGGAAGGGCTGACATCGGTAAGCATTTATTCCTGTTTAATGTGTGTTTCGATATGATGGTTGTTGTCATGTTTGGATGGATTGTGCACAAGCTAGTGGGGATTGTAAGACGTTAATTTAAGGAACAAATCAAACAGCAAGTTTCCGATTATGGAGACTTGCTGTTTTTTTAAATATAAGAATTTATATGTTCCATGCTATAAATTATCCTTATATTTCTCGCTTAAACGCTTACCGTCCTTATAGGGACGTCGAAGGCGTTTATACTTGTTGTTCATCCTCCAGCAACTCACGCAGCATGCCCTGACGGTCATTCATAAACGCTTTGGTCACGGTGTAGTGCTCCGTTTCCTCCAAGGCGACGGACCGTATGCCCTCACCCTCTAGGAGAAAAATCTCAGCTCCCGGATAGGACATCAGAATGGGCGAATGGGTTGCAATAATAAACTGTGAATCCTGCTGCACTAGCTCATGCATACGCACTAAGAGAGACATTTGCCGCAGAGGAGATAGAGCCGCTTCAGGTTCGTCGAGGATATAAAGGCCACGGCCTCCGAAGCGGTGAACAAATGCTGCAAAAAAAGACTCTCCGTGGGACTGCTCATGCAGGGATTTACCACCATAGGAGTTCTTGATCGGTGGGCCGAAACTAGGCTGTTCATCTAATTCATCAATGTAGGAAGCCACATTATAATAGCTCTCCGCGCGTAGAAAAAAGCCGTCCTTCGGACGTCTAACCCCTCTAGCAATTCTAAAATACTCATAGAGACTCGAATGCGAGGAACGAGTGTTAAAAGAGAAGTTAAGTGTTCCACCTTCAGGGTTAAAGCCCCAAGCGGCAGCGATCCCTTCTAGCAAGGTAGATTTCCCTGTACCGTTTTCTCCAACAAGAAAGGTTACTGGTTTTTGAAAAGTAAGACGATCCAGAGTACGAACTGCAGGTAGATGAAATGGATAGGTTTGGAATGATGGAACCAGATCACGAAGCAGTTCTGCATGGCGCAAGTACAGCGTGGTGTTATTCATAGTATCCCCCCTTGTGAATTCCAAAAACAATCATTTCCGGACAGATATGACGAGGTTAAAACATGAGCTAGACCTTTATAGTATAACAGCATCCTGCGAGTGGATGAAATCTTCTAAGGTTCGGGCAAGCGGGGCGAAAGACAGGGTACATCTGCCAATTTAGTTCTAGTAATGACAGATGTCCATGAGGCGAGTGCTGACTCCGCATATAGTTATACTGTCTTGAGAATACAACGGGGCAGGGTGAAGGCCGTGAACGCAAGAAAGAGAAAACACAAGCGTCCGCGAGAATATCGCGACGGTTATCACGAGGGATATCGACTTGGCATGTGTGAGGCTGTGCAGCGTCTGAATACTGCAGAGGTCGAGGCCTGCCGACCATTTAAGTTAATGTATGTTCCTCAAGGGTTCCAAGCGATCGACACTGGCGTAACGGAGGCGCTGCAACAGCTTGTAAGTGAGCTTGTAATAAGCACTCCTGAAACTATGCTGGAAACCGCGGCACGGGAGATGCCCGGGGCAGTGCTAGTTATGAACGGGCTTCATGTATTCCCGGAAAATCATTTAGAACAGATTTCAGAGATAAGAAAGCTAGGCATTCCAGCCGCCATCTGGTTTGTGGATGATCCTTATTTTACAGAGGACACTTCGGTAATCTGTCGTCATTATGATCACGTATTTACGCATGAGCTCGGTTGTGTAGAGTTTTATCAATCACTTGGGGTGGAATCTGTTCACTATTTGCCACTGTGTGTCAATCCGAGAATGTTCTATCCACGTCGTACGGCTCCCAAGTATAAGTACGACATTGTATTTATCGGGAATGCATTCCGTAATCGG
Source organism: Paenibacillus sp. FSL K6-0276 (assembly GCF_037977235.1). Taxonomy (NCBI): domain Bacteria; kingdom Bacillati; phylum Bacillota; class Bacilli; order Caryophanales; family Paenibacillaceae; genus Paenibacillus; species Paenibacillus sp. FSL K6-0276. Next base: position 5,139,671 of record NZ_CP150276.1, on the reverse strand, counting down.
ACTGAGCTGTTCGATGAACTCGCTCCTTATCTTAAGCATAAGAAGGTGCTTATCGCTGGTGGATTCTGGGAACGACTCGCGACCTATGACCAGCTTTCTCCTTTTATTAGCAACGGTTTTATCCCGCCTGAGGAAACAGCGAACTACTACAGCGGTGCAAAACTAGTAATAAATATTCACCGTCCGTGGGAGGAGGGGCAGGACAACCGGAATAGCTTCCGTCTACCCTCACGCTCTATTAATCCGCGTACCTATGAGATCAGTGCCTGCGGTGCTATGCAGCTTACGGATGTTCGTGAGGATCTAGGAAGATATTATCGCGCAGGTTATGACCTTGATACTTTTAGTTCAGCTAAGGAGTTACAGCAGAAGATAGAGTACTATCTGAAGCATGAAAAAGAGCGTCGACTGTTAGCTTTACGGGGACTACGAACTACAATACGAAACCATACTTTCACCGCACGTTTGCCCCATTTGCTGAATGTGATTGCTTCACGTGTATGAAATCTATAACGGGATAAAGGAGCGAGAATGATGAACAATAATGAATTTATTATGCCTACACCACCGTTACCTTTGACGCCTCCAGAGGAAGAAAAGCTACGTGGTCGTTTGAGTGGTTTCAAGGGTGGTTATGATGAGGGCTATTTACGGGGGCGACTTGCGATTTTGAATGGTCGACCAGAAGAAGTATTTCCTGTACGGAATATTCATGTCATGTATGTCGCTTCTGGCAAAGGATATCCTTATTCCCCGTTGGACGATGCGGTTCTTTATGCTCTGCAAAAATTAGCAGCTCATGTCACGGTTACGGATGTGCGTCAAAACCTAGGAGAGCTAGCCGCAGCGCAAAGACCGGATCTGGTACTCGTGCTGGACGGTATGGATTTACCGCTTGAGCAGATCGCTGTTCTTCGGGCTAGTGGGATCAAGACAGCCATTTGGCTTACAGATGATCCTTACTACACAGATTTTACGATCAAGATTGTGGCGCACTATGATTATGTGTTTACTCTTGAACGTAATTGTATCGATTTCTACCGGGGACTTGGCTGCCCAGAAGTACATTATCTTCCCTTTGCCGCTCACCGGGAGCATTACCGTCCTACTACAACGCGTTCGCCTGTGAATAGAGAAGTTAGCTTTATTGGCTCTGCCTATTGGAATCGGGTCAACTTCTTCCGTGAGATTCTTCCTGACCTGATGAACTATAACACGGTAATTAACGGCATCTGGTGGGATCGTCTGCCTGAGGCTCCTCAATACGGAGACCGAATAGAGATTGGCAAATGGATGTCGCCACAAGAGACTGCAGTAACTTACAGTGGCTCCAAAATCGTAATTAATCTACACCGTTCGCACATAGATGAAGTAGTTAACAATAATACCCTCTCGATTTCGGCGGTTTCTCCTAATCCGCGTACTTTTGAAATCGCAGCATCGGGTACATTGCAACTGTGTGATGCGAGAGATGATTTGAGCTCTTTCTACAAGCCAGATGAAGAAATCGTGACCTTCGCAAGCCCTCGAGAAATGATGGACAAAATCCGTTATTACTTGACACATGAGGAGGAACGTCGTGAGATTGTACTACGCGCTTTTGAACGGACATTGAAGGATCACACGTATATCAAACGTCTGGACCAGTTGTTGTCCGTTATTTACGGTTAAATTTGTTTTTGAACAAAAATTTAGAAATGTGTGTTTATCAGGGGACAGGTGTCGTGCCGGCATCTGTTTCTCCGCGATATACTGGAGTACTGTATTTCGGCGTTTGTCTGTAACGAATGATTCGTAATCCTAAGCGAACGCTTCGTAAAACTAAGTGGATGCTTCCGAAGCGAGTTTTACTGTGAAGTATTAATCCTAAGCGAACGCTTCGTAAAACTTTTAAGGAGGTGAATGGCTGCTCCAGGCCCTCGATAGGGAGCGCCGAAACGCCATGGCCGACAAAGCTACAATCGTACTCTTTTCTCATGTATCTAACACTCGCAGCATTACAGGAGCGGAGAAATTATTATTATTCTTCGCTCGGGAACTTTCTCCGTACTTTAACTGTATTCTCGTTGCGCCCCAGGACGGCAAGCTAACCACTCAGGCTCGAAGATGCGGATTAAGTGTACAGTTGCTCTCGATTCCTCTTTTATATGGAATGTATACTCCTTATGCAGGGTTGGAGGCAGATGCTCGTAAATTCCAGGAAAGCAGGGAGTATCACGAATTAACCGACTGGCTGGCCGCCCTGCGCCCGGCGTTTATCATTACAAGCACCTGTGTGCATGCTTTGCCAGCAATGGCTGCCAAGTCACTAGGCATTCCGGTGGTATGGAAAATATCAGAGACGATTACAGACAATGAATATACACCCATTAGTGTAGGGCTGATTCATCGTAATAGTGATGAGATTCTGGCCATTTCACATACTGCGGCAGCTTGCTTCCCGGAAGAGATCAGGGAGGGAAAAGTGATTCAGCTTCCCCCTTCTTGGAACGACAACGAGATGATGTTCGAGGCTTGGAGTAAGCTCCGAGGCGAACGGCGGAGAGAGCTACGGGTTCGACCGCAGGAGCAGTTGATCGGTTATATCTCTTCTTATATCAATAAGGAAAAAGGACTGGAGCATTTCGTGAAAATGGCAGTCCTTGTAGCAGCGGTTCATCCGAGTTCGAAATTTCTTGTGATTGGCATGGCTGGTGACAAAAGTTATTATGATCGCTGTGTACGGAAGGTGAAGCTTGAAGGTTTGAGTTCCCGCTTTAAGTTTGTAGATTATGAAGATTGTATTCCTGCCGCTTATTGTGCTATGGATGTGCTGGTCGTTCCCAGTCTAATTCGCGAAGGATTTGGGATGACCGCACTAGAGGGGATGGCTTTTGGCAAGCCAGTCGTTGCCTATGACTCCGGCGGCTTACGGGAGATTCTGCATACGGCAGGCAGTGGTGATTATCTGGTGCCGTCATCGGATATATCCGCATTGGCTGAAAGAGTGAATACCATGCTGGCACAGCCGGGGCTGGCGGAAGCAATAGGCAGTCAGGTGCGTGAGCGCGTTGACGCCGCCTATGGGCCGGTGGCTTACCGGGCTCGCCTTCATGGACTAGCGGAGATGTGGAATCTCCGCTATTGCAGCGCACCTCCGGTGCGCGAGGCTGGCAGCGTGGTGGAACCACCTGCAGCATCGCCTGACTTACCCGCAGCATCGCCGGCATTGCCGCGAAGCAAGGGTCTGCCGAGCCGCGCGGCCCGCAAGCGGCGCGGCAAAGCTCGGGCGCGCCGTCGGAGCGGGCGCCCGCTGGTCTTACGCCGCGCTGCTCGCAAGCGGCGTAAGGGCTCTGTCCGGCGGCGGAGCACCGCCAGGGGCAAGCGCCGCCGTGCCAGCCGACGAGTCGCAAGGCGCAAAGCGGTATAAATCCCGCTGATTGAGGCCAATTCAGCTAAACAAGCCAAAAGAACGGTATAAATCCCGCTGATTGGGCCCAATTCAGCTAAACAAGCCAAAAGAACGGTATAAATCCCGCTGATTGAGTCCAATCCAGCTAAATGAGGCAAAAGAACGGTATAAATCCCGCTGATTAGGCCCAATCCAGCTAAATGAGCCGAAAAAACGGTATAAATCCGATTACTATTGCAGCGTAAACCCATAAATAAAGAAGGCGAGGGAGTGAGCCAATGAAGATCATGACGATTTTGGGCACGAGGCCTGAAATCATCCGCCTCAGTGTTATCATTCCGCTTCTTGATGCACATGCAGAACGACATGTACTGGTGCACACGGGGCAAAATTTCACAGCGAGTCTCAGTGGAATTTTCTTCGCCGAGCTTGGACTGCGGGCACCTGATTATGTGTTGCAGGATAAGCAGACAGGGCTAGGTGGCCAACTTGCCGCCATGTTCGAGGGGCTGGAGAGTATTTTACTGAAAGAGCAGCCGGATCGGGTTCTACTCCTGGGGGATACGAACAGCGCGCTATGCGCGATTTTGGCTGAGCGAATGGGTATTCCGGTGGTGCATATGGAAGCAGGGAACCGCTGCTATGACCTAAAAGTGCCCGAAGAGAAAAACCGCCGTGTCATAGATGCGGTTTCGACCATTAATATGCCATATACACAGCAGAGCAAAAGACATCTCATCAGCGAAGGATTCCCTAGTAGGCGTATTGTGTTAACAGGAAATCCTATTCATGAGGTAATTTCTCATTATGAACAAAGAATCGAGGCCAGTGATATTCTGGATCGGCTGAATCTTACCTCAGGGCAGTATTTCCTTGTTACAGCCCACCGGGCCGAGAATGTAGATGATCCCGAGTCCCTTGTACAAATTATGTCAGGTCTTAACGCTGTGGCTGAGCATTTTGGAATTCGTTTAATTTGCAGCATCCACCCTCGCACTCGTTCCAAACTTACGGAGCAATTTTCCCTTCCAATGAACCCTCTTGTAGAATTTCATGAACCCTTTGGATTTTTTGATTTCGTCCATTTGGAACAGCATACCTTATGCGCCATCACTGATAGCGGAACCGTTCAGGAGGAGTGCTGTTTGATGAAAGTACCGACTGTAACCATTCGCAGAACAACCGAACGTCCAGAAACAGTAGATTGTGGAAGTAATGTGGTATCAGGTGTAGATCAGCAAAGTATTCTGCGTTCTGTCAAGCTGATGACGGCGCTGAATCGAAATTGGGAGGCTCCGGAAGGCTACTTGACTCCGGATGTTTCGATCAAGGTAGTCAAATTCTTGCTTGGAGGGAACCTGCATGTTCAATAATAAACGGATTGTGGTTACAGGCGGGACTGGTTCCTGGGGGCATGAACTGATTAGACAGCTTCTGCCGCAAAATCCCAAGGAAATCATCATATACTCCCGCGGTGAGTCCGCCCAAGTGGCAATGAGTCGTGAGTTTGAGGATACCCGCCTCAGCTTTATTATTGGTGATATTCGTGATAAAGATGCACTTATTGCCGCATGCCGTGGCGTGGATTATATCTTCCATCTGGCTGCGTTAAAGCATGTTCCGGTCTGTGAAGATCAGCCTTATGAAGCACTCAAAACAAATGTCGTAGGTACTCAAAATGTTATCGAAGCTGCAATTGCAAACGGCGTTGAGAAGGCCATCTACATCTCCACCGATAAAGCCGCCAATCCGTCCAACTTCTATGGTATGACCAAGGCGATTGGCGAGAAACTGTTCGTATATGCGAACCTGCTTGGTGCAAGAACTCGGTTCGTAACTGTACGGGGTGGTAATGTGCTAGGGACGAACGGCAGCGTAGTGCATTTGTTCATGAAACAGATCAAGGACAAAGGACAGGTACGGATTACCAATATGCAAATGACTCGCTTCTTCTTCACACTGCGTGATGCTGTTACGTTGCTATTCAAAGCCTCGGAGGTCAGTGTGGGCGGGGAGATATTTGTCATGACAATGCCGACTTGTCGGATTATTGATTTAGCAGAGGTGCTAATTGAAGCTTCTGGGAAACGTGTAAGTATTGTTGAATCGGGCATCCGTCCTGGTGAAAAAATCCATGAAATTTTGATGAGTGATTTCGAGAGTAGATCTACCGTTGTTTACGATGAGCAGTATCTTGTCATTCTGCCGACGCTAGATATGCCTGAATTGAAGGAGCGTTACCAGCGATTCTCTCCCGTCACCTTCAGCAGTTTCAGTTCTGACCAGTATTTAATTTCTAAAGATGAAATCAGAGATATATTGCAGCGTGGAGGATTTCTATAATGAAGCTGTTAATTTTTGGTGGGAACGGTATGGCAGGACATATGCTGGTGGAATTTTTTAAGCGCCGGAACAATGTGGAGGTTTTCTATACTACCCGAAATCCCAAGGATAAAAATGGCCTAGTTCTTGACGCACTCGATGATCGTCTTGTGGAGCATACGATAGAGACTGTTCGACCGGATATTATTATCAATGCCATTGGTATCCTGAATCAGTTTGCGGCCCAGAATATCTTTGATGCTTATCATATCAACGGATTCCTCCCGCACAAGCTCCGCAGTGCCGCCGACCGGATTGGTGCGAGATTGATCCATATCAGCACGGATTGCGTTTTTGAGGGAACCCGAGGTAGCTACAGCGAATCCGATCTTCCCGACGGCATAAGCACCTATGCATTAACCAAAGCAATTGGGGAGGTCGATGCTCCCGGACACTTGACCATCCGTACCTCGATCATCGGGCCCGAGATTCGTCTCGAAGGTATTGGTCTGCTGAACTGGTTCATGCAGCAGCAAGGAAGGGTTCAAGGATACCGCAATGTGTTATGGAATGGCGTGACGACGTTGGAACTGGCGAGGGCGATCAGTGTACTCATGCTGTCCCCCCTCTCTGGTATCCTCCATCTTGCCCATCCGAAACCGGTCTGCAAATATGAGTTGCTACTTTTGTTCAAGGATACCTGGGGGCTTCAAGAAATAGATGTAGTTGCAAGCGATACTCCAGTTCAAGATCGGACGCTCTTATCAACACGCATGGATATGGACTACTCGCTCCCAGATTATCCGCTGATGATGAAGGAGCTGAAAATATGGATGAATGGGGCTTAAAACCACAGCAGACTATCGTGATTACCGGTGCTTCTGGATTTACAGGACAGCATGCCTGTGCCTATTTCAGCTCGATTGGCATGAATGTGGTGGCTCTTGTTCGCAAAAAAACAACTAAAAAGCAGTCCGAAGGGATTTGCTATTATGCATGCGAGCTGCTGGACAGCACCGAGCTTGAAGAAACGCTCCGCAGTATTGTACCTGATTATGTGCTTCACCTTGGCGGCAAAAATTCTGTCCCGGAAGCTTGGCAAAAACCGTTGTTGTATATGGAATCTAACATTATGGCTACCCTTAACCTGCTGAATGCGCTTCGTCATTCCCCTTCTTGTCGAATTCTTGTGGTAGGATCTCGCCTAAGTTTCCCTCTCCAGCCGCCATATCGTCCAGGGCATCCTTACAGTTTAAGCAAGAGCCTTCAATCTGCCGGGGCTCTTTCCTGGGCTTCACTGTTCGGACAGTCCGTGATGATCGCCGAACCAAGCAACTTGATTGGACCCGGACCATCAACTGGCTTTTGTTCGCTTCTTGGTAGGCATATCGCCGGACTGGAAAGAGGCGAAGAGTTAACGCCGTTCACCCTTTCTTCCCGAACGGAACGGCGCGACTTTCTGGATGTTCGTGATGCCGTGAGGGCATACGCAGTTCTACTGTCTATGGGTCAATCTGGAGCAACCTATCAGATTGACTCCGGTACAGAGCGAACCTTGTATGAAGTAGCCTTATCAATGGTACAACTTGCTTCCTGCTCTGTACCAATCTCATGGAGTGAGCAAGGGGATTCGGAAGAAAAGCCATTTTCGCAGATTTTCAGGAAGTCTGTTACACCAGAGCAATTACCTGTTCACAATTGGAGACCGGAAATTCCAAACCTGCAGTCATTTGTCGATATTATAGATTACTTTCGATTGGAGGGGGGGACATCATGAAGCCTAAAGTGTCTATCATCATTCCTTTTTATAATTGTTCCTATGTAGAACGGGCGATTCGTAGTGCACTAGCTCAAACCTATCAGCCGATTGAAATTATTGTAGTAGATGATGGATCTACCCTTCATTCTGAGAAAATTCGTAAATTTCATGATCGTGTGTGTTATCTCGGCAAACCTAATGGGGGTACGGCCAGCGCGCTCAATTATGGAATTCGAAATGCTTCGGGAGATTATATTACTTGGCTCAGTTCCGATGACTTCTATCAGCCCCACAAGAGCGAGAGGCAAGTACAGTTCATGATGGAGACGGGTGCTTATATCTCGCATACCAACTTTAACTACATTAACGGGGAGGGGGTGATGACAAAGTTCGCCGTTGCATCCGTTTTTCCGTCTTTACCTGATTTTCAACGTTGTTTTCTGAACGCTAATCCTGTGAATGGATGCACAGTGATGATGAAGCGGGAGTTGTTTGATCAGATCGGGTACTTTGACGAGCACCTTCTTTATACACAAGATCTGGATTTCTGGTATCGGGCAATACTAGCTGGATATTCTTTCCCATTCTTAAACGAGACGCTTGTGTACTACCGATGGCATGACGGAATGGGAACACGTTTGAATGGCTCGAAAATTGAAGTGGAGCTAGCCTACGTCCAGGCTAAGTACCGTGGCAAATTACAGAAACTCTTGCTTGGACAGTCCAATAGAAAACAAAAATTCACATAAATAAAGGATTGAGGTAATTAGAACGATTAGAAGAGTTGGTGATTTCATTAAGGAGGGAGCTTTATGAATATTTGTTCAGTGACCTGTGCAGACAATCTAAATGAAGCGAAAATAATGGCCAGAACTGTCAAATATAACAGGCCATATGGGGGTTTTTGGTTGGGGGATACTAGCAATGTCCGGTTGTTTAAGACTGGGTCTGATCCGTTTCTGGGCAGATATGGTGTCCAGTCTGAAAATGGGAATGAAGGGTCATGAAGGGGTTAATCGTCTGTGCAGGAAAAGGCTCACGCTTAAGACCGTTCACGCTATCCAGGCCGAAAACGATGATTCCCGTCGCCAACAAAGCGATTCTATTTTATGAAATTGAAAAGCTCGCAAATGAAGGAATACGTGATATCGGAATCGTTATTCATCCTTCCCAAGAGGCAATGATTTACGAGGAGGCCGGCGACGGAGAAAAGTTCGGCGTTACTCTGACTTATTTATACCAGAACGAACCGAAAGGGATAGCCGATGCCGTTGCTGTAGCCGAAGGTTTTATTCAGGGTAGCGATTTTGTTCTTATGCTTGGTGACAACCTAGTCAAGGAGCCGCTCGGTCCGCTAATGGATCAGATGATTACGGCAGAGGCCTGTATCCTACTAACGAAAGTGGCCAATCCGCAGCAGTTCGGGGTTGCCGAAATTAACGGCGATGAGATTGTAAGACTGGTGGAGAAACCTATGTACCCGAAAAGCAATCTGGTTATAGTCGGTGTCTACGCGTTTAAATCCGGGATATTTGATCAGATCCGTAATTTAACAGCCTCTGCACGGGGAGAACTTGAAATAACGGATGCGATACAGCGGTTAATTGCTCGGAACAGCAAGGTGGCTTTCGTTACTACCAACCAAAATGTTTCCGATGTCGGGAATACAGAGCGATGGCTTGAGGCTAACATCTGGATGATGGATGACGTCTGCCAAGGGGGAAATGTGATCTCTTCTGAATCTACCCTCATCAACTGTATACTTCATGAGCCGGTAATCATCGGCCCTGGATGCAGGTTGGAGAACTGTACCATCGGGCCTTATGTTTCCATAATGTCTGGCACCCATTTGGACGATTGCATCATCGATCACAGTATTTTGCTCCGGGATATTACCATTAGTGGAACTGGAAAGTCAATCATCAGCAGTAGTATTTTAGGAGATAAAGTATGCATATCGGGCTCCGGCGAAGCTTTTGCTAAAGGGCGATTTATCCTTGGAGATTTATCACAATTTAGTTGGACGGAAAGTTGACTTATTCGGTTTGAAAATAATCTGACTTTTAGACAGTGTAAATGATCCCCTTCAAGCATTCGTGTAAACCGTTTAGGTCTAGCACTTCTGCTTAATGGGGATCATTAACATACTTCTGATAGGATATTAAGATTCCTCTTTCGTAACAAAATCATATAATAAATCGTATAATTCCATAAGTCTTGGAAATGTATTTAACTCTCTGATCTCCTCCGCCTCTAATTTTGACTCTGCAGTTTTCATATTGTTTTTATCAAGAATGTTGTCGGGCAGCGGCATAAAGATATCTGCATTTAATGAAAGCATATAACAGAGTTTTTCAAGAACATAGAGTATAAATTGATAGAATACGTTAAATTTTTCTGTATAAATGGCTTGTAATCTCAAAATATCTGTTAAATACTCATTGATGACCACCATTTCTCTTCGGTGTGGAATCATGTCAAGCACTATTAATTGAATTTCTGGACCCGGATGCAATTGAACAAATTTCATAAAGTTTTTACGTGATTGATCAAAATTATCAGCTGGCCTTGGATGTTCCTGATGATAATTGATTACTTCATCATCATGGATAAAATATGCCCCTTCCTTATACAACCGAAAACCAAGCTCCCAATCTTCCCATCCATACCCCTCGAATTGTTCATTGAAATATCCGGATTTTTCGAGTAAAGATTTAGGTAAAGATACATTGCTTGTAATGAAATTTAGCCAACTATAATGGAAATTGTTAAAATAAGGTCCGTGTTTTGTAAGAATTTTTTCAAAATAATCGTACTCAAAACTCCAAGGATCGAGCTGTGTCGGGTCGCTCATCGCTTCCATTGGGAGTAATTGAATAGCCGTGCGATCTACATGGAATTGGGTGATCATCGCTTGTACGGATGGATGCAGCTGATATAAGCTTTGCATATGTGAAATCTGATTCTCTGTGTATTGGGGATCCGCCACCGTAAAAATCCGTTTGACTTTCATACTCCCTGAAACAACTAGTGGGTTGCCTTCTTGATGATGCAACATATGTTTCTCAATTAAATCCGGGGGACAAAGCATTTCGGCATCTAGAAACAAAAGAACAGATCCAGAGGATAGACTCATCCCAATATTACGTATTTTTCCCCTCCCTACTGCTTTCTCTAGTCGAACGAATTTAATTGGAAATCTAGGATTTAAATAGTTATCAAGAAGAGAGGTGGTCGAGTCTGTTGAACCATCATCCAAAAAAATAACTTCCATTTGATCAGCGGGATATGTCTGACTTTCTAACGCCCGCAGGGCGAAATGATTTAACGGAAATCGATTATGTGATGGCATAATTACGCTTACTTGTATATTCTTTTTGGTGGAGTTTGCAACTAACGTTCCTGAGAGAGGGTTCCAATGCCAATACAATCCTGATTCATGACCTAGGAGGTCTTCAAACATAAAATTCTGAATGTCCACTAAAGTTCTCGCTGTGCTCCAAAGCCTTAAATGAGCCACTTTTCCTACAAAATGACCGTAAGGATGTCCTCCTACAGTCAAAGAGGGGTAAACATGGTTATATTCGCTGGATAGGCCTTTTTTTACAAACTCACCATTTATATAAAGGCTTGGAGTTTTGTTCTCATAAACGACTGCAACATGCTGCCAATCCGAGAATGAATATGGATAGACTAGCTTGGCCGGCATGTAGTCACTAGAATGTTCGTGAATAGAAATCCCATTAGTTCCAACTGAGATCCCAAAACCTGCATTTCCAGGAAATCTGAAATCAGGATAAATCAAATACCTCTTTCCTGTTATACCATCCGTTCCATTCTCTTGTTCAAAACCCAGTGTCTGTTCTGCCTCCGCTTTAACCCA